>CADCCR010000215.1 GCA_902799985.1 uncultured Bacteroidales bacterium | reverse complement strand
GGTGAAGGAGCGCATACTTGGTAAGGCAAACGAACTGGGCCTGAGAATGTTGGAGGAGAGTGCCCGTGGTGAGGGTTATCACCTGGTGTTCAAACGCCGTCCGGAGTTGTCACAGGAGGAAAACCTGAAATGGGCGAGCGACCTGCTGGGAGTGAAGTACGACGACGGAGCCAAGGATATCACACGAGTGTTCTTTACGACAACGGCAGCGGAGCTGCTTTATCTCGACGATGGGATATTCGACCCCACCCCGACCCTCCCAAGGGGAGGGGGAGGATTACAACCTTCTAATGGTAATATTTCTCCTGCCCTCGGGAAGGAGTGCCCGAAGGGCGAGGATGGGGTCTCTTTCCCCACCACCTTCAAGGGCATTCCCTACACCACAATCATCGCAGAGTATTGGCGTCAGACGGGTGGGGAACCAAGTGAGGGTGAGCGCAACAAGTGTCTGCACAAGTTGGCAGCAAATCTGCGTGCCATCTGCGACGACAAAGAAGAATGGCTGCTGGAGATAATGCCACGATTCGGTCTGCCAGAGCAGGAGATGAAGAGCATCATCCACTCGGCCTGCAAAGAACCTACTAAAGGCTCGCGCCTGATGGACGAGATTGTCAGGACGATTAACGAAAACGAAAACCCTTCGACTTGCTCAGGGCAGGACGAAAACCTGGACGATAACGAATTGTCAATTGTCAATTATCAATCAATTGTCAATTAAGAAGTTGCCGCAAGGTGTGAAGGATTCTGTTGATGCCGTAGGTCCGCAGCTGGCGATGCCCACGATAACGGCTATCTGTCCTGCTATCGGTGCGCTGGCAACTGGCGTGACACTCGATGTTCACGGTCAGAAGAAGGGCCTTAATCTCATCGCCTACATCGCTGGTGATTTTGCTTCCGGCAAGGGCAGTATCGACCCTGTCGTGGATGCGTGGATGAGCGAGGTAAAGGCTCTTGATAGGATGTACCAGATGCAGGAAGACGAATGGCGTGCCAAGAAACGTGCTGCGAAGAACAAGAAGGAACAGCCCGAAGAGCCAAAGTTGCCTGTGCGTTGTCTGACGCTAAACAACACTGTTGCCAATCTTGCAGAGCGACTGGCGAATACCGAGGGCAAACATGCCTTTTCGTTTACGCCAGAAGCTGATACGGTGGCACAGAAGTGGAGGTCGGCAATGTATGATTTTTCAGTGATGCTGCGCCAAAGCTACGACGGCACGAAGTATGAGCGCGAAGCCAAAAGTGCAGAGGCCGTGAATGTGCATATCGAAAGACTGTTGTGGAACGTCTGCATGTGCGGCACGCCTGATGCGTTGTATCGTGTGGTGAGCAACTATACCGATGGTTTTCAGAGCCGTATCGCCATTGCCCGCACGCCCGACAATACGTTTGCACCGCTGGAGGATAAGCCTTATGTGCTGACCGACCGCCAGACGGAGCGCATACAGCAGATAGCGCATCTGTTGCCGCTGATGCATGGTGAGGTGGTGCTGCCGAAACTCGAAGCAAAGGGCCGCGAATGGGTGGAACGCATCCGTATCGAGACGATGATGAACGACGATAAGGTACGTGCCCGTCAGCGTTTCCGCGTATGCGTTACGGCACAGAGGATGACGTGCTGCCTGATGCTCTGCAAGGTGTGCGAGACACTTATCCAGAAGCATGGCCTCAGTGGTGCGGAAGAACGTCTGAAACAGTATCCGAACCTATGGAAGGAAATGCTTCTGAAAGTACAGACACCCACGATGCTGGAGATGTACGATGTGATAGCCTGCTGGAGATGTACGATGTGATAGCCGATTCGCTGTTGGAGAATGCCCTCTACTTCTTCCGCGAGCGTATAGAGAATGCTTTCATGAGTCGTGACTATGGAGGCTACCTGAATGGTGAGCGACTGAAGCGTGGAAAGAATGATTCTATCTACGCACGTTTGGATGTGCAGTTCACCTTTGAGCAAGCCACCCAGCAAAGCATCGCCGTAAAAGGTGCAGGCGTCACTCACAACAGCGTCCGACAGATGCTGAAAAACTGGCGCAAACAGGGACTTGTCGTCCTGACCGCCGAAGGTCGGTACAGGAAAGTTGATAATTGACAGTTGACAATTGACAGTTAGTGGTCATGATGGTCAAGGTCATTTTGGTCATTTTCGATTATGAAACTATGAATGAGATTCAGAACAATAAAGAAAGTTTTGTGCAGCTCTGGCTTCGGCTGGAGCGCACAAGGCGCCTCCTCGGAGGTCAGTGCAAACGCTTCTGCATACGCAACGTGCTGAAAGCGTGGTTTGGCGTTGAAGCTACGGATAACTTCATCTGGGATGTGTGTCGGCAGATAACGCTGCTCCTTGACGAAGACAATCCCGTCTGTGGAAATGATTCTCTGCAGCCGCCATCGCTCTATCCGCGAAAACATCGGGAACTCCTGCGAACAA
>CADCCR010000214.1 GCA_902799985.1 uncultured Bacteroidales bacterium | reverse complement strand
GTCACGGCAATCGCCAAGAACGAGAAGGTGAAGAAGATGCGTGCCGTGCGACGGTCCTCCTCGTAGAGGCTGGCTACATCATCTTTGAGCCAATGATAAGGCAATTCCTTCACATGGAAGATTTCGCGCGACGTCTTCTGTATGTATTCAATAGCTTCCTTCTCATGCCCGGGCATAACTTCGACCGCCACCTCAGAACCATTCAGTCTGTCAGGTTCTTCCTTACGATAAGCAAAGAACATGCCGGGTTGAGGTTCGGATAGTTTGCCAGGATGGTAAGCGCGTATTACACCCACTATCTCGTAGGGCACGAGCGGTTGTTCATCGGGCATCCTGCCAGTCGTGTAGTCAAAAATCCACCACAGACGCCTTGCAGGCAGAACCGTCTCTTTCTCAATGTCCTTGATGCCCAAAGCCCGACCCTGAACGACTTCCAGACCGTACATCTCCATCTGCTGCGGGCTTATGCTTTGGTATTCAAGCGAGACATTATTGACCGACAACTCTTTACCCATTTTATAAATGTATCCTGAGGAGCAGAAGCTTTTGATATGCGGGCATGCCGTCAGGCGGTCGTTCAGTAGCTTGCTGTCGTTCTTCATTGTTTCGAACCAATCCATAGTGGGCCCGCCGCTTCCCGTCCATGTTCGTGAAGGATAGGGTGTACAGTTCAGGATATTCTCGGTACGGTAGCCAGGGTCGCTGCCCATCATGAAGTGCAGTTGCCGCATCAGGTAGAGGCTTACGGTGATGAGGGTGATGGATATGAAGTATTGGAGGAAAAGGAAAGACCTTGCCCCAGCCTTGCCCAACTTTCCTACGATTGCTATAAGAGGCAATATAAATATGATTGAGAGTGACAGCGTCGTGTCGAAGAGGGGCATGCTCATCTGCTCAATGCTGAACCAGTCCTTCATGTGCGGCGTAATCAGCTCGACGACCATCCACACACCAAGCATGGCAAGAGCGCTGATGAGCAGGTTCTCCATGTAGAGCATCGAGAATATGTCGAGGCGCGAGGCACCGAAGAGGCGGCGCACCTCCAGCTCGTGGCGGCGGTGGCTGCGCATCACGGCAAAGAGGTTCAGGAAGTTGAAGATGCCGACGAGGAAGAGCAGGACGGCGACGGCGAAGAGCATCCACAGGTATTTGGGCGAGCTGACACTCCTAACGGTAACGTCTTTTTCGCCCCAGAACTGTGAAAGCACCCCTTCGTATGGAGCCAACTGAAAACGCAGTGTACGCCCCTCCATTTCGAATACGTTGGGAGTCTGTACGGGTTGGCGTTTGTTGTAGGTCTTCACGCTGGCCCCTGGGTGAAGTCTGACCATATAGAAGACACTGCCCTGATTATTGTAGGCATATTCTGCTTCGTACTCTACATAGTCGAAGTTCAGCGAAAGCTTCGAGGCGGGTTTCCGAAAGACGCCGATAACAGTGCGCAGTTGTCCGTTGTCCGTCGTCAGGGTCTGCCCAACAGCCTCCCCCTCGGGAAAGAGCCGTGCAGCCAGTTCTTCGCTGATGATGGCATCCCCTTCGTGGCGCAATACCAACGTGCCGGCCACAGCCTTCAGGGGGAAGAACCTGTGGAACATGCTGTCAGCCTTCAAGGCCAGCGGCTTCAGCATCTCTTCCCCATCCAGTTTCAATTGCAGCGTCGTGTAGGTGCTTGCATACGAGAAATACTCTATCTCGTTCTGTCCGTCCAATTCCATCAATACATACGTCCTGTCGAGGTCGGGCATCCAATGGTCAATGGTCCATTCCTGGTGCAGGTAGCGAGCGATGATGACCGTGCCGCTGAGGGAGATGACGAGGCCCAGCAGGGAGAGGGCGGTGTAGCCCTTCATGCGGGAGATAAGTCGGAATGCTTGTTTCATGTTGTTTTAGTTGACAAGTTGACTCCCCTCTCCTCGGAGAGGGGTCGGGGGTGAGGCTTTAGTTTTCCTTTAATACTTCATATGGTTTTATTCTTGTTGCCTTCCAGACTTGCTGCCAGAGCGTGAGGGCGCAGAGGAGCAGGACGATGGCGATGCTCACGAGCGGAATCCACCAGGCGATGGTGGCGTGGATGGTATAGTAGCGCGTTATCAACTGGTGCAGGCCGATGAGCGAGACAGGGATACTGACAGCAGCAGCAACAGCCAATATAATAAGGTAG
>CADCCR010000213.1 GCA_902799985.1 uncultured Bacteroidales bacterium | reverse complement strand
CCGGTGAAGTACCAGTCGCCTTGATGGTCGGGGCAGGCTGCGTGAAGGCCTTCGATGGTTTGAAAGACGAATTCGACTGGCGCTTGCATTCCTGCGGGACGAAGCATCTCAACCATCTTTTGGTTGATTTCTTCTATGCTGAAAGGCTTGTAGATGGCGCTGACACAATTGGTCTGCTCTGCTGCTGGCTTGCGGAGTTCAGCAAGACAAGCCGCGTATGTGTCTGTAATTAATTGCCACATGCCACGCTCTTCGATGAGGGCGATGGTTGCACGAAAAGCGCAGAACTCCTCCAGACGCGCCATGTCGATGCCATAGTAGTCGGGGTAGCGAATCTGCGGCGAACTGCTGACCATCACAATCTTTTTGGGGTGCAAGCGGTCGAGTATCTTGAAGATGCTTTCCTTCAACGTGGTGCCTCGAACAATGGAGTCGTCGATAATGACAAGATTATCCTCATAGGGTCGCAGGGAGCCGTAGGTGATGTCATAGACGTGCGAGGCGAGGTCGTTGCGGGAGCCTGCTTCCGTGATGAAGGTGCGCAACTTGATGTCTTTCCATGCAACCTTCTCGCTACGAACGTGAAGCCCTTGACTTCGCAGGCCTTCCATCATACCGTAGAAGGCCACCTCGGCTGTGTTGGGGATAAAGGAGAAGACGGTGTGTTCAGTATCTCCGTCGATGGCTTTGAGGATGGGTGCTGTGAGCTGCTGGCCAAGTTGCTTGCGCTCATGGTAAATGTCGCGGTCGGAACCCCGGCTGAAGTAGATGCGCTCGAAGGAACAACGGCTTTGTTGCTTTGCCTCCAAGATGGTTTCCACAGCGGAGCTGCCGTCCTTGTGCACGATGAGTGCCTTGCCTGCCGGCAATTCCTGAACGTCTTCGCAAGCGAGGTCGAAGGTTGTTTGCAATACAGCACGCTCGCTGGCCACGGCTATCACCTCGTCGTCCTGATGCCAGAAGGCAGGCCGGATGCCCCAAGGGTCGCGCATGGCAAACATCTCGCCGCTGCCCGTCATGCCGCACATCACATAGCCGCCGTCGTAGTCCGCCATTGTGGTTCGCAGCACATTGGCCATCTGCACGTTGTCTTCTATATAATGAGTAATGTCTGTGCCTTCCAACCCTTTCTGTTTGGCCTCGACGAACAGGCGTTCTACTTCCCTGTCCAGCCGATGCCCCATCAGTTCGAGCGTGATATACGAGTCGCTATAGATGCGTGGCGACTGCCCTTGCTTTACAATCTTCTCGAATATCTCCTCGATGTTCGTCATGTTGAAGTTGCCGCAAAGACAGAGGTTCTTGGCCCGCCAGTTATTACGACGCAGGAAGGGACGTAATAGCGTCTTTGCCTAAAGCCTTTTCGCGAAACATGTACTCCGTGCCAACAGGAGCATCCATGTTGACACAAGCGATACCTGCACCCTCTTGGCCGCGGTTATGCTGCTTCTCCATCATCAGATAGAGTTTGTTCAGGGCGTAGGACTGCGTGCCGTACTTCTGCTCGTAGTAGCTTTGAGGCTTAAAGAGCCTCACCAAAGCCACACCACATTCATGCTTCAACGTTTCCATCTTCTCAGATTATTCGGATTATTCAGATTATTCGGAATACTCAGAACATGCCCTAATGAACGACATGAACAAGGGATGCGGATGCAGCACCGTCGAGGAGTATTCGGGATGGAACTGCGTGCCGATGTACCACTTTAGAGACGGCACCTCAACAATCTCGACAAGGTTTGTGTCAGGATTGATGCCAACACACTTCATGCCTGCAGCTTCATACGCTTTCTGATAGCTACTGTTGAACTCATAACGGTGGCGATGGCGCTCTTTGATAAGAAGACCCTCTCCCCGCTCCCCCTCTAGGGGGAGGGCTTTTTTCTCCCCTCCATAGAGGGAGGGGAAGGGGGTGGGTCTGTATGCCTCGAAGGTTCGACTTCCTTCTTTCAGTTCGCACTCGTAAGCCCCCAGTCGCATCGTTCCACCCATTTGCGTGATAGACTTCTGTTCTTCCATCATGTCGATGACAAAGTGAAGCCCCCTCGCGGCCTCCCCCGAGGGGGAGGAGATGAATTCGCTGCTTGTGGCATCCTTATAGCCCAGCACATTTCGCGCGAACTCTATGACCATCATCTGCATGCCGAGGCAGATGCCGAAGGTCGGTATGTCGTGAGTGCGAGAAAATTCTGCTGCGATAATCTTGCCTTCGATGCCTCTCTGGCCAAAGCCTGGGCAGATGACGATACCACTCATCCCTTCTAACCGAGCAGCGATATTCTCTCTTGTTACCTCTTCGCTGTTGATGAAATGCAGTTTTGCCTTGCGACCATTATAGATGGCGGCAAGGCAGAGGCTTTCGCGAATGCTCTTGTAGGCATCTTGAAGGGCGTACTTGCCAACCAACCCGATGTGAATCTCCTTATTGGCATTGCGCCAACTGTCCAGGAAGTCATGCCAGGGCTTCATGGCAGGCGTCTCTCCAACGGGTATGCCTATCTTGCGCAAGATGGCTGCATCAAGCCCTTGCCGCTGCATGTTGACAGGTACTTCGTAGATGCTGGGCATGTCTTCGCTCTGCACCACGCACTCCAGACTGACGTTGCAGAACGAAGCCACCTTCATGCGTAAAGTGTCGTCGAGGTGGCGTTCGGTGCGTAGCACAAGGATGTCGGGCTGGATGCCCATGCTTTGCA
>CADCCR010000212.1 GCA_902799985.1 uncultured Bacteroidales bacterium | reverse complement strand
CATCGTGATGCCGTAGCTGAGCATGAAGGGGAAGTTGAGGTTGTCCTCATTCTCCTCGGCAAAGCCGGTCAGTTGCCTTTCCATCGACCATTCTCCGCCGATGAGCGACTTCTCCTTGAGGCGCAGATGTCCGTCCTTGTTCGCCTCGGCATAGACGATATGGTTGCCCAGTTCGTTGCAGAAGAGCGTACAGCCCGAATTGTCCTTCGTTGCGAAGAACTCGGCGCAGCTCATCACGGAACCGCATTCGCGCGACAGCTTAATCTGCTTGAGCACCTGGTCCTTGGGCAATATCAGGCTGTCGATGATTGTCACTTGTTCTGTGGCACGAAGGCGAATCTGCGACTTGCGAGCGGTCTCCAGTAGCTGTTCCTCGTTGATGGTAGGCTGTTTCTTCTTTGTTAGGTCGGCTATCTGTTGCTCCAGTATCTCCTCGGCGAGTGCGAAGTTGTAGGCTGCCATAGCCTCTTGCGGCGTGACCGTATAGACGGGACGACGTCCCTTGCGCTGGGCGGATGCGGCAACAGAGAGGAACAGGAGGAGGAGAAGCAGTCCCCTTCCGGGCCAACTCCCGTGGAGGGAGACTTTTCTATTTTGTTCGCTTTTCATGTTTCGTTTGATGAGTCTGTGTTTTGGGCGCTTTCCCTTAGGGGGAGCGAGCTTTACTTGAATACGAAATATACGGCAAGAACAAGGCAGACGAGTGCTGCCAAGTGGTTCCAATGGAGCTGTTGCCCTTGGAAGATGATGTTGGCTATGACGCAGAAGACGATAAGCGAGATGACTTCCTGTATGACCTTCAGCTGCATCAACGTGAAGGGTCCGCCGTTGTCGATGAAGCCAATCCTGTTAGCAGGCACAAGGAAGCAGTACTCGATGCCGGCTATGCACCACGAGAAGAGGATCACAGCATAGAGCGGCCAGTTGGTCGAGATGCCGGCCTGGTTGAGTTTCAGGTGTCCGTACCATGCAAGCGTCATGAAGACGTTGCTGCAAAGTAATAATAATATAGTATAAAGTGCACTCACGGGTTATTGTTTTGGGTTAATTCATCTATTGTTTGTTTGAGTCTTCGTTTGTCTCGTTATCTCATTTCCTATGGGTATGTCTCAGAACACCTATGTTGGTACTCCAGTCCTCCCTTTGGAGTACCGGAGTACCACCGTGGGAGGACTGGGCCAAGACTGTGTCATGCCATAGGGCGAGATGTGCTATTTCGACAGATACTCGTGCATGGCTGCTGCAGCACGGCGTCCGTCGCCCATGGCCAGGATGACCGTTGCGCCGCCGCGCACGATGTCGCCTCCGGCAAAGATGGTCGGGATGTTTGTCTGCATGCCTTCGTTCACGATCGAAGTGGGCACGATGGGGTTGGGGCTGACGCCGACAGCCACGATGGCCTGGTCGATGGCGATGGTCTCGGTGGCTCCGGGAATGGGCTGGGGAGAGCGACGTCCGCTGGCATCGGGTTCGCCAAGCTCCATCTTCTGGAGCACTACTTCGCAGACATTTCCCTTCTCGTCGGCATGATATTCGATGGGGTTGTGAAGGGTGAGGAACTCGATGCCCTCCTCCTTGGCGTGCTTCACCTCTTCCAGTCGGGCAGGCATCTCAGCCTCGCTCCTACGATAGGCGATGAACACACGCTCGGCACCCAAGCGCTTGGCCGTGCGGCAGCTGTCCATGGCGGTATTGCCGCCACCCACTACCATCACGCTCTTCGCTTTCTTGATGGGCGTAGCATACTCCGGGTTGCTGGCATCCATGAGGTTGATGCGCGTCAGGTACTCGTTGCTCGACATGATGCCGTTGGAGTTCTCGCCCGGAATGCCCATGAAGTTGGGCAGACCAGCGCCGCTTCCGACGAAGATGCCCTTGTAGTCTTGGGCTTCCAGCTCGGCAATCGTGATGGTCTTACCTACGACGCAGTCCTTGACGAACTTCACGCCAATCTTCTCCAGATTCTGTATCTCGACATCGACAATCGCGTTGGGCAGACGGAATTCGGGTATGCCGTACTTCAGCACGCCGCCGATTTCGTGCAGAGCCTCAAAGACAGTCACGTCGTAACCGGCCTTTGCCATGTCGCCAGCAAAACTCAGTCCCGAAGGACCAGAGCCGATGACTGCTATCTTCTTGCCGTTCTTCTCGGCCACTTCGGGCAGCGACATGTTGCCAGACTCGCGCTCGTAGTCGGCTGCGAAGCGTTCCAAGTTGCCGATGGCGACGGCCGGCTCGTTCATCTTCAGGTGGATACATTGTGATTCACATTGTTTCTCCTGTGGGCAGACACGACCGCAAACGGCAGGCAGAGCC
>CADCCR010000211.1:1652-2096 GCA_902799985.1 uncultured Bacteroidales bacterium | reverse complement strand
TACATCAACCTGACGGTAGCGAATACAGGCTTCCGCGCCAAGGAGATGGCTACGCGACGGCTATTTGGCAGTAGTCAGTGCCAAATCTCGCTGAAACTGATTGCAGAATCGACGTTGATGATAACCGTTGCCTTCCTCTTGGGTCTTGCTTTGGCATTCGGTTTTCAGGACGATGCTGCAGAACTCTTCAGAGGCAAGATAGCCTTGCTCAATGATGTCAGCGTCAGCACGGTGAGCGTCTGCCTAGGTTTCATCCTGCTCGTAGGCATTATCTCTGGCATTATGCCCTCGTATCAGATTTCCCGCTTCCAACCCATTGACATTGTGAAAGGCAACTTCCGCTACCACTCCAAGATGGTAATGGGGCGGTTGTTCATCATTGTGCAGAATGTCGTTACGGTCACGATGCTCACAGCAGCCCTTGTAATCTGGCTTCAATTGAAT
>CADCCR010000211.1:0-1631 GCA_902799985.1 uncultured Bacteroidales bacterium | reverse complement strand
GCAAGAGCCAGACAGTCAGGAGCCAATTAGAGAAGATGCCCTTCGTAGAGCGTATCGGTGAGTATAGCGGAACAACCTTTGTCACCTACAGCAGTAGTATAAGGAGTATCACGAATGGCGACAAACTGACGAGCCTGTTTCTGACCGATCTGGACTCGACAGCCTTTGCCCTCTACGGGCTGGACATCCTCAAAGACTACGGAAACACCAGCAACGGCTACTATTTGAATGAGGAAGCTATGCGCAGGTTGGAGTTGAAGGATGAAGACCGCGAGATGGTCTGGGGCAAAGACGAGAAAGCCTCTATCAGCGGCATCCTCAAGGACTTTCACCGCATCAACGTGCTGACGACAGCAGAGCCTTTCGCCATCCGTGTGCAGGAGCATGTGGACGACCCGAATTTCCTTGTCAAGACAAATGGAGACAAGCAGGCAAAGGCAGCCCTCATCAATATGATAAGAGAACAGGGTGTTTCAGAGGAAGCAATAGAGTGGTACGTCACCAGTTTGGAAGAAGGCATTGCCGACACCTTCGAAGATCAGCAGAACACGCTGAAGATTATCACGCTCTTCACCATCATTGCCGTGATTATCTCCGTGATGGGCTACGTGGGTATGTCGCTTTTCTTCATCCGTCAGCGCCAGAAGGAGATTGGCATCCGCAAGATTATGGGTTCAACATCGGGCGAGGTGATGGTACTGATGCTGCGCATTTTCTGTTCGCCGCTGCTGCTGTCGTTCGTCATCGCTATACCTCTCTCATGGTATATCATGCACGACTGGCTCACTAACTTCAGCTACCGCATCGAGCTCTCGTCCTGGATCTTCGCAGCCACCTGTGCTTTTGCCCTGTTGGTAGCCATCCTCTCCGTCGGCTTCCAGATCATCAAGGCCGTCAGAACCAATCCCGTAGAAAGTATTAAAACAGAATAAAGGAGTGTTATTATGAACATATTTGCCAAGGGCCAGGGAGCCTTTATCAAAGTCATTTCGCTGGCTATCGGTCTGACAGTAGGACTGGTGCTGATAGCCAAGGTGCAGTTGGAAATGAATTACGACCGCTGCATTGTGGACAAGCAGCATGTATATGCCGTCGGGGAGTCGTTCACCAAGGAAGGTGATGACCCTGCTGAACACGAGAATACGCCCGGCGGTGCCATTCCCGCCTTGTGCCACTATATCCCTGAAATTGTGGTGGGAACACGCTACACGTATCAGTTCAGAAACGAGAAACTGGCGCTGGAGGATGGAAGTCGCTATGCGTTCGAACATACGGTGTTTGCCGACTCCTGCTTCTTCGACATTTTCGGTACGAGGATTCTGCAAGGCGATGCGAAGAGGATTCTGAGCACATCGGGGCAGTGCCTCATTAGTCGCAGGCTGAGCGATAAGATGGGCGGCGATGTCGTGGGTAAGACCATTACATTCGTGGCAGCCCCAGGCAAGCCGATGACCATCAGCGGTGTGTTTGAGACATTCGACGAGAACTCGACTTTCAGTCTGCTTGACATCGTGATGTCTATGCCCTCTATCGGTACTTACTCATACGATGGCACGAGAAATCTGATAGGTAACGATCGTTACCGCTCTTATGTCAGACTGCGTGCCGATGCAGACATGAAGAAGGTAGAA
>CADCCR010000210.1 GCA_902799985.1 uncultured Bacteroidales bacterium | reverse complement strand
TATAATCTTGACGTCATCATTTCCGTTGGCTATCGCGTCAATACCAAACGAGGCATTCAGTTCCGTCAGTGGGCCAACCGTGTGTTGAAGGAATACTTGTTGAAAGGCTATTCTGTAAATAATCGCATAGAACGACTAGAACAACGAGTAACGAAAACCGAGGAGAAGATAGACTTCTTCGTCCGTACATCCTTGCCACCATTAGAAGGCATCTTCTTTGATGGACAAATCTTTGACGCCTACACATTTGTGTCAGACTTAGTACGATCTACCAAGAAACAGATAATTCTCTTCGACAACTATGTGGACGACACTGTACTGACTATACTCGATAAACGAAAGCCTAAAGTAACGGCAACTATATACACCAAAAACATCCCGCAGCAGCTTCTGCTCGACCTTGCGAAGCATAATGCCCAGTACCAGCCCATCGAAGTTAAGCCCTTCGAGAAGGTGCACGACAGATTCTTGTGCATCGACAATACAGTCTATCATATAGGTGCTTCGTTGAAAGACTTAGGAAGAAAATGGTTTGCCTTCTCTAAAATGGAGATGACAACGAAAGAACTAATGAGAAACATCTCGGCATGAACGAGAATGAAATACAATAGTTGAATCGTAGCAATTTATGACGAAGCACAACCAGATACAACTCTTTGAAGAGAAGAAAGTCCGCACTGTTTGGGACGATGCCGAGGAGAAATGGTATTTCTCCATCGTGGATGCCGTGGCGGTGTTGACGGACAGCGTGGACCCGACAGCTTATTGGCGAAAGCTGAAACAACGCCTAAAGGCAGAAGGGAACGAAACCGTGACAAGTTGTCACGGTTTGAAGATGAAGGCTCCCGATGGTAAGATGAGAATGACTGATGTCGCTGACACAGAACAGCTTTTCCGCCTCATTCAGTCTATTCCTTCTCCCAAGGCAGAGCCGTTCAAGCTGTGGATGGCGCAGGTGGCAGCCGACCGCCTCGACCAGATGCAAGACCCTGAGTTAGGCATTGAGCAGGCACTGGCAGACTATAAGCGGCTGGGCTACTCCGACAGCTGGATTAATCAGCGGCTGAAGTCAATTGAAATACGCAAAGACCTTACCGATGAGTGGAAGCGGCATGGCTTGAAGGAGGGTGTTCAATTTGCCACGCTCACGGACATCATCTATAGCACATGGTCAGGTATGACAGCCAAAGAGTACAAGCAATTCAAAGGCTTGAAGAAAGAGAATCTTCGCGACAACATGACCAATCGTGAACTTGTGCTTAACATGCTTGCCGAACTCTCTACCAAGGACATCTCCGAGAGCCGCAATCCCGAGACCTTTGGCGAGCATGCCGAGGTGGCTCGTCAAGGCGGCGAGATAGCCCGCAACGCCCCCGTGCTGAATTGGAAGCCAAGACAGGCAAGCCAGTTGTCACTTCTCTTCACGCCAAGACAGCATTGCAGCTGAACCAAGACAATGAAGGGAGTAAATAAGTCATAATTGCATTATATGAGACCTATGGACAAGACAATAACAATGTACATCAGATGTTTCTGCTTCGTTGCCGTCGCTTTGGCGGTTGTGGCCTGCAACGGAAAGCAAGAGCCAGTTGTAGAGGAGCCGTTGGACACCGTTGAAGAGGAGTACGAGTATGAACATGTCGAGGTGCCCGAAACTACCTCTGCCGAGGTGGCAGCTTGGCTGAAGACCGTCAGCATGGACTCGATAGAGCGGCTTCTGTGCCGTCACAAGGGAAAGGTGGTGACCCCCGAAGGCCAGTCCCTGCGTGTCTTCATCACCGATGTGCTCCGCTGCCGTCCCGACGATGCGATGGACTACCCGTTCAAGGAGGCAGCCGACAGCCTCTACTTGGAAGACTGCGTCTCTGCCGATGGACGCGTGCGCATCATTGGCTGGGACACCGGCTTGGGCGGCACCATGCCCGACAACTCACGCTACACACTCCTGCGTGGCGACGACGGCCGGATTCACAGCTTTGGCGGCAGCCATTGGCAGCCAGTTGCATTGGGGATACATCAGCTGCAAAGCAACAGTGGCCGCACCTATTACTTGACCAACGACTACACCCGCGGTAGCAGCGTCGAAGGTGCATCAAAGATAAACGCCTGGACCCTGCAGGGCGACAAGCTCGCCGAAGCCAAAATCTTCCCCAAAGGCGAGAGCGGGGTGGGGGTTTCTCATGGCATTCCCGACTGGTATTCCAAAACCAACAAGGGCGAGGGCTGGGACTGGCTCTTCGAGCTGGAGGGACGCAATCTATACGTGCCTGTTACGGACTCCATGAATGCACTAACCGACCGCTATAAACTCTATCGCTGGAACGGCGAACGCTTCGACCTGATGGGAGAGGTGGGCAACCGCCGCCTGCATATCACCCTGAAAGACTACGTCGCTTTAGAGCAATATTTTGTGACCAAAGACTACCGTGTGCGCATAGACCGTCTGACAGCCGATTACGACAAAGGCCTCCGTTACGCCTCGTGGCGGCGCAGCAATCAAACCGACACCAAACCCGACCTTGTCATTACAGGCGGCAAGTATGATGAGAAGAAAGGCTATGAGTTCGAAAACGACGGCTATCATTACCGGATTGCTGTAACCGAATACGGAGATGTAAATCAGCTTATCGTGGAGAAAGACGGTCGGACAGTGCTCCGCCAAAATATAGAGTAACAAACATTATCTATAGAATGGTGGGAGTATGGCTGTTACAGGCATAGTATTACTCACGGAATAACTTTATTAGTCATAAACTTATTACCTGACAATTATGAAACGCAGAACATGGATATTCATTTTAGTGTCATTGCTGCTTATTTCGTTGGTGGCGTGTTCCAACAATGGAAGCAGTAAGGCGGATGACACCACCGACACTCTGGCTGCCCTGCAGCAGGACACCCAGGCTGTGCCTACGCAGCGCATCATCATCGACATCGAGACACTGAAAGCTCCCGACAAACCCCTGCCAACCGTCGGCTACGACAAGATTATCTGCAAAACAATGTATGACATGGACCAAGAGAATGTACAATTCGTGGCGCGCAATCGCTGCTCGCAGCCCTTGGTGCAACTGCCCCATCCCTTCTTCGACGGCATGCATCAGGCCTATGCCGACCACCGTCCCTTTGTCCTCTCGCCTGATGCCGTCTGGTTGCTCATCTGCCAGGGTTTCTCCTATCATGTCAACTTCAACGCCGAGGCACTGCGTCATCTGTTCGTGGACTTCGAGGGCAAGAAAACACTTATCGTTGTCAGCAATGGCATCAGTCTCGACAACCCCAACAGCCCGTGGGAGCGTTACTTCCCCCAGTTTACCAAGCAGATAGCAAAGTATGTGGGCGACA
>CADCCR010000209.1:657-3442 GCA_902799985.1 uncultured Bacteroidales bacterium | reverse complement strand
TACAACCTGAAGAACTGGATCACCAGCCAAGGCATCACCATCCATGAATCGCAGGGCGTCAACCAGCTGATTCTCGGCCTCGTCGGCGACACGACGGGCATCGACATCGATCTCATCAAGGCGTTGGACATCGTCGAAGACGTGAAGCGGATCCAAGATCCCTACAAGAACGTCAACCGGAAATTCCATCCATTGGACACGGTGGTCGACATCAACGGCCTGAAGGACGTCAACGAAAAGAGTATGGTGAAGAAGTTTAAGACCAAGGAAGTACGTTATCGCGTAGAATAGGACGCGAACAGATTCCGATAGGAACAAGCTCCCCCTTGCCGCGCAATGTTGCGGCAAGGGGGAGCTTCTTTATGGGAAAGTCCGGACACTCCCACAAACTGCGAACCCTTTTCGGCTTGCATCACGAAACCTTTGCCCCGCGACAAGGGATACATGCCCCAGCAATATAATCCGTGCTCCTTCGCGACATAAATCATATTTCCCCGCAGGCAAATCCCTTTCTTCCTGCAAGTAACCTCCTTTCTTCCTGCAGACAAATCCTTTTCTTCCAGCAAGTAAGACCCTTTCTCCCAGCAAGTAAATCCATTTGCCTCTGCAGGCAATTCCTTTTCTCCCTGCAACGAAATCTTTCTTGGCCTGCGATAAAACTATTTCAAAGGCTTGGAAATATATTTCGGAGCCACTAAAATATATTTCCAAACCTTTGAAATATATTTCCAAACCACTGAAAAAGTTTTGTTCCGTGGAGATATGGAGTTGTACTATTTTATTGCTGTCCGGAGGGAATTTCTCCCTCTTCCTTTTAGGTCCTTTTCCATCGGTGTTCCTGACGAATAGCAGCTTATGTGTTCTTTCGCACCTCCGATGCTTCCCCACGGACAGCGATAAAAACAAAACCACGAATTGCACGAATTACACGAATTTGCCGCCCTGTGAATGGCAATTAGGTACAAATTCGCGTAATTCGTGCAATTCGTGGTTAGGATAATATCTCAGGATTCGCGTAATTCGTGCAATTCGTGGTTGATAGGAATCGAACGTCTTACGGGGCCTTGCGTAGCGCGGTGGCTATGCAAGGCGTATGGGTTCTGCGGGTTTACTTCGTGAGGGTATAGGTTCCGGCCTCGTAGTCCTTGCTGTCCGTCTCGCCCGGCAGGGTGACGGTTGCTGTGGCGCCTTCGGGAACGGTGAACGTCCAGGTCCATTGGTCGCCGTCGTACTTCCAGCTGCTCTTGACGAGTCCGGCTGCCGACTGGAACTCTGCGTCGAGGTGGCCCAGGCGTTTGTCGGGCACGGGACGCATGATGATGTGGCGGAAGCCAGGCTGTGCGGTGTCGGCTGCGATGCCTGCCACGGACTCCCATATCCATTGGCAGACGGCTCCGTAGGCGTAGTGGTTGAAGGAGTTCATGCCTTGCGGACCCATGCCTTCGTCCACCATATAGCTGTTCCAGCGCTCCCAGATGGTGGTGGCGCCGTTGTCGATGGAGTAGAGCCACGAGGGATTCTTGTGCTGGAAGAGCACTTCGTAGGCGATGTCGCTCATGCCGTTGTCGGTGAGCGTCTGCATGAGGATGGATGTGCCGAGGAAGCCTGTCTGCAGACAGTTCTCGTGGTCGGCGAAGTTCTGGCGCAGGCGGGCTATCATGCTCTCGCGAGCTTCTCCTTCCACAACATTGGTCTTCAGGGCGAAGAGTGCCGGAGTCTGCATGGTGTTGAGGATTTCTGTCCGGAAGGTACCGTCCTCGTTCATGAAGTTCTGCTTGATGTAGTTGCGTCCCTCCTCGGCCATGTTGCGGTAGGGGGCTGCGTCGCGACCTGTGGCGGCAGCCATGTCGCCCATCATCTCAGCGTCGATGACCCAATAGCATGCGCTGAGGTAGTTCCAGTACTGAACGGCTTCGGGCAGCGGTTTGCCGTCGGCGAAGCCGCGTCCGCTGCAGCTCTCCAGGGGCTCGTAGCTCAGCCAGTCGGCCCACTGGTAGTTGCCGTTCTCCGAGAGCAGAGCGTCGTGGTCGTACTTTGTCTCGTAGATGTGGTTCATGAAGAGGTTCATCGACTCCCAGTTCTCCTCGACGATGTCGTTGTCGCCAAACTGCTTCCAGACGGTCCAGGGCACGATGATGCCGGCATCGGTCCAGCCCAGACGCATCTTCTCGGCGCCGTACTGTGCCAGGGGAGCCACGCCGGGGAATCCGCCGAGCTCGCCCTGCGAGTCGCGCATGTCGCGCATCCATTTGTGGAAGAAGCCGTCGGTGTTGGCAAAGAAGGTGCCCGTCTCGGTGAACACCTGCGTGTCGGCCGTCCAGCCGAGGCGTTCGTTGCGTTGCGGACAGTCGGTGGGAACGCTCAGATAGTTGGAGCGCTGGCCCCAGATGGTGTTCGAGATGAGCTTGTTGATGAGGCTGTCGCCTGTCGTGATGACGCCTGTCTCGAGGGTCTTCGCGATGGAGGTGACGGGCACGGACCGCAGGCTCAGGATGGTGACGTCGTCGGTGGCTGTGATGGAGACGAAGCGGTAGCCGAAGAAGGTGCAGCGGGGACAGAACTCCTCGGCCTGTCCTTCCTCGCCCTTGAAGGTGTAGACGAGGCGCATGCCGTTGGCGCCTTGGCGCAGATTGTCGCGGTGTACGCTACCCTCCGGTCCGTCCATGCCGCGTTTGCGGGCGCCGTTGCCGTCGTTCAGCAGCTCGCCGGGCAGACAGGTCAGCTCGGTGCCTGCGTTAGCCTTGAAGACGAACGATGGGACGGCGGCGCAGTTCTGGCCGAAATC
>CADCCR010000209.1:0-611 GCA_902799985.1 uncultured Bacteroidales bacterium | reverse complement strand
TCGACGACGAGCGTCTGGCCGGGCTTCACCGTCATGGGTGCGCCGGGAGCAAACGTCTCCTGTACGACCACCTTGCCGAACTCCTTGGCGTCCTCCTCTTCCTTCGCGCCTTCCACGCCTTCCCAGGTGTAGGCCTCCACGGGGTCGAGGGCAAGGTCTGAGCGCAGATAGACCTCGGCACCGCAGGAGGGCAGTATCTCACCCTTGAACTCTGTGTTCACCTCGGGCGTGGAGAGCTTCTCGGGAGTCTCAAAGCCGAGCAGCTCGCGGGCGTCGTACGTCTCGCCGTCGATAGCCTCTGGCGTCTGGAATTTGATGGCTTCCAAATGTGTTTGGCGGTGTGCAATGATGTTGAGGCAGCGATTTCGGACGCAAGTCAAGAGGAACGTTCGCTGAGACTCTTCTTTGATGGTAACGGTACCAGCCCATAGCTTAGCGAAGATGTCTTGTACCACATCCTTCGCCTCGTCTTCGTCGCCCAACAGAATGTAGGCTGCCTTGTACATCCTGCCGTACTCCGAAAGGAAGAGTTCCTTGAATTGTTGCTCTTTTGCTTGCATCTTTTATCGCTTTTACTATATATACAGATGAGCTTGAGAAATCATTACCCC
>CADCCR010000208.1 GCA_902799985.1 uncultured Bacteroidales bacterium | reverse complement strand
TAATATGCCGTCGAGCTTCGGAGCTTGCTCTTCAGCCGCTCCTGTCACGAAGCTTTGCTTGATGTCAGGCTCAACCTCTCTCGCTCCCACGCCCAAGACTTCGGGACACGTCGGCACAGTCCTGACATGCATCAGCTCCAGTCCTTCGCGCTCAATCTCTTCTATCATTATGCTCAGTATTGTTTGTTGAACCTTTTCGCCTTTTGGAAGGAACACAAGCCCCGTGCCGTACCGACCTTTCTCTGGTACAGGAATGCCTTGCAGGAGAATGAACTCATGCGGAATCTGCACCATGATGCCTGCACCATCGCCCGTCTTGTCCCTGGTCTCTGCACCACGATGCTCCATGTTCTCCAGCACCTTCAATGCGTTGTCAACAAGTTCATGGCTCTTGCCTCCATGAATGTTCACCACCATGCCCACACCGCAGGCATCGTGTTCGTATGCTTCTTGATATAAACCCTTGTTCATTTACAATTTGACGATTTACAATTTACTATCAATTCGGCGAAGTGCCTTTTCTGTATTCTCATGTGTTCCAAAGGCTGTGAGTCGCACGTAGCCTTCTCCCTGGGCACCAAAACCAACGCCTGGAGTGCAGACTACATGTGCAGAATGAAGCATCCAGTCGAAGAATTCCCAAGACGTCATGCTGTCAGGTGTCTGAGTCCATAAATAAGGTGCATCTTTGCCGCCATAGACCTTGAAACCCATTCCTGTCAACGCATCTCGCATCATGCGTGCATTCTCCATATAGTAGGCAATCGTGGCCTTTATTTGTTGCTTGCCTTCAGGTGTATATATAGCTTCGGCAGCTCTCTGGGCAAGATAGCTTGTGCCATTGAATTTCGTCGATTGACGGCGGTTCCAAAGTTTGTTGAGTGGCAACCTTAATGCCTTTGGAACTATGGTATATCCGCATCGGATGCCTGTGAAGCCTGCCGTCTTGGAATAAGAGTGGAACTCCACAGCACATTGCTTCGCGCCAGGAATCTCGTAGATGCTGTGCGGAACGTCTTCGCTTTGTATATATGCCTCGTAGGCGGCATCATAGAAGATAAGCGCATTCTCGCGAATGGCATAGTCCACCCACACCTTCAGCTGTTCTTTAGTGAGCGTTGTGCCCGTCGGATTGTTAGGGTAACAGAGATAAATGACGTCAACATGCTTGCTCGGCAACTCAGGCACAAAATCATTCTCTGCCGTGCAAGGAAGCTTGACAATCTCTCTTCCCGCCATCGTGTTAGCATCAATATAGACCGGATAGACTGGGTCTGTAACAGCTACCACACAGTCTGCCGACAGCAGTTCCTGGAAGTTTCCTGTGTCGCTCTTCGCGCCGTCGCTGACGAACACTTCGTCTGCCTCGATGTCTATGCCTCTTGAACGGAAATCATTCTCTACGATGGCTTCACGCAGGAAGTCGTAGCCTCGTTCAGGACCATAGCCGCGAAATGTTGTAGCTATGGCCATTTCGTCCGTTGCCTTGTGCAATGCCTCGATGACTGCCGGGGCAAGCGGCTGTGTTACATCGCCAATGCCAAGGCTGATGACGTCTGCCCTCGGATGCTCCTCCTTATAAGCATTCACCTTCCGAGCGATCTTGGTAAAGAGATAGGACTCGGATAGCTTCAAGAAATTCTCGTTGATCATATTCTTCTGATAGTTCTGAGTGCTCTGAGTATTCTGAGTTCTCTGATTTATATTTCAATCTCTCCTTCAAACACGAACTCTGCCGGGCCAGTAAGATAGACATGATTGTCTTGCTCTCGCCATTCGACATCGAGCGTGCCACCGTCCATGATGATGCGGCTCGTCCTGCCTCCTCGTCCTGTCTTCGATGCAGCCACAGCCACAGCACAGGCTCCTGTCCCGCAAGCCATCGTGATACCACTTCCGCGCTCCCAAACGCGAACCCGAATGCCGTCAGGACGCATTTCGGCAAATTCGGCATTTCGGCAAATTCGATGTTTGCGCGTTCGGGAAACGCAGGGTGGTGTTCGAGTTCACGTCCTTGGACTTCAACTGCATCCACATCATCTGTAAATACAACATAGTGCGGATTGCCCATCGAAACGAAAAGGGAGTCCAGAGCCTCACCCCCGACCCCTCTCCGAGGAGAGGGGAGGTTCGCCGCTAAAGCCTCTCCTCCTTGGGGGAGAGGTTTGAAGAGGGGGCTGTCGAATGCCGGCTCACCCATATCAACCGTCACGCTTTCTACGATGCCGTTAACAATATGCAGGAAGAGCAACTTGATGCCAGAGAGCGTGAGCAGGCGAATCGTCGTCTCTTGGTAACCATTCCCCTCCATACAAGGGAGGGGCCAGAGGTGGGTCCGTTCATAAAGATACTTTCCGATGCAGCGACAAGCATTGCCGCACATCATAGCCTCTGAGCCGTCGGCATTGAAGATGCGCATGGAGAAGTCGGCCTCGGGAATGGGACTGCGACCGATCAGCACAAGACCGTCAGACCCGATTCCCTTGTGGCGGTCGCTCCAAAGACGTGCCAACTCCGACGGCTCATCTATATTATAGAATAATGTATTAACGTAGATGTAGTCGTTGCCTGCACCATGCATCTTCGTGAAGTGTATCTTCTTTTTCATTCTGCTCTGTATTTAGCGCTTTTACTGTCACTTTGTCTATTTCTGCTGCAAAGGTATGACAATATGTTCGTATAAGCATCGTCTTAGCATCAAAAACACACCTTTGTGACTTTAATTATTGACATATATCAATAGTTGTGTGCATTTTGATTACTTTTTGTTCGGTTTATTGCGATCAATCTAACGTTTTGTCTTACCTTTGCAGGCGAAACATTGCAATGTGACACTAAGGACGCTCATTTAACAACAGTTTAATGTATGAAGAAGATTGAAGCAATCATCAGGAAGACCAAGTTCGAGGAAGTCAAGGAAGCCTTGCTTTCTTCGGACATTGATTGGTTTGAGTATCACGACGTACACGGCATCGGTCAGAGCCGACAGGAACGCATCTATCGTGGCGTCCAGTATTCGACGGATGTCATCGAGCGTGTGGCGCTGACCATTGTTTGCTGCGACCAGTTTATGGAGCCTACGGTAAAAGTCATCATCGATACTGCCCATACGGGCGAAGTCGGCGACGGCCGCATCTTTGTAAGCGACATGATTGACACATGGAGCATCCGTACAGGTGAACATGGCGACACAGTTTTGA
>CADCCR010000207.1 GCA_902799985.1 uncultured Bacteroidales bacterium | reverse complement strand
GATTCTTTCCAGCAGCACGCCGTTGTCCCACGGCTTTGTGATGAAGTCGAAGGCTCCGGCCCGCCTGCCACGCACGGCAAGCTCGATGGTGCCCCATGCCGTCATCAGGATGCACGGCACGTCGGGACGGAACACCTTTATCTGCTTCAGCAAAGTGATGCCTTCCTCGCCGTCGTTGGAAGAGGTGCGATAGATATTGTAGTTCATATCCATCAGCACCAGTTCCACAGCAGGTATGTCGCGGATAATCCTGATGGCTTCCTTCGGCTCCTCGGCCATCGCCACCTCATACCCGTTGCGCTCCAGGATAAGCTTCAGCGAAACACGTATGTTTCTATCGTCATCTACTACGAGAATCATATTGTTGATTTACAATTTGACAATTTACTATTTACCATTTCATTATAAAAAAGGTACCATGTATGCCGGTAGCATGATGGTTTCCTGTTCCTTTGCAAAGTCCTTGGTATATATCATATACCGCCACAATATCCTAGAGGAGTAAATACGACAGAACTCATCTAGCGAAGCATGCGACTTACTGCTTGACGACTTTACCTCTATAGGACAAATCTTTGCTCCGCGAGACAGTAGGAAGTCTGTCTCATAGTAGTGTTTCTCGTCGCGTGGCCAAGTGTGGTAGAAGAGTTCATTCCCTGCGGCCACCAGCATCTGACTGACAAGATTCTCATAAACGTATCCTAGGTTGGCAGGCAGCTTGTCAGCCAACAGTTTCTCGTAAATGATATTCTCCGTAAAGCTCTTGTCCCAGAACGCCAGCGTAATGAACAGCCCCGTGTCGCAAACGAACATTTTGAACTGGTCTTTGTTCTTCGTTAGCCCCATACCTACCTGTGGGTCGTTCACGTGATAGCACATATTTACCGTCTTGCTGTCTTCAAGAGCCTTTAGAAGTTCTGTCATTTTCTCGTCGTCCACTCTGCCTACAGCTGCGTAAGGCACATATCTTATTGCATTTCGGCTTAGCTGACCGGGTATGGAGCGGAACATGACCGATGCGCATCCTGATGGGTCTATTTTCAGGAAGTCATCCTCATAGAGCTTGAGTATGCGCCGCTTCACCTGATCCACCTTGCTGAAGTTATTGGTGTCAAGATAGGCGTTGACGGCCTGCGGCATACCACCCACCAACATATATAGCCGTAGGTTGCGTGTCATCTCCCTATGAGCCGGTCCAAGGGCGTGCTGCTGCTCCCAGAATTTACGCAGAAGCGGAACCGTTGCTTCGTCGCCCAAAGCCCATCGGAACTCCTCAAAATCCATCGGATTCATCTGTATCCTATCTTCCTCGCTGGGAATAGTGATGCCATCAGTGTTCTTCTTGATGCTGATCAGAGAGCCTGTTTCGATGTAGTCGTAACGCCCGTCTTCCACCAGGTATTTGATGGCCTGACGTGCCATCGGACACTTCTGCACCTCATCGAAGATGATGACAGATTTCCTGGGTTTCAGTGTCACATGATATGCCGTCTGGAGATACAGGAACAGGTAGTCCAAATCCATCAGGTCATTGAACAAATCCTTGATGGCTTTCGATGCTTTGTTGAAGTCTATCAGCAAGTACGACTCATATTCGTTCTTGGCGAAGGTTTCCACGATAGTCGATTTCCCGACACGTCTTGCGCCTTCAACAAGCAATGCACTCTTGCCGTCCGATTCCTGCTTCCAGTTTAGCAATTGAGTGTAAATCTTTCTTTTGAACAGTCTTTCTTCCATAAAACCTTGTGTTTATGGCTGCAAAGATAGCAAATTATTCCAATCCCCACAAGTTTTTATCGCAAAAATCCTCCAATCCCCACAAGTTTTTATCGCAAGAATCCGCCAATCCCCACAAATCTTATTCTTCTCTTAATGATTCCGTAATCTTGCTTCGGCTTATTCTCCAGGCTGGAATAGCGGTGCCGAGCAGGACGGTACACATTATTATAATGTATACGCACGCGGAGACGACGATGAAGTGCGTGCCGAAGTCGTCGAACCAGAAGTGCACGGCAGGGATTGAGTGCGGGCCAAAGGTAAAGAGGCCCTTTGCGGTAGCGCCGATGATAACGCTGATGGTGGTGAGCAACCATGCTTCGCAGATGAAGCCCCAGAAGATGCTCCATCGTGTGGTACCGAATGCACGCTTCACCCCGGCTTCTTCGCGGCGCTGGCGTGTGTACATCAGCAAAGTGCCGAGTACACCGAAGGCCATGTTGGTGGCAAAGAAGGCGGCGATGAGCAGGTTGCTGTGCGTAATCCGTCCTAAAGAGGTAGACCCTGTTAGCTTATCCATCGCCTCCACGGCGGTCTGTATGCCACGGATGTAGCGGTGCTCCGTCACCAACTCGTTCAGAAAATCCTTCTCGTGTTCCTGCACGAAGTGCTCGGAGTTCACGCCTTCGCGAAGCCGGAGAATGATGGGTGCGCTGGAACTGAGTGTTCCGTCGCAAATGAAGATGGTTGCATAGTCGCACTCGCAGGCCAGGTAGCGCACGTCCTCCACCACGGCGCGGATGTGAAACTGCTTCCTTTGCCATACGCCAGTGCGGATTTCGGGGTCATAGCCGTACTCCTTCCCCTCCACGTTCCGTCCTGCCACGTCTGTGGTGCCGAAAAGCCACAGGGCCATTGAGCGCGTGAAGATGACGGTCTTGTCCCACTCGCAGTCGCGGGTGAGTTCGCTGTCTGGCACATCGGGTGTCAGGGAGTGGATGCCATAGACCTCGAGCATCTTCGAGTCCTTGTGGAAGCCGTAGCATCGAACCTGGATAGAGTCGCCCCTGTCGTTGAAGAAGAATCGAGGGTGAAACATGGTGTTCCAGCCCATGGGATTGTTATGGGCGCTGTAGGCCAGTTCCACCTCATCCATCTCCTGCAGCTTCCGGAGCAGCATTTCCTCTTCGTCCGAGAAGTCAAGAGCGGACATACCGGTCTGGTCTGATGTGCCGGCAACGTCCAGCTTGACCATGCGGTCCACGTCGTAGCCAAGCGGCAGGTGGAAGACGTAGTTGGTGACGATGACAGGGTCGAAGGCCCACCACAATGTGAAGGTGACCAATATCAGTTCGAGGGCGAGCCAGCGGGAAGTGCTCCGGCGGAATAGTTCTTTTAACTGTTTCATTTTTTTATCATCATGGATTCAACAATCGGTTTCTTTAGGCTGAGCCATGCGGGTAGCGTGGCGGCCAACAGGTTCAGCACGCAGCAGACGAGCAGGGCGATGAGGAAGATGGCGGGGCCGAAGAACATCTCGCCCTTCAAGATAGGCACGGTGCCGTAGAGGTCTCTATTGTTGGAGAAGGTATAGAATAGCCAGTCGCGCCAGCCGTAAAGCGCCATCCAAGCGAGGCACAGTCCGACGATGCCGCCGATGAGCGTGAGCATCAGGTTCTCCGCTACGACCTGTCCGAGCAAGGTGTGCCGCTTGGCACCGAAGGCTTTGCGGATGGCCATCTCGGGCAGGCGACGCTCCATGCGACTCGCCACCATGCCGCTCAGGTTGATTGCAGGCACGATGAGCAGCAGCAGGATGCCGGAAGCGACGTACCAGATGAGGCTGTTGCCCCCGGCGCTGAACAAGAAGCCCAGGTTCCACCATACTCCGGCGTAGTGCGACATCAGCATATTAGTCATATCTACGGGCTGGTCCGAATGCATGGAGTTGTAGCGTGCCTCCACTTCCTTCAGCTCCTGCATGAAAGCCTCGCGCTTGGCGGAGGGGACGGAGAAGAAGACCCGGCAGTTCTGGTTTTCGTAACCAGTGCCCCAGTTTGCCAGCAGCCCGTCGGCAGCGGCAGGAATGTAGATGTCTGCCACGCACCTTTCCGTGAGCTGGCTTGGTGTCTCTACCACACCGCAGATGCGGTACTCCAGATAGTTGACCTTGATGGTGTTGCCCACGGCCTCCTTGTCCTTGCCGAAGAGGACTTCGCGAATCTCTTCCGTGATGACGACATTACGCCGTCCGCTGTCGAAGTCGTCCTGCGTGAAGGGTGCGCCCTCGGTGAAGCGGAACTGGAAGAAGCGGAAGAAGCCCGCCCGGTCGTTGCGACCGTCGGACAGCTTCATGTAGTCGCCATTGGACGACCAGTGCCACATCACGGCCGTCACACAGTCCGGCGTCTGCATCTTCTGGAACAGGTCACGGAAGTCTGCCAGTTTCGGGTAAGGTAATTCGTTGGGATTTTCTCTCAGCCGCATATTTTCCAGATAGAACGTCTTGCTCCTGTTCACTTCCGGCGCGATGTCGGCAACCTTAATATAATACACTTCGGCAATGAGCATCGTGAAGGCAATGGCGAGAGCCGTGCCGCAGATGTACATAGCTGAATAGAGTTTCTCTTCTCGCATCATGGCGAGGGCTTGTCTAAAATAATTCATAATTCACAATTCATAATTCATAATTCATAATTGGGGCGGTAGCAAATTATTCACTTTTCACTTTCAACTTTTCTTTCCCTTTATATTTACTCATGTCGCTGACGACGACCTGTTCGCCTTCCTCCAGCCCCTCGATGACTTCGATGTAGTCGTAGTTGCATTCGCCAAGCCGTACATTCTTCACTCTTAATTCTTCATTCTTCATTACAAAGAGCGTATAGTCGCCCGGGCCGCTGTAGAACGAGCCGTTCTTGATGCGAAGCACATCGTCCTTGATGCTGGTGATGACGAAAACCTCGGTCCTGAGTCCGGAGCGCAGACGCGGATGACTCATGTCGTCGGGCACGACGGTAAAGGTGATGGCACCGCTCTGGCTGAGAGGAGTAACAGTGTTGATGGTACCTGTCAGCCGTTCCTTGCCTATCTTGAGGAGGACAGGGCCGCCGACGTGGACGCGTTCGCTGTGTGTGTCGCTTATCTCGCATTCCGCCTTGAAGTGACTGAGGTCGCTCACGATGGCGAGCTTCTGCCCGGCGCCGACGGTGCTACCAATCTCATTATTTATATATGTCAGCGTGGCGCGTCGCGGCGAACGTATCTTGGCATCATCCAGGGTGCGGCGCTTCTCGGCGAGACCTTTCTCGAAGATGCCGTTTTGCAGTTGCTGCATGCGCAGGTCGGCCTGCTTCACCTTCTTCTCGTTGGCGTACTGCTGGCGTAGCTGCGAGAGCTGGAGCTGTGCCGTGCGAAGCGCTGTCTCTGCCTGCCGCACACGGTCGCGCGTCCCGGAGCCGAGACTGTCGAGGTAAAGCTCGTTGCGGAGCTGCGCCTCAAGCTGCGAGACCTTCATCTCCTCCACCTCAATCTGCATCTGTCGGTCGGAGAGCTGCGTCTCGGT
>CADCCR010000206.1 GCA_902799985.1 uncultured Bacteroidales bacterium | reverse complement strand
GGCGGGAAGGCGCTGATGCGGAGCCTTGCTGCGCCCATGGGGATGAGTGTGATGTGTTCCGTTTTGCCACGTGGTGCGTCGGCGTCGGGCAGCACTTGGCAGAGGCCGGTGGCATCTTGTCCCCAGCCTTCGACGCGGGCTCCTTTGGCCTTAACAGTGATGGGCGTGCCTTCGTGGCTCCATGGATAGTTGTTCTCGGGCCAAGGGCGCTTATCCACCTTCATGCTATGCAAGTTCTCCACCAAAGCATAATTCCAAGGGCTGTCGGCATAAATCTCGAAGGTCGGCCATTTGCTCGGGTCGGCGGTGGCTTGCCAGTGGCTGTCGCCGATGGCGGTCGTGCGGCTGTCCTTCTCTTCGTAGCGTTCCTTTATCTTCAGGCTCATGGTGAGCGGGCCGTAGTTCACGGAGATGCTGTTCTTGTTGAGCGCCCAGATGCGCTTAGTCAGCCGCATGGGGAAGTGCAGGCAGACCTCGTCGCCCTCTGCCCACTGGCGGCTGATGCGGAGCAGACCAGTGCTGACTTTGCAGTCCACCGTCTGGCCGTTGACTGTGATGTGTGCACCTTCGGTCCACGTCGGGATGCGCAGATAGAGCGGGAAGGTGGCCGTCTTCTTCTTGAGGCCGGAGACGACGACCTTGATGTCTTCGCTGAAGGGGTAGTGCGTCTGTTCATCGAGCACGATGTCCTGTCCGTCGGCCACCTTGAGCTTGGCGGTGCAGTCGCCGTAGATGAGGAGGGCAGCTCCGCCGTCGGCACTGGCCAGGACCATGTTCTCGGCATAGTAGGGCCAACCCATCGAGTGGTTGTGCTGGCAGCAACGGGAGCTGAAGGGGTTCATGCAGAAGAACGGACCGCCATTGTCCACGCCCGGATGATGGTTGTTGGCATCGGCCTGCACCTGGTTGGGGCAGGTAAGGTAGCGCAAGGCTCGCATGTCCTCGGTCAGGGCGGCGGGGTAGTCGTTGAAGGCCACGTCCTCGAGGTTCTCCATCCAGAGGAGGTCGCCCGTCTGCGCCATGAGTATCTCGTCGGAGAGCATCTGCTCCACGAAGCCGCAGGTCTCGGTGCCCTGTCGCGGGTCGATGTAGCCGTGGCGGCAGTTCTCGTCGCTTCCAAACATGCCGCCCGGCACCTGACCGTAAATGCGGCGGATGAGCCAGTAGTTGTTGTATGTGGCCTTGAGGGCCGCTTTGTCTCCGCTCACGAGGTACCATTCGGCAGGTTCGCGGAAGCATTCAGCCACGTTGACATTGTGCCAGTTAGGCAGGCCGCTCTCTTGCATCCAGTTGGCCGTGCAGCGGTGTATCTTCTTACAGAGCTCGAGCAGAAACGGCTCGCCGGTGCGGTTGTAGAGCCAGATGACGGAGAGCAGGTTGTCGCCGCCGCGGCTGTTCTCCCAGTAGTCGCGCAGGAATTTCTCGTCGGGGTACTGGAGCTGCCACTTGTAGTATGCTGTGAGGACGGGCAGCACGCGCTCGTCGCCGCACCACTCGTAGTAGTCCTGCAGGATTTGCAGCGCAAGCATGTTGGCCCACAGCTCCCTTCTTGTATCTTGCTCCTTGCCCCCTGCTCCCTTATGCTCGTTGACGGGACCGAGGAAACCGTCGGCCTGACTGCTGCGCAGGATGCCTTCTATCCAGAACTTCGTCTCGTCTATCATCGCCTTGTCGCCCAGGATGTAGGCGAGGTTGGCATAGCCTCGGAGCCAGTACGGCACTTCCTCCCAGCCATGACCGCCGCCGGGTTCGAGCCACGCGTTGCCCTTCTTGTCGAGCCAGTCGCTGATCTCTCCGAGTTGACCGCTCAGACCGTTCTTCTGCCTAACGAGCATCTCGCCCACCCAGCCACGGGGCGTGACGGCTGCGGGCGGCAGCTTGATGAAGGGATTGGCAGGCAGCGGCGCACGATTGTTGACGTAGAGTGTGCTTGTGCGGCTGATATCGGTTTGTGTCACCATGCTGGCTTCTTGTGCCATGAGCGGCAATTGCAGCATCAAGGCTGCCAGGAAAAAGAAGGATTTTACTCGCATTATGGTTGATTTTTAACTAATAGTGCGTAAAGGTACGACTTTTTTTATTAAAGTGCAAGCGTAAGCCTTGTTTTCTTGGCAAAATGTCTTATGAAGAGTCACGGCACGCCCGAAAACCCGACAATCCGCTGCTCGCAACCATATATTCTCTGTACTTATCGCCGAAGCGCCCCGTGCATATTTCCGAAGCGCCCTGCGCTTATCTCGGAGACCCCTACCAAACCTCCCCGAGGGGAGGCTTCCTTTGCGGCGACATTCACTCCCCCTCGGGGGAGACGGAGAGGGGTCGCTTTCGG
>CADCCR010000205.1 GCA_902799985.1 uncultured Bacteroidales bacterium | reverse complement strand
CGCACGGCGCGCCGTGCGCCCAGTCTGGCGGCAGAAGGATCGCGGAGGCCTTCGTGGCCTGCACGAGCGGAACGTGCTTCGCGTCCTTGCAGAAAGAAAGATCGCCTGGGCGAGCCTCCTCGAGGCCCGCGCAGGCGGTGATCTCCACGTCGTCCCCCTCGAGGACGCCGCCGAGCCGTACGGCGATGTCACTTGCCCGCATCGTCCTTCTTCGCTTTCTCTTTCCGCTTCGCGGGATCCACGCCCATGGCCTTGAGGATGTCGTCCGTGACGTCGTAGGACTCCTTGGCGAACGCGAGCATCGTGCCGTCGGCGATGAAGTCGGCAAAGCCCGAGTTCAGCATGCCCTTCGAGATGGCGAAGGCGCAGGCTATGGTCAGGAGCACATCCCACGACATGTACTTGCTGTAGTTCTTCGCGTTGAAGATGCCTGTCCAGGCCATGATGACGGTCGTCAGGCAGACGAAGAAGAACATGTCGAACCTGAAGCCCGGCACGAGCTCGCGCACGATATGCAGTTCGCCGATGGTGGCTCCGGCTATCATGAAGACAAGCAACAGCAGCGAAAGGTGACGCTTCTTGTGGCCGAGCGGCTGTCGGTCTGTGTCGTAGCTGGTGATGAGCAGGCTGCTGGAGTCGCGGAACGAGCTGACGAACTTGTTGTCCGTGATGAGTATGAGTGTGTCGTGCCTCTCGAGGGGAATGTTCGCCCAGTCGCCCGTGAGCAACGTGCCGCCACGAAGAACGGAGTGGACCGATGCTCCGTAGTGGCGATAGAAGTCGAACTCGTGCAGGCTCTTGCCAAGGCCAGGGAAGCGGCTCCTCAGCACGACTTCCACCATGTGCATGCCTTCGGGCAAGTCCTTGCCAGCGGAAATGTCGTCGCGCTTGTCGGGCAGCAGGTAATGGCTGTAGAAGATGAGGTAGGCAAGTCCGGCCAGACAGACGAAGACTCCAATCTTGCCTATCTCGAACATGCCCATTCCCTCGCGTCCGGTGTCTTGGATGAGGCCGTCCACCACCAGATTGGTGCTTGTGCCGATGAGTGTGCAGGTGCCGCCCAGGATGGTGGCATAGCTCAGGGGGATGAGGAACTTGGTGTGCGAGAGCCCGACCTTCTTCGACCAGTTCTTGATGATAGGGGCAAAGATGACCACGACCGGCGTGTTGTTGAGGAAGGCAGACAGGGCAGCGATGGCAGGCAGGAAACGTGCATTGGCCTGCGTGGCTGTGGTCTTGCTCCGGGGCATCAGGCTGAGGACGATGTTCTCCAGCAGTCCGCTTCGCCGCACTCCCTCGCTGACAAGGAAAAGCAAGGCAACAGTTATCATGCCTTTGTTCGAGAAGCCTTCCAGACACTCCTTCGGCGACAAGATGCCGCCGCACAGCATCAGCACGACGCAGGTGAAGAGGACGAGTCCGGGCTTCAGCATGTCCTTGACGAGTGCCCATATCATGAACACCAGACACAAGGCTACAAATACTATGTTAAGCGACATCGAGGGGATTTACGATTTGATGATTTACGATTTACGATTTGCGATTTGCGATTTGATGATAATCTATTTGATGATTGACGATTTAAAGATTACCTATTTAATATTTATAAGCGAACCGACAATTAAGCTATTCACAAAGTGACGTCATACTCCTCATAAGTAACTTTGATTTTTCACTTTTCACTTTTCACTTAATTATGTCATACTCCTCATAAGTAACTTTGATTTTTCACTTTTCACTTTTCACTTAAAAAGCGTCTTCATCCGAACAGTTCCCTTACAGCTTCCACTACTCGGCGCACCGGCACGAGCTCGATGTCATATTGCTTCTGCGAGAGCCCCTTCATGTTGTGCGAGGGGATGAGAATGCGCTTGAAGCCAAGCTTCTGTGCTTCGGCTATGCGTTGCTCGATGCGCGAGACGGGACGTATCTCGCCGCTCAGTCCCACCTCACCTGCCATGCAGACATCGCCCTCGATGGGCATGTCGCCATTGCTCGAGAGCACGGCTGCCACTACGCTCAGGTCGATGGCTGGGTCGGTGACGCGCAAGCCGCCGGCTATGTTTAGGAAGACGTCCTTCTGTGCAAGCTTGAAGCCGACACGCTTCTCCAGTACCGCCAGGAGCATGTTCAGCCGTCGGCCGTCGAAGCCCGTCGTGCTCCGCTGGGCTGTGCCGTATGCTGCTGTGCTGACCAATGCCTGCGTCTCGATGAGGAAGGGACGGACGCCTTCGATAGAACAGGAGATAGCCACGCCCGAGAGCCCCTCGCGGTTCTCCGTCAGAAGCAGTTCGCTGGGGTTGCTCACCTGCCGGAGCCCGTCGTGCCGCATCTCATAAATGCCTATTTCGCTAGTGCTGCCGAAGCGGTTCTTGATGCTGCGCAGGATGCGGTAGAGGTAGTGCTGGTCGCCTTCGAACTGCAACACAGCGTCCACGATGTGCTCCAACACCTTGGGCCCTGCCAGCGAGCCTTCCTTATT
>CADCCR010000204.1 GCA_902799985.1 uncultured Bacteroidales bacterium | reverse complement strand
TTATTTATTTTTCTGTTATGTGCGTAAGCCGAGAGCTTATTCCAGATTGATGTTGTCAGTCTGGCTGGATGAGTTTGAAGTCGAGCTGTTTGCGGTAGAGGTCGGCGCGGCTGACCTGCACTTTGACGCTGTCGCCGAGGTTGTAGCAGTGGTGGTAGCGGCGGCCTTTCAGACAGTAGTTCTTCTCGTCGAAGTCGTAGTAGTCGCCCTCCAGGTCGCGCAAGGGTATCATGCCTTCGCACTTGTTCTCGTCTATCTCGACGTAGAGGCCGAACTCCGTGACGCCTGAGATGGTGCCCTGGAAGGTCTCGCCGAGGTGGTCGTTCATGTACTCCACCTGCTTGTATTTGATGCTGGCGCGTTCGGCCTGGGCTGCGGTCTGCTCCATGTCGCTGCAATGCTCGCAGAACTCTTCGTACTTGAGCTGGCTGACGTTTCGTCCGCCCTCGGCATAGCGTGTGAGTAGGCGGTGCACCATGAGGTCGGGGTAGCGGCGGATGGGTGAGGTGAAGTGTGTGTAGTAGTCGAAGGCGAGGCCGTAGTGTCCGCAGTTGTAGGTGCTGTACTTGGCCTTCATCATGGCGCGGAGGGTTATCATCTCGATGACGTTCTGTTCGCGTTTGCCTTTGACGTCTTCGAGGAGGCGGTTCAGGTTGCGGCTGATGTCGGAGCGATTGCCGGTCGTCTTCAGCTTGTGTCCGAACTTCTTGACGAAGTCGGCCAGGTTCAGGAGCTTCTCGGGGTCGGGGTTCTCGTGGATGCGATAGGGCAGGACCTTTGGTTTCTGGTTCTTGGGAACCTTGCCGATGCTCTCAGCCACCGTTCTGTTTGCCAGGAGCATGAACTCTTCGATGAGCTTGTTGGCGTCCTTTGCCACCTTGAAATAGACGCCTGTGGGGTGTCCGTCCTTGTCGATGTTGAAGCGCACCTCGCAGCGGTCGAAGTCAACGGCCCCGTTAGCGAAGCGTCTTTGACGCAGCATCTTTGCCAAGCGGTTCAGGATAATCAAAGAGTTTTCCATTTCAGGGGCAAGGGGCAAGGGGCAGGGGGCAGGAGAATTGTTGGGGTAGGAGGTGCTCTCTTGCCCCTTGCTCCTTGCCCCTTGCTCCTTATAATCCTCTGGGCTTGCCTCGCCGCGCTCCTCGAAAATCTGTTGTACCTCTTCGTATGAGAAGCGGCGGTCGCTGCGGGTGACGGTGTGGGCCAGTTTCCAGTTCTTCACCTCGGCCTTCTCGTTCATGTGGAAGATGACGGAATAGGTCAGTTTGTCTTCGTCGGGACGGAGCGAGCAGATGTAGTTGCAGAGGCGCTCGGGCAGCATGGGCACGGTGCGGTCCACAAGATAGACGCTCGTGGCGCGCTTGTACGCTTCCTTGTCGATGATGGAGCCTTCCGTGACGTAGTGGCTGACGTCGGCTATGTGGACGCCCACTTCCCAAAGTCCCTTCTTTATCTCGCGGATGCTGAGGGCGTCGTCGAAGTCCTTCGCGTCGGCTGGGTCGATGGTGAAGGTGAGGACGTCGCGCATGTCGAGTCGGCGACTGATTTCCTCCTCGGTGATGCCCGGCGTGAGCTTCTCGGCTGCCTTCTCCACGAGTGCCGGATAGGTGTAGGGCAGTCCGTACTCTGCCAGGATGGCGTGCATCTCGGCGGTGTTCTCGCCGGTCTTGCCGAGGATGTCCACGACCTTGCCAATGGGATTCTTGGCTTTGTCGGGCCACTCCACGATGCGTACCACGGCCTTGTCGCCCGTCTTGCCCTTCTTGAGGTGCTCTTTGGGGATGAAGATGTCGTTGGCCAGGGTGCGGTCCTCGGTGAGAAGGTAGGCGTAGCCCTTCTGCACCTGGAGGGTTCCGACGAAGGTCTTGTCGCTGCGCTTGAGAATTTCGGTGACGGCAGCCTCGCGGACGTGGTACTTGCGTCGGGCCAGGAGCGTGACCTGCACGGTGTCGCCGTCCATGGCATGGAGGCTGTTGCGCTCAGCCACCAGGATGGGTTCGCCGCCATCCTCGGGCTCGAAGGTGTTCTTGCCGTTTGCTTTGCGGTGGAAGATGCCGCTCATCACCTGCTTCGGCATGTTCAGCGTGTAGCAGAAGCGCGGCTGCTCCTTGATGAAATCGTCCATGAGGAGGTTCTCCAGCACATCCATCAGCAGCATCTTGGCCGGGTTGGTGTTCAGATGAAGCTGTTTGCAGAGGGTCTTCAGCGAGAAGACGATGCTCGGGTTCTCCTGAAAGAAATCGATGACGATGCGTTCCAAATCGTTCTTGCGCAGCCCGCGGCTGCCGGTTTTCTTCTTTCCCATAAATGATATAATTTTTTGCAAATATACGAAAAAAATGTGACATGAAAGCAGCTTCCGCTGAGATATTCACATATTTTCATGTTTAGCGGGCCGAATCGTCATGTTGGGAAGGCAGTATTGCCTCGCTTTACGGTTCGAAGCGCCCCGTGCTTATCTCGGAGACCCCTACCAAACCTCCCCGAGGGGAGGCTTCCTTTGCGGCGACATTCACTCCCCCTCGGGGGAGACGGAGAGGGGTCGCTTTCGG
>CADCCR010000203.1:2249-4927 GCA_902799985.1 uncultured Bacteroidales bacterium | reverse complement strand
CCCCCGGACTTCAGTGATGAGCCCCCGCTCCTGGAGAGCGATGAGGTGCGCCCTGCTGGTCCTTTCCGACCACCCGGTCCAGGCTGAGAGGTAGGAGGTGTTGCCCTTGTAGATCCCGGCGTTGGACTGAGTAAACTGATGCACCAGGGCGAAGGCGACGAGGTCGCCGCCTTCGAGCTGGAGCTGGTTCACCATCCAACCGTGGAGGGTGAAGCCGTCGGTGTTATTGAGCGTGACGTTGCACATGTTAGTCTTCCTTTTCCTTCTTGGGTTTGGTGAACTTGCAGGTCTCGGATGTCTCGACGCTCACGAGCTCGGAGAGGTTCTCGTCTTCCTGCAGGCGGGTGGCGGTGGTCTTGAGGGCCACGTCCACCGAAGCAGGGAGGCCGGCGTTGCGGGCTGCTTCCGTCACCATGTCCAGGAACTTCTCGTCGAGGGCCTTGGCGTAGTCCGTCTCGGCCGACTGGAGATCCAGTCGGCACAGTGGCGTGCCCACGTCCACGCTGTCGCCGCTGTGGGCATAGACCTCGAGGATGCGCGAACTGATGGGCGAGACGATGACCTCTTCGAAGGCCGGCACCACCTTACCCGTAGCCGAGACGCTGACGTCTATCGTGCCGCGGTCGACGTCCGAGATGACGAGGGCCTTCTTGTCCAACGTCGGAATCATCTGCGTGCCGAGCCATGCCGCGATGCCCAGCACGGCGAGGAAGCCGCCTGTCCACGCCGCCGCCTTCTTTATCTTGCGCTTGCGTTGTTCGCTGACAGGAATCGCCCTGTCCATGGCGGATGACTCTATTCCGGACCCTCCCCCAATCCCCTCCCTTGTAGGGAGGGGCGTGGAATGTTTTTGGAAGTTTGTATTCTTATTCATAATAATATATAATAGTATTTCTAATAATATCTACTTTTGAAGGTATCTGCTCCCTTCCCTACAAGGGAGGGGTATGGGGGTGAGTCCGTCATTTGATTAGTTTCTCGATGTCCACGCTGATGTCACATCCTTTCTCGAAATCCCAGAGGGTGATGCTGCGCAACTGGTAGTAATAGTACCAATAGTAATGCAGCTGTGCGATGCGGTTCTGCCTTGCCTCGTCCTTGGCCTTTGTAGCATCCGAGATATCCAGCATGGAGATGCTGCCAATCTTGAAAGTCTCTATATTCGTATTGTAACGCTTCTGGGCAATGGTGTCCGCTTCGCAAGCGATGCGCAGTTGCTCAGCCTGGTTGTTGAACTGCTCCGTCAGGATGAAGATATCCTGCCTGAACTCCTGCGCCTGCTGCCTGAGCTGGCCCTGCACTATCTCGCGGTTGCTTTCCGCCATCTTGCGTTGTCCCTTGCGTTTGCCCCAGTCAAGGATAGGGACGGAGAAGCCCACCTGCACCACCTCCTTGCTCAGCAGGTCGCGATAGGCACCGCCCATGCTCTCTGCCATTCCCGTATAGCCCAACTGCGCATACAGGCTGATGCTCCTGCGGTTGGCCTTTGCCGATGCCACATTGTAGTCAGCCTCCAACTGACGGCGCCGCATTGTCGTGGCAAAGGCATTATTTTCCAGTGCATGACGGAGTACATCGTCATAGTTGAGGTGCAAAGCCTCCTCCCCGCTCCCCTTTTGGGGGAGTGCTGGCACTATTGGTTCAATCTCCGCCTCTACATCCAGGAACGATTGCAAGGCAAACTGTCGGGCCTGACGGTTGCTCTCGCTGTTTGTCAGGGCACTATGGGCGTTCAGCACATCCAGCTTCAGTTGTAGCACGTCATTCTCGCTGATGGTTCCCATTTCTCGTTTGGCCTGTGCCACCTTGTAGAGTTCCTCAGCCTTCTGCAGGTTCTGCCGGGCAATGCCCACCTGCTCGCCTGCCAATATCAGATTAAAGAAGAGGCTGATGGCTTTCATCGCCACCCCTTCCGTGTCACTCAGGAAGCGTGCCTGTGCCTCGCGATAGCGCAAGGGTTCAATACGACGGTTCCACTTCTGATGGTTCACGCCAAAGATGGGTTGCGAAAGGGTCAGCGCTACGGGCATCGACATGAACTGATTGCCTCCGCCCTTGCCCGACTGGTGCAGGAAATCTAATGATGTCTCAACAGACAGCGTACCTCCTGTGGGCCATATCTTCTGGCTTATGTAAAGGGAGCCGTCCATACCTAAGTAGTCATTACGCACGTACGACACACCGCCGTCCGCCTGCTGATAGCTCGTGTAGCGCTTGTTGTAGCTGGGTAATGTGGCAGAGAAGGACACCTCCGGCAGCAGGTCAGCCTTGTAGCTGCGCCACTGCCAGTAGGCCGACTTCAGCTCGCCCAAGGCCACAGCCGCATCCACGCTCTGCTGCCGCGCCATCGCGATGCAGTCGTCCAAGGTCAGACGCAGACCCTCCCCCTTCCCCTCCCTTGTATGGAGGGGTGCAGATAGCATGGGAAGCGTACAGACAAGCAGCAGTAGTAACATTATCCCCTCCCTACATGGGAGGGTAAGGGTGGGTCTTCTATTCATGTCTCAGCGCATTAACAGGTTTTCTATACATAGCAATTAGGGCAGGGATGATGATACCAAGCGTAACGATGGCGAGAAGCACGAGATACTGCACGCCACAAACGACGAAGAAGTGCGGCCAGAAACTCGTCACCCAATCCGACTCTTGTCCGGCCTTGATTTCATTCAATCCGCTGG
>CADCCR010000203.1:0-2205 GCA_902799985.1 uncultured Bacteroidales bacterium | reverse complement strand
CGAACTGCAGCCAAAGAACCTGACCGATGATGCAAGCAATGAGGGTGAGCAATGCGACCTCTTGCCAAACCATTCCGAAGATGTTGCGGCGCTTGGCACCGAAGCTTCGCATGATGCCGAAGTCCTCTGTCCGCTTGCGTATCTGCAGCCAGTAGGTGCCGAGCGTACCAATGACGACGTTCACGAGGAAGAGTCCGAGGAACAGCCCGATGATGTTCAGCAGGATGTACTGACTTGTGAAGTTGGGGTCTTCATTCTTATATTCCTTGTAGGTCTTCAGTTGTACGAGAGCCTTATAGCCTTCTTGAATGAATCCTTCTTTCGTGCTGTTCTTTGCAATGAACGCTTTCGCGTTGGCATCAGGCTTCAGACGGATGAGCATCTGCGGCGAGGTGCCCCAGAGCGTTGTTGGTGTGAAGATGCTGTAGAAGTAGCGTTGGTTTGGCATGGCCTTCACGTCCTCGACGACGCCAAATACCTTTCGATGCCTCGTCTCCTCCTCGTCCCGCGAATTGCTCCTTGGGTTGTAAGTGACGAGCACGATGCGTCTGCCCACCGCCTGATCTGTGTCGAAGATGGCGCGGGCAAGGCTGCGGGTGATGATGACGCCGTCTTCGGGACATCCTTCCGACAGCGTTTCAATGGCTGGGCTTCCTGTTGCAGCCGTCAAGCCGTGCGTTTCGAAGTAGTGTTCACCCACGAGGAATTGATGCAGATATGCCTTGCCTCTGCGCATCGTATCTGCTTCGGCATACAGTTCCATCGTGGTCCAGTCCTGGCTGTGGTCGCCTATAAAGCTGTTGGTTATGCAGACGGATTGCACTTCGGGCAGTTTGCGGATATGGTCGCGAAGAGCATAGACCGGGCCGAACATCGAGGCGGAATCGGTCGAAGCAGGTGCACCCGGGAGGTTTCCCACAAATCCCGTCACCAGATGCTTCTTTTCGAAATCGCCCGAAGCACGGCAGATGTAGGTGTCGTAACCCACGACGACGCAGTGGTCGATAAAGTAGAAGCTGAGGACTGCGACGAGTGCTATTTCAACGAGCAACCAGCCGTTTTGCTTGCGGTGTGCCCAAAAAGATTTGAGTGTCATGTTGCGTATTATCTCTTTTGATTCAACGATTCAACGATTGGCTTACGTAGTGAGTGCCACGATGGAATGAGGGCAGCCATGAGATTAAGTATGGCGCAGCAGATGAAGCAGACAAGGAAGAGTGTTGGCGTGATGAACATCTGGTAGTCGAGACTGAAGTCGAAGCCATCTTTATTGAATCCTCCGAATATCAACTGGAGGATGATATTGCCTCGCAAGCGTCCTGCGTTTCGCTCCGAAAGCTTTGCGAATGCCCATCTCAGCACGGCGGGCCTCCATCCTCTTGCTGACAAGTCCGCTGAGATTGATGGCGGGCAAGAAGAGGAAGAGAAGCATCAGCAGTGCCGGCGGCAAGAGGTTCACTGCTTTCATGGCTGTGCTACTGTCTCTCATGTCATGCGGAAGAAACGTTATCTTCTTGGCAAAGTGACTGTACACCATCGTTATCCATTGCACCTGCTCTCCTAACTGGGTGCTTGTCACGGCTTCGTACTGCTTGCGAAGCGGCTCGAACTCGTTGAGGAAGTCTTGCTTCGTGTAACCCTTCTTGAGAAGGATGCGAACGGAAAGGCTTCCGGCGTAGGAGAAGTCCAGTGCCATCGGGTCGCGCGACGCGGGATGGTTCGACATCTCTTTCGATGTGTAGGGAATATAGACGTCTGCTGCTGCCCCGTCCATCGCAAAGCTGACCCGCTTCATAATGCCCACGACACGATAGGTGAAGCCATTGATGAAGATGGAAGATGCTTCCTCTCCTAAGTCTTCTCCGTTTAAGAGCGCCTTCGCCACCTTATCTGAAATGACGCAGACATTGTCGCCGTCGCGGAATTCTTTCTCTGAAAAAGGACGGCCACTCGTGAAGCTGAACTCGTAGAGACGGAAGAAGTCGGGGTTGACGTCGAGAAGCGTGATAGGCATCGACTGCTGAAAACTCGTGTCGTATGCTCTGATGCCGACTACGGTATAAGCATCTGCGATTCCTGCCACCGCTTCTACGCATTTCAGCTTCTTGAAGCAAGAATCGATGGCAAGGGTTGAGCTGTATTCTATATGCTCCTCTTCTTGCGATGCCTTCTTGAACGTGTTGGTGAGGTAAAGCGTCCGGCTGC
>CADCCR010000202.1 GCA_902799985.1 uncultured Bacteroidales bacterium | reverse complement strand
GCCACTATTTCCTTGATGACATCCAACACGGGTTGATAATGGTCCTCGGGCACAAGCGGCGACTCCATCGTCAAATCCTCAATGCGTGGCATCGGCTTTTCGGTCTGCACCTTCAAAATGTCGCATCCACCTTGTTCATACAGGCTCAGATGTGCCTCGACTGCCCCCTCTCCCAACTTCTGGTCTTTGCCGAAATGGCCCCAGAAGAGCACAGGAACATACGATGGATCGAGTGTCCCAGCCACAAACTGATCAATAATCTCCTTCTTGTTGGTAGGCACCTTGCCTCCCTCCTTCTTCGAGGAGCAAGCACTCAAAACCATCCCGAACGATAGCGCAGCGATAGCAATCGCCAACATTGATTTCATCAGTTTCATAGTTTCAAAAATTTAAGATAAAAATATCGACAAGCTGGTCATCCACCTAAGCAGGGGGAATGAGAGGGTCTATCGAATGAAATTCATCCAATTCGTGGACTCGCGTTCCGGATAATCGGGATCGCCAGTGTGGATCTTCTTCAAAAGCCAGGCCATGTTGTTGGCAAGGGTGCGCATAGTCTGAATGCCCTCGGTATCGAGCGAAGCCTCACCCGGAGCTGCGCCATAGACGATGTTCCAGTACTGCGAGGTGACCACAGGCATATTCATCATTTGGAAAGGCATCGTCAATGTCTGGAAAGCAGCCGTGGCACCTCCGCGACGACAAACGCAGACGGCAGCAGCCGGCTTGTTCTGCACCTTGCTGCCCGCTGCATAGAACATACGCTGCATCAGCGAAAGCAGACTTCCATTGGGCTGTCCGTAATAGACGGGCGAACCGAATACCAATCCATCGGCGGTGTCCAGCTTCTCGATGATTTTGTTGCAGACATCATCGTCGAAGATACACTTGCCCAAGGCGTTCATATGGCATTGGCCGCAAGCGATACAGCCACGGATGGGCTTCACGCCAATATGTACAACCTCTGCTTCGATGCCTTGTTGCTCCAAGGTCTTGGCCATTTCGGAAAGGGCCGTGAAGGTGTTGCCCGAACGACGTGGACTGCCGTTGATCAATAATACTTTCATTTTCTTATCAGTTTTATTTGGTTCGTTTACTAAGTTGCTTGCTTCATTCGCTAAATCACTCTCGTTCGTCTTTGCCACCAGCCTGCCCAAAGGACTTGCCATCAGCAGGCTTCCCATAGTGACCAAAGCCGATTTCTTGATAAAGTCTCTGCGGTCCATATTTATAAAAAGATATTAAGGGATTTTTGGGGATATTAAGGGATTTTTAGGGACATTACCTTCGCCTGAATGTATTGGGAAGAGCAGATAATTGTTATTTGTTAATTGTTAATTGTTATTTGTCAACTGTTCTTCAAGGAACTCGCAGGCATCGGCCACGCAGTCGGGACAAGCGCGGAGCACGACCTTCGTCCCGATACCTTTAAGCAATTTGCATTGCGTGGCACAATTGCGCTCCTGAAACTTGTTCATAATCACTCGCATTTGTTTCATCGACTTCGCTTTGTCCTTGTTAACAAGTCCAAGCACGATGCCGGCACCTACAAGCGCACCGCAGGTCCCTTCCATATTGCCCATACCGCCACCAAAAGCGTTCGCCACATTCATGGCCGTAGCGTCGTCGATGCCGGCAATGTCAGCATAGGTCTGTACCACGGCCTGTGCGCAGTTATGACTGTTGCAGCGCTTCTTCTCCGCTGCTATCTCTTTCCTTGTTTCCATATTTCTATCAACACGAATTATCGTGAATTATCATATATTTTTCTTTATCAAGATTCGGGACTATACTTCATCCAGTACTGTCGCTCATCTTCGCCCATCTTCTCGATTGCATATCGCAGCATCGTCCTCGGCATTTCGTGAGCGTGACGTTCGAGGAAGTCGCGGAGCAGATCCATATTGACCTGCTTGCCCATCTCGCGCAACATCCACCCCACCGCCTTGTGCATTAAGTCGTGCGGATGATGGAGGTGCATCTCGGCATAACGAAGGCACCACGACGGGTCTTCATAACGCGAGGTCATCCACGTGCTCACCATGCTGATGCGCTTTCGCCAAAGGCTGTCGCTCGTGGCAAGTCCATCCATTGTGGCAAGCTTGTCGCCAAGGTGCGAAGGCAGCATCAGCCAATGACCTATAATCTTCGGAGCCGAAAGATCCACGAGGTCCCAGTTGTTGGCATAGTCGGCATATTCGAGATACATCTTCACAATGGCATCCCTTACTTCGATGGCTGATTCGTCATTCGTTTTCTTTTTCGTTGCCAGTTCCTCGAAACGCTTGACGAGCAAAAGGAAGCCGCACAGACGGATCTCGTGATAGCTATTGGTCAGCAGTTCGGGAATCTCCTCGAAAGGCACGTCCTTGGCGTATTTCACGACTTCGCGCGTCTCGGGCACTTTCAATCCCAGGAACTCGTCGCCCTCGCCATATTCGCCCTTGCCCGTCTTGAAGAATCGCATCAGGCCAATGCGCTGCTCCTCGTTGCGTAGCGACTCCATATATTGGATAACCTCTTTTGCTGTCATTTTGTTACAATGTGATCTATTATTTTGTGAAAATGGCTTCGTCTCTCGCTTCAATAGTAAAAGCCTGAAAGGCTGCGAAGAATACAAGCGGGGGTGTAAGCCCCCGTTAGACAGGGCCCAAACAATAGGAGTGCTGAAGGCACGAAAGACCATCTTTCGCCCTTTCAGGGCTTCCTTGTGTGGTGTTCTCATCACCGGGGGTTATACCCCCGTCTGTGGTCTTTTCGT
>CADCCR010000201.1 GCA_902799985.1 uncultured Bacteroidales bacterium | reverse complement strand
AGCAGAGAGCGAGATGGCTGGCAGGTCGTACTCCTCGGGCACGAGGAACATTTCGCTGAGCACTTCCGGTCGGCGCAAAGAGGCCGAGATGCCGTCGATGGTGACACTTCCCTTCTTGGGGCGAAGCAGTCCCATCATTAAATATAATAATGTACTCTTGCCTGTGCCGTTCTTGCCCAGCAGGCCATAGATGCCGCCCTTGTCGAACTGGAGCGAGAAGCCGTCCAGCACAGCCTGGTAGCTGTTGTAGCCGAATTTAATGTCTTGAATGCTAATCATAAACAATAATATTAGTTAAGAGTTAAGAATTAAGAATTAAGAATTAAGAGTTAGGAATTATGAGTTAAGAGTTAGGAATTATGAGTTAAGAATTAAGTCAATATTGTTGTGTTATGGTGTAATAGTCTAATAGTACACCGCAAAGGTAGTGCTATTTACGTGTTCCTTCCAAACATTTGCTACGTTTTAACACAATTTTAACACTTGACTAAGGCAAAACTCTCATAATTGAAGGACAAAGAAAGCTCAGCCGAACTTCAAGAAGCGCCTCGCGCTTATTCTGGAAGCACCCAGCACTTATCTCGGAAGCGCCTAGCGCTTATTTCGGAAGCGCCTCGTGCTTATTTCGGAAGCGCAAATCAAATAAGACCCTGACGAGTACCTGACAACCTCGTCAGGCACTCGTCAGGGTATAAATTATTGACAATCATCGCATTCAACCCCAAACATGACGAGTGACGAGTGGTTTGCATTTCCCCAAAAAGCGCAGGGCGTTTCTTGTTAAGCTCCAAATGCAAATGACACTCAGGGAAGGCAATTTTGTGCTTGCATCCCGAATAATTGTTATGCTGCAGTCAAGGCATTTGTTTTCAACATCGACAATCGAACTGAATACTAATATAGATGACCCTCAGAATGTAAGCAACGCATTAACAAAGGAAAAACATACGCTTTGGGATGATGAATGGTAAAAGCAGTCTATCCCAATAGCACAGCTCAATAAAAGGAAAAGACAAAAAGAAAGGTCGGGGTCTTCATTTGAGAGAGCCCGACCTTTTTCGTTTGTCCTGTGGATTGATTCAACTGCTTGTTCTGTGGGTTGATTCAACTGTTTGTTCTATGGCTTGCATCAACTATTTGCAGCCGCCGCAGCCTTCGCCCTTGCTGCCGCAACCGTCGCAACTGCCGCCGCCGCAACCGCCACAGCCACCGCCGCAACCCGTTATCTGGTTGAGGGCATCGCGAACCTCGTCGTTCGTTGCCTCGCGGCTCTCGATTACCGAACCAACGAAGTTCAGGCTCTTGCCCGCAAGGGGATGATTGATGTCAACGGTCACCGTTTCCTTGCCAATCTCCACGATAGTGCCGTTGAAGCGTGCTCCGTCGGGGCTGGCAAGGGGAACGACTGCACCCTCGTAGATGAAGCGGGAATCGAGCTTGCCGTTGATTTCGAAGATATTGCGGGGCACAGCCTGCTTGCCCGTCGGTTCGTATTCGCCATAAGCATCGGCTGGCGGAAGGGTGAAGTCGAACGCCTCGCCCACGTTCAGGGGAACGATGTGTGACTCGAAGGCATCGAGCGTCATGCCCAAGGCGCTCACGAACACGAAGGGGTCGCCATCGGCTGTCTCTTCTATCAATTCCTTTTTCCCGTCCGAAGCACTCGTATAGAGTTTATACATCACGGAGATGTACTTGTTTTTGTTCTCTTTTTCCATAAATCTGCTGCTTTTAATATTATATAATGTGCAAAGGTACGAAAAAAAAAGTTCATAGTTCATAGTTCATAGTTCATAATTTTGTATCTTTGCAAAAAAATAGCATCCTTATGAACACAAAACCATTCCTCAGACTTACTTTTACCACACTATTTACGTTGTCGCTCTGCACGATGAATGCCCAGCAAGGAAGTCTGCTCGACAAAGTGAACCTCTACATGGGTACGGCCGACGACTACGGACAGATGACTCCGGGAGCCACGGTGCCCTACGGACAGATACAGGTCTGCCCCGACAGCAAGCCGCGGCAGCATCCGGGCTACGACTACGAACAGGCCACGATATCGGGCTTCAGCATCAACCGTCTCTCGGGTGTAGGCGGAAGCGGTTGCGGCGGCAATGTCTCGCTGATGCCCGATGCAACAGGCGAGGATGTTCGTCTCCTGAAGCATACCGAGCAAGCTTACCCCGGCTATTACGGTGTCCAGCTGAGCAATGGCGTATGGTTCACGGCAACAGCCGACCGCCGCATGGCTGTGGAGCGCTTCTCTTTCCCCGATGTCAAAAGGGCCGTCCTGCTGCTCAATCCGCGTTCTGCCTTCGACAAGATTTTTGCCGCAAGCTTCGAGCAGAAGTCGCCCTCGATGGGACAAGGCTATGCAGAATGTGCCAACACCTGTGGTCGGGGGCGCTACAAGCTGCACTATCGTCTCTTCACCAGCACACCTTTCGTGCTCGACACGATTGCCGACGGCCGCAAGCGTCTCACCTTCCCCGAGCTTTCGGCAAGATATGTCGAGGTGCGAGTTGTCGTCTCCACCGGCCTTGCCGACGAGTTGGACAAGATGCCGGAGCAAGCCGTTTGGCGCACCGACTTCCTGACCTTTGTGGAGCGTGCCCAAAGGCAATGGCAACGGCTGCTCTCCACGGTCGAGGTGGAAGGCGGCACAGCGGACCAGCAGACCATCTTCTATACATCTTTATATAGGACCTTCCACAGTCCCTTCCAAGTGACCGACCGCCAGATGACGCACTACCTGGGCACAGACGGCAAGACGCACGAAGCGAAAGGCTTCCAGTACTACAGCTCCTGGTCGCTTTGGGACACCTATCGCACAAAATTCCCCCTCATCACCCTCCTCGATGCAGGCCACTCGGGCGACATCATGCAGTCCCTTGCACAGCTCTACATGACAGGCAAGAAGGACTGGAGTACCGACAACGAATGTGTGCCGACGGTCCGCACGGAACATGCCATCGCCACTTTGCTCAACGCCTATCGGCAGGACATCAGCATCCCGTCGCTTCGTGATGCCTATCCCGGCATGGTGGCTGAGGCGAAGCGGCTCAGCTTGAAGAGTCCCGACCAATGCCTCGAAGCCAGCGGCGACTTCTGGGCCTTAGGGCAGTTGGCCGAAGAGCTTGGCATGAAGGAAGATGCCGCCAAATGGACAAAGCGAGGCGAGGAAATCTTCGACAGCATCTGGCCGAAGGAGTTCCAGAACATCGACGAGACCTACACCAAGATGCGCGGCAACGGCCTCTATCAAGGCACCCGCTGGCAGTATCGTTGGGGCGCACCGATGTACCTGCCGCGCATGATTCGGCTCGTCGGCAAGGAGAAGCTGGCCGCACAGCTCGGGCAGTTCTTCCGCGAGGAGCTCTACAACCAGGGCAACGAGCCGGACATCCACGGTCCCTTCCTCTTCGGTCGGCTCGGCATGCCACAAGAGACCAACGGCATCGTGCGCACCCTTGCCAC
>CADCCR010000200.1 GCA_902799985.1 uncultured Bacteroidales bacterium | reverse complement strand
GAGACCCCCTCCAAACCTCCCCGAGGGGAGGCTTCCTTCGCTGCAACATCCACTCCCCCTCGGGGGAGACGGAGGGGGGTCGCCTTCAGAAGCGCCCTGTGCTTATTCCGGAAGCGCCTCATGCTTATTTCGTAAGCGCAAACCACTCGTCACTCATCATATATGCTTGTAATAGTCAGCAAATCAGATAATAAGACCCTGACGAGTACATGACAACCTCGTCAGGCACTCGTCAGGGTATAAATCGTTGACAATCATTGCATTCAACCCCAAACATGACGAGTGACGAGTTTTTTTGATTCCTGCATGATTCTTGCTAAATGCCGACAGAAATCATGAATATTCCCTCGTTAAAGTGTATAAATTGCTGTTCTGTACCAAAGTTTTGAATTATATTCGTATCTTTGCATACAAAAATAAAGGTTTAAGCTAAAAACAGAATATGGTAAACAGGAATTATTTCTTTGCCCTGATTCTTGCATATATGACAAGTATGGGCATTCAGGCTCAGGAGGCAAACGAAAACATGGTGTGCGAGAAGATACTTCTCGAGTTGCGAAAGGACATGCCCGACAAGACTGTGGCGATGAATCCTGTGACGGATTTCGACTGCCCCGACCCCTCGATAGTGCAGATTGACGAGTGGTTCTACTGCTTCAAGACGGGCTATCCCATCAAGATTTATCGCAGCCGCGACCTGTGCAACTGGACTTTCTATCGCGATATGTTCCCTGGTCCGAACCCCCATGACCCCTTTGGCGACGGCAAGCTCGACCCTATGAAGACGGGGGCTGGGAAGCAGAACATCAACTTCTGGGCGCCAAGTCCTGCAATCATCCAGGGCAAGCTGGTGGTGTATCTCACCCTCTTTGTCTCAATGGAAAATGACCGTCAAGTGGTTCTTGTGGCCGACGACATCGACAGTCCTTTCCGCTATGCAAACACCCTGAACGTCGGCACGCCCGAACATCCCACCCCTCAGGACGGGCAATACTTCCTCGACGATGATGGCAAGCAGTACCTCGTCTATGGCGACGTGAACAGCAAAGGAAACTATATCCGCGAGCTCGCAAAGGACGGCTTGAGCTATGCCAAAGGCAGCAAGCCACATTACATCACAACGGCTTACGAGGGCGGGTACATTTATAAACACAAGGGACTGTACTATTTCTACTGTTCGAAGAACCACTTCAACAACTATGAGTACACCTTGTGCCTGAGCACCTCACAGAACCTCCTCTCAGGCTGGACCGAACCGGTACCTGTACTGACTTCCGAAAGCCCTGATGCGATACTGAATGGTGCTGGCCACAATGGAGAAATCATCACGGACAAGGCTGGCCGCATGTTTATGGTCATGCACTCCCATTGCGAAGGACTAATCCCTCGTCGCGGCGATTACCGCCCTCGTCCCATGATTCTGATGGAGCTGAAGGACATTGACGGCAGACTGACTTTCGTCGACCACAAAGGTAATCCCACCGCTCATCCCTGTTGGATGATAACTCGCCCACAGTTCTGAGAGACTTTTACTCTATCACGAACCACGCATTTTAATTACAAACCACAGATTGAGCTGATTAAACGGATTTCTGTTTAGTCAGCTCAATCTGTGGTTCTATAGTTATTACTTGAAACCGGTGGTTAGTAATAAGGTGCTTAGTATTCGTTCCAGCTTTTGATGCTGAGGTCCTCGATGCCGAGTGTGCAGAAGGCTTCGATGAAGGCACTTGCCAGACGGGCGTTGGTGATGAGGGGGATGTTGTGGTCGATGGCTGCGCGACGAATCTTGTAGCCGTTGGTCAGCTCGCGACTGGTGCGGTTCTTCGGGATGTTCACCACGAGGTCGAACTTGTGTTCCGCTATCATCTTCATCACGTTCTCCATGCCTGGCTTGTCCTCGTCGGGCCAGCTGACGGCAATCGCCTTTGCCCCGTTCTCGTTGAGGAACTTGGCTGTTCCCTCACTGGCATAGATGGTGTAGCCGGCATTCGAAAGCATGCGGGCGCCGTCGAGCATGGCAACCTTCTCCTTTGTGCCGCCGCTGCTTATCATCACGCCTTTCTCCTTGCTGGGAATCTTGTAGCCCGTGGCAATCATGCTGTTGAGCAATGCTTCCTCGAAGCTGTCGCCCAGGCAGCCTACCTCGCCCGTCGAACTCATGTCAACGCCCAGAATCGGGTCGGCGTTCTGCAAGCGAGCAAAAGAGAACTGGCTGGCCTTCACGCCGATATGGTCGATGTCGAAGGCACTCTTGTCGGGCTTCGTGTAGGGAGCGTCGAGCATGATGCGGGTGGCTGTCTCGATGAAGTTGCGCTTCAGCACCTTGCTGACGAAGGGGAAGGAACGGCTGGCACGGAGGTTGCACTCGATGACCTTCACATCGCGACCCTTGGCAAGATACTGGATGTTGAAGGGACCGCTGATGTTCAGCTCCTTGGCTATGGCGCGGCTCATCTTCTTTATCTGTCGAGCGGTGGCGAAGCTCAGCTGCTGTGCGGGGAAGACCATCGTGGCATCGCCCGAGTGAACGCCGGCATACTCCACATGTTCCGAGATGGCGTACTCCACGATTTCGCCATTCTGAGCAACAGCGTCGAACTCCACTTCGTTGGTCTCCGTCATGAACTTGCTGATGACTACGGGGTACTCCTTGCTCACCTCGCTGGCCATCTGCAGGAAGCGCTCCAGCTCCTCGTCAGTGTAGCAAACGTTCATGGCTGCTCCTGAGAGCACATACGGATAGCCCACTTCGTCGATGAACTGCTTGACGTCGGCCATGCTTGTCAGGGCGCTCCAGCGTGGCTGGTCGATACCAAGCTTGTCGAGCATGGCAGAGAACTTGCCGCGATTCTCGGCACGGTCGATGCTGATGGGCGATGTGCCAAGGATGGGCACGCTCTGCCTGTAGAGCTTCATGGCGAGGTTGTTCGGAATCTGTCCGCCTGTGGAGACTATCACGCCGCGAGGTGACTCGAGGTCGATGACATCAAGGACGCGCTCGAAGGAGAGTTCGTCGAAGTAGAGGCGGTCGCACATGTCGTAGTCCGTCGAGACAGTCTCAGGATTGTAGTTTATCATGATGCTCTTGTAGCCGAGCTTGCGGGCAGTCTGTATGGCGTTGACCGAACACCAGTCGAACTCCACGCTCGAGCCGATGCGATAGGCGCCGCTGCCGAGCACGATGACCGACTTCTCATGCTTATAGTAGTTGACGTCGTAGCCTTCCACAGCATAGGTCATGTAGAGGTAGTTCGTCAGGTCGGGATGCTCGCTGGCAACCGTGGGGATGCGCTTCACGGCAGGCAGGATGCCGAGCTTCTTGCGGTAGTCGCGGACAGCCAGGTTCTCCCTCTCCATGTTGCCGGAGTGTATCTTCAGTACACAGCGTGCTATCTGGAAGTCGCTGAAGCCAAGCACCTTTGCCTGACGCATGACGTCGGCAGGAATCTCCTCGATGGCATTGTATGTCTGCAGCTTGTGCTCGAAGTCGACGATGTTCTTCATGCGCTGGATGAACCAAGGGTCAATCTTCGTCAGCTCCTCGATGCGCTCTATGGTGTAGCCTTCCTCAAGAGCTTGTGCAAGGGCGAAGATGCGGAGGTCGGTGGGATTGGCCAGTTCCTCGTCGAGGTTCTCGAACTTCACATGGTCGTTGCCCACGAAGCCGTGCATGCCTTGACCTATCATGCGCAGACCCTTTTGCAGCATCTCCTCGAAGCTGCGTCCGATGCTCATGATTTCGCCGACGGACTTCATGCTGGAGCCTATCTTGCGGCTCACGCCAGTGAACTTCGTCAAGTCCCAGCGAGGTATCTTGCAGATGAGGTAATCGAGCGAAGGAGCCACGTATGCGCTGTTTGTGGTGCCCATCTCGCCAATCTGGTCGAGGGTGTAGCCGAGGGCAATCTTGGCAGCGACGAAAGCCAGGGGATAGCCGGTTGCCTTGCTTGCCAGAGCAGAAGAGCGCGACAGACGGGCATTGATTTCGATGATGCGGTAGTCGTTCGTCACAGCATTGAAGGCGAACTGGATGTTGCATTCGCCCACAATCTTCAGGTGACGCACGCACTTGATGGTGATGTCCTGCAGCATCTTCACCTGTTCGTCGGTCAATGAACATGTCGGAGCCACCACGATGCTCTCGCCGGTATGGATGCCGAGGGGGTCGAAGTTCTCCATCGAGGCAACGGTGAAGCAGTGGTCGTTGGCATCGCGGATGCACTCGAACTCAATCTCCTTCCATCCCTTCAGACTTTCTTCCACGAGCACCTGGGGCGCAAAGGTGAATGCGCTCTCGGCTATCTTGCAGAAAGTCTCCTCGTCGGGGCATACGCCACTGCCCAAGCCTCCCAGCGCATAGGCTGAGCGTATCATGATGGGATAGCCTATGCGGCGAGCTGTCGCGACGGCTTCCTCCATCGTCTCGCAAGCATGGCTCGTAGGCACCTTCAGCCCAGCCTTGCCCATCTCGCCTACGAAGAGGTCGCGGTCCTCGGTGTTCATGATGGCTTCCAC
>CADCCR010000199.1 GCA_902799985.1 uncultured Bacteroidales bacterium | reverse complement strand
ATCGACCCTCACAATGAGTGTGTCTCCACGATTTCCATGGTAGTGAAGACTCCCGGGATGGAAGAAGCCGACACTTCTGCCGCGCAGGCCGGACAGACACAGAGTCCGGCTATCGTCAATGCCAGCAATGTCGTCCATGCCTATACGGATTTTATCAGCTCCAACATTTCCTTTGACAAGATCGCCGCGGAAGCGGGTGTCACGGAACAGAGCGTGCGGGAACTGGTGCTTGTCACAACGGATCAGTATCATTTCAGCAGCGTGTTCAAGGTGCAGGCCCGCAGTATGGACATGGATCTTTCCAAAAAGATCATGGACCATATTCTGGAGGAGATCGATCAGAACAGGGATGCCTTCAAGAGCACTCTGGGAGAGTATGACCTTGAGCTGGTGAGCCGGAGCGAAGAGACCGCGGTCGATACCGCCCTCCTGCAGCAGCAGACGGAGCTTCAGAATTCGATCGCCACCCTTCAGAAAAACCTCCAGACGTCGCAGACAAGTCTGAAGGAACTCATTAAGCCCACGGAAGCTACAGGCGCATCCATGAAGACGATCCTGAAAAACGGTATCAAATACGGCATCGTCGGTATGGCAGGAGGAATCTTCCTGATGGTCCTTTTCTGGGCAGTCAGGATCCTGCTGTCAGGAAAGATCCTGACAGATGATGAGATCAATGTTGGATACGGACTCAGAAATCTCATGACTTTCTCCGCAGGAGCCGCAGGGAGGAGAAAACGCTTCCCGGTTGACAGACTGGTGGATAAGATCGTAAGCGGCGCCCCCAATATGCCCTTTGTCTCTGCCTGCGATGTACTCATTGCCAGAGTGGAAGCCCTGACTGATCCCGGGGAATCGTGTCATGTAATTCTTGTCAGTTCTTTAGGAGGAAACCGGATCGATAATCTGGCCAGGACTTTGAGCTCCCGTGCCCAGGAAGCCGGCATCAATGAAGCGCTGGTAGAGGGCATCCACGTCGCCATCGTACTTGACGAAGAACTCATTGAAGAAAGGCTTGTCGTAAGCGAGATGGAACTTGCCGGTCTTGGCGAGTTCGTCGCAGAGATAGTGTGCACCGGCATATGAGAGTTGAGCTGCTTCCTTGATGCCCTGCTTGCCGAGAAGCGAGAGGTAGACGGTGACGAAGAGTGCCATCAGACTCTGGTTCGAGCAGATATTGGAGGTTGCCTTCTGCCTGCGGATGTGTTGCTCGCGAGCCTGCAGGGTAAGCACGAAGGCACGCTGGTCGCGACTGTCCTTCGTCATGCCAACGATGCGACCCGGCATCTTGCGGATGAGCTTCTCAGAGCAGCACATATAGCCGACGTACGGACCGCCGAAGAGCATGGGGATGCCCAGGCTTTGTCCGTCGCCCACAGCTATATCGGCACCCCATTCGCCGGGAGTCTTGAGCACGGCGAGGTCAGCTGCCACGCTGTCCACGATGAAGAGTGCCTTCTTCTCGTGACAAGCATCGGCAAAGCCTGAGAAGTCCTCCACGATGCCATAGACGTTAGGCTGTTGCACCATGACGCCTGCCACGCCCTCGAGAGTCGAGAGCTGAGAGCTGAGAGCCTGAAGGTCGGTTGCGCCATCCTTCAGGGGAACCGTTACCAGTTCGATGCCTTGATGCAGGGCATAGGTGTCGAGCACCTGACGTGTACGGGGATTCATGCCGGCGGAAACCAGCACTTTGTTGGCCTTCTTGCCGGCAGCCACACTCATCATCATGGCTTCGGCTGCAGCGGTCGTGCCGTCGTACATCGAGGCGTTGCTGATGTCCATGCCTGTCAGCTCGGTCATCATGCTTTGGTATTCGAAGATGTAGTGGAGGGTGCCTTGCGAAATCTCGGCCTGATAGGGCGTGTAGGAAGTGAGGAACTCGGAGCGTTGCAACAGGCTTGGGATGACAGATGGTGTGTAGTGGTCGTAGACGCCAAAGCCTGCAAAGCATGTCAGCTCCTGATTCTGGGAGCCGAGCTTCGCAAAGGTCTCACGCACCTCCTGTTCGCTCATTTCCGAAGGGAGGTTGTAGTCGCCTCGGTAGCGAATGCTCTCCGGAATCTGGGCATATAGGCCGTCAAGGTCCTTGATGCCAACCTTCTCGAACATCGTCTGAAGGTCGGCATCTGTTTGTGGGAAATATTTGTAGGTCATATCGGTCTTTGGGGGTAATAGTTACTCTGCGCAGTGGCTTTCGTAAGCTTTAGCATCCATGAGGGCATCGAGCTCGGAAGGGTCGGAGAGCTGAACCTTGATGATCCAGTTGCCGAAAGCATCCTTGTTAAGCAGTTCGGGTTCGTCCTCGAGGGCTTCGTTGACCTCCACGACAGTGCCGCTGACGGGCGAGATGAGGTCGCTGGCTGCCTTGACGCTCTCCACGGCGCCGAACTCTTCGCCTGCCGTCACTTCGTCGTCCACCTCGGGCATGTCGACATAAACGACATTGCCAAGAGCATGCTGAGCATAGTCTGTGATACCGATGAAACCAAATTCGCCTTCTACTCTTACGTATTCGTGTGACTCCGAGTAGTAGAGTCCTTCAATAACTTTTGACATAGTTTGATTTATTTTTTATAGTGTTTATCGTAGAATTTCTTCTTGACTACTGTGCCGGGGAATACTTTCTTGCGTATCTGGACGGCAAGGGGTGTGTCGAGCTTGGCATACTCGGTCTTGACGAGAGCCATGCAGACACTCTTGTCGACGCTGAGGCAATGGTAGCCTGTCGTCACTTCGCCCACCGGCTCGCCATCGGCGTTGAGGACCGCATAGCCATGACGGGGAATAGCCTTGTCCGCAAGTTCGATGCCGACGAGCTTCTGTGCCACGCCGTTAGCCTTCTGCTCTGCGAGGGCTTCCTTGCCGATGAACTCGGGCTTGTCGAGCTTGCAGAACATCGAGAGGCCAGCCATGACGGGGGAGATGTCGGCGCTGAGCTCGTCGCCATAGAGGGGCAGACCGACCTCGAAGCGCAGGGTGTCGCGACAACCGAGGCCGCAGGGCTTGCAACGACCGCTCTGGATGAGCTTGTCCCAAGACTGCTGTGTGAATTCGTGCGAACCGTAGATCTCGAAGCCGTCCTCGCCAGTATAGCCTGTGCGAGAAACAATGATAGCCTCCCCCGTCCCCTCCAAAGGAGGGGTGAACGGTGTGGCTGCCTGAGTTCCCTCTCCTTTGGGGCAGCCTCGGGACCTTGCACGGCAAGCTGGCCGTAGTAGTCGCTCTGGTGGTCGAGGTTGATGTCGAAGCCTGCAGTATGCTCCTTCATCCAAGCTACATCCTTGTCGATGTTGGCTGCGTTGATGACGAGGAAGAAGTCGTTCTCGCCCATCTTGTAGACGAGCAGGTCGTCCACCGTGCCGCCATTGGGATAGAGCATCATGCCATAGTAAATCTGTCCGACAGGTGCTCCGGCAACGTCGTTCGTGAAGATGTGCTGAACATAGCGTTCGGCATCGGGACCGGTGATGCGCACTTCGCCCATGTGACTGACATCGAAGACGCCGCAATGCTGACGTACAGCATTGTGCTCATCGGTGATGTTCGTGTACTGGATGGGCATGATGAAACCGCCAAAGGGCGACATGAGTGCGCCGAGAGCCACATGGCGGTCATACAAACAGGTTTTCTTTTCCATGAATGTTAGTGGTTTGGTTGTTTAGTCGTTTGGATATTATGAATTATGAATTGTGCATTATGAATTGGGGGTCAAGGTATTCTTGTTCAATGGTTTCAATTGCTTTGACGTCGGCGGGGGTCAGTCGTAGCTCGTTGTCACAGAGGCGGCGGACGGCATACTCCTTGAAAGCGCCGATGGTGAGGTCGGTGTGCTCGCAGAGCAGCGTGATGCGTTGCCGAACGCTTTCCACGCCATGCTTGTTGAGCTTCGCCCGAGGCGGCGTGATGGCCGAGAGCATGTGCTGCATGTCTGTGTCGAAGAGCATGGTGCCATGCACGATGCTATGCCCTGGGATGTGGTAGTAGGCGTTGCCCGACACCTTACGGCCATCGATGAGGACATCGTTGTGCTGCGTGGAGGTGGCCGGCAGTCCCAAGTCATGAAGCATGGCCGTGACCATCTGCATATAACGCGAGAAGGTGGTCTGCACCTCGTCGGAGCGGGTGATGTAGCTCATCATCACGTTCGAGAGGTCGGCATAGACACAGCCGCCACCACTCTTGCGGCGGTAGAACTGCACCCCATGCTCGCGGCAGTAGTCGATGTTCACCTCGTTCTCTATCACCTGGTTTCGTCCGAAGATAACAGTCGGCTCCACTTGCCAGAGGAAGAAGAGGTCGTCGCCATCGTTCAGATTGCGAGCAGCATACTCCTCCATCGCCAGATAGAAACTCAAGAGGCTGTTTCTTTAGGCTAACCAAGCAAGTTCTTCGTGTTGTTGTCACAAAGTTACTTCTTTTTTTCGAGACGGACAAAAATATTCGGAGTTTTTTTCCTTTTACCGCAAAACTGCCCTCTGCACTTTGCGAGGACGCCGAGCCAACTGACTAAAACAACACGCAACAGATGATGAAATGCCAAAGTTCGAAGCATAATCCTCATCGGCGCAAGGGATTAAATCCGGCTCTCCCCACCATAAAATTCCTCACCGCAGGGAACAAAACTTTTTCAGTGGCACGGAAATATATTTCCAAGCCACTAAAATATATTTCCAAGGCTTTGAAATATATTTCCAAGCCTTGGAAATAGTTTGTTGGCTCGGCGTTGGCAATTTGTAGGCAAGCGACCGGGGAAAACATCATGAGCGAAACGGCAAAACAGAAACAGGAAAGCCGCTCACAGAAGAACTGCGGCGGCTTTCGTAGCAAATGACTTGCAGACGAGTCTTCCCTAAGGCGTCTGCCTAACGACCTGGTGCTATGCTGAGCTTTGCGCTGGCCGTATGCGACTGGAACTCTGGCGCATAGAGGCACGTGAGTCGCGATGGCGGCAGGAGGAATGTGCCGTCCCTACTGATGAGCCAGTCCTCTTCGATGACGTAGGTGCCGCGTGGCAAGCGGTCCATGAAGTACTCCGTGCTGGCATCGTGCATGGCTTGATAGAAGCCGATGCCGTTCTGCCAACGAGAGCCCGAGAGTTGCTGGGCAGGTTCTGCTGTAGCGGGACGAGGAGCACGCAGACAAACGTACTCATAGTCGCGGTCAGCCGTAATCGTGTAGCGGACGTGGACACGGTCGCCAGTACGACATTGACCATTGAGCATTTTATTGTTCTCTCCCTTTAAGGGAGAGTCAGAGAGGGTCT
>CADCCR010000198.1 GCA_902799985.1 uncultured Bacteroidales bacterium | reverse complement strand
AACAGATATGGCAAAGAAATTTATATGCGAACAATGCGGCCAGACATTCGAGGCTGCATCAAAGCCCGATAAGTGCCCTATCTGCGGCGCCGACGCTTCCAAGATAAAGGAAGTAAAGTCGAAGGGCGTTAATACGAACGGAAACGTCTATACCTTCTGCTATGCAGCAGTAATGGTTATCATCGTTGCCTTCCTGCTGGCATTCGTGGCTTCTGCTCTGAAGGAAACTCAGGAAGCCAACGTAGCAAACGATACGAAGGGACAGATTCTCTCTGCTCTCGGTTACGACAAGGCTACCATCGATGTGGCAAAGGTCTATGAAGAGAAGGTGAAGGACAACCTCTTCGAAGCAGGCGAACTGAAGCCCTATGAGGAGAAGTTCAACACGACTTACGGCTCTCTCATCAAGGAAGGCAAGCTCCACGTCTTCACAGCAACAACAGCCAACGGCGAACCCGCCTATGTGCTTCCTGTTGTGGGTCGCGGCCTTTGGGGCGGCCTTTGGGGTTATATCGCTGTGAACGAAGCGAAGGACAAAGTGCTCGGCCCTTACTTCTACCACGAAAGCGAGACTGCTGGCCTCGGTGCCCGCATCGGCGAGAAGTGGTTCCAGGACCAGTTCATCGGCAAGCCCATCTTCGGTGAGGACGGCAATGTCGCTCTCACAGTCACAAAGGCTGGTGCTGCTCAAAGTGAGTTCGAGGTGGACGGCGTGACCGGTGCAACCCTTACCAGCAACGGCGTTGCCGCAATGGTCAAGGACGGTCTGACGGCCTACAAGGAGTTCCTTGGTGGTGCTGCTTTTTCTGAGTGTCCTAACAAAGGAAAGTGCCAGAAGGAAGGTGAATGTCAGGCTGAAGCTGAATGTGCCTGCCCTGAAGGAGAGTGTGAAGAAACCAATGTTGAACAATAATAAAAGGAGGAAAAGAATATGAGTAAATTGTTTTCTGACGAGAATAAAGCCGCATTCACAGGCCCCCTTAACGTGAACAACCCCGTCGCTGTTCAAGTGCTCGGTATCTGTTCGGCATTGGCTGTCACCAGTCAGCTGAAGCCCGCCATCGTGATGGGACTCAGCGTGACGGTCATCACGGCATTCTCGAATGTGATTATATCCCTGTTGCGCAAGACTATTCCCAACCGCATCCGCATCATCGTGCAGCTTGTGGTTGTGGCAGCTCTTGTGACAATCGTGAGCCAGCTGCTCAAGGCATACGTCTATGACGTTAGCGTGCAGTTGAGCGTTTATGTAGGTCTCATCATTACGAACTGTATCCTGATGGGTCGTCTCGAAGCTTTCGCTATGCAGAACGGTCCTTGGCCTTCGTTCCTCGACGGCATTGGCAACGGCCTCGGCTATGCTGCCATCCTCGTCATCGTAGGCTTCGTTCGCGAGCTTTTCGGCTTTGGCACACTCTTCGGCTACAACGTCATCCCGCAGTTCATGTACGACGCAGGTTATCAGAACAACGGCATGATGGTGATGCCAGCCATGAGTTTGATTATCGTAGGTTTAGTAATCTGGGCTCACAGAGCTTATAATAAAGAGGAGGTAAAGTAAATGGATCACATGATTTCTCTTTTTGTCCGCAGCATCTTTGTGGACAACATGATATTCGCCTTCTTCTTGGGTATGTGCTCTTACTTGGCAGTATCCAAGAATGTGAAGACAGCTCTCGGCCTTGGCGTTGCAGTCACCTTCGTCCTGCTCGTCACAGTGCCAGTCGATTATGCTTTGCAGACCTACGTCCTCGGTCCTGATGCCATCGTTATGGGCGTTGATTTGACGTTCCTCGCCTTCATCCTGTTCATCGCCGTCATTGCCGGCATGGTGCAGTTGGTGGAGATGATTGTGGAACGCTTCAGCCCGTCGCTCTATGCTTCTCTCGGAATCTTCTTGCCTCTGATTGCAGTAAACTGCGCCATCATGGGTGCCAGCTTGTTCATGCAGCAGCGCGTCACGATGGAGCCTACCAATGCTCAGTTCATCGGAGGCTTCGGTGATGCAATCGCTTATGCACTTGGTTCCGGTATCGGTTGGCTGCTGGCTATCGTAGGCCTTGCTGCCATTCGCGAGAAGATGGCTTATACCGATGTCCCCAAGCCCCTGCAGGGCCTCGGCATTACATTCATCACAGTTGGTCTGATGGCACTTGCTTTCATGTGCTTCAGCGGTCTTAACATCTAATAATAGGAGGAACAGAATATGGATATGAATTTGGTTTTAACCAGTATAGGAGTATTCCTTACTATTATTATGATACTGGTGGCAATCCTTCTCGTTGCGAAGGCTTATCTGTCGCCAAGTGGAAACGTGAATGTAACAATCAACGGCAAGGACACGCTCTCTGTTCCTCAAGGCGCTTCTCTGCTGAGCACGTTGAGTCAGGAAGGCGTCTTCCTTCCCTCAGCCTGCGGCGGCAAAGGCTCTTGCGGACAGTGCAAGCTCCAGGTAACTGCTGGTGGTGGCGAGATTCTCGACTCTGAGAAAGGCCACTTTACTCGCAAGCAAATCAAGGACCACTGGCGTCTCGGTTGCCAATGCAAAGTAAAGGGCGACCTCGAGGTTAAGGTTGACGACTCAGTAATGGGCGTAAAGGAATGGGAATGCACCGTGATTGGCAACAAGAACGTGGCAACCTTCATCAAGGAGTACAAGGTGGCTCTGCCCGCTGGCGAGCACATGGACTTCGAGCCAGGTTCTTACGCACAGATCAAGATTCCTGCATTCGACTGCATCGACTACGACAAGGACTTCGACAAGTCTCTCATCGGCGACACCTATCTGCCCGCTTGGGAGAAGTTCGGACTGTTCCCCCTCAAGTGCAAGAACCCGCAGGAAACCATCCGCGCTTACTCTATGGCGAACTATCCCGACGAGGGCGACATCATCACCCTCAACGTCCGCATCGCTACGCCTCCCTTCAAGCCGAAGGAGCAAGGTCCTGGCTTCATGGACGTCAACCCGGGTATTGCTTCGTCGTACATCTTCTCGTTGAAGCCCGGCGACAAGGTCATCATGAGCGGTCCTTATGGAGAGTTCCGTCCGCAATACGGCACAGGTCGTGAGATGATTTGGGTAGGCGGTGGTGCCGGTATGGCTCCTCTGCGTGCTCAGATTATGCACATGTTGAAGGGTCATGGCGTAAAGGACGAAGACCGTCAGCGTCCCATGCACTACTTCTATGGCGCACGTGCTTTGGAGGAGATTCCTTTCCTCGACGACTTCCTGCAGCTCGAGAAGGACTTCCCCAACTTCCACTTCCACTTGGCACT
>CADCCR010000197.1 GCA_902799985.1 uncultured Bacteroidales bacterium | reverse complement strand
AAGGGCGGATTCTTACGTGCCAATCAGATTTTCGATATTCTCAACGATAACGCACCGCTGATTATCGTTTCCTGCGGTCTTACCATCGTAATGATCGGAGGCGGAATCGATATCAGCGTCGGCGCGGTAACTTCCCTGGTGGTAATGGCCTGTGCACTGTTTTTAAACAACGGCGGAAATATTTATTTATCCATGTTGCTGGCAATCTGCATCGGTCGGTGGGAATACATTGGCGAATACACGCATGGCTCTGTTGCTGTCGCAGACAATCTGGACATTGTGTTCCTGCTGGCAGTCGTCAGTATCCTGGTGGGCATACTTTCCACCTTCTATAGTGCTCGCTATATTACCTCTTTTCAACCCGCATTGGTTCTGAAAGGTAATTTCGGACTGAATCCCAGCGGACGTCTTTTGCGTCAATTCCTTGTCGGCCTGCAGATGGTCATGGCCTTTGTCATGGTCATATTTGTCGGCATCCTGTTCTGCCAGAGAAACTACATCTACAACTCTGACTACGGATATGACAAGGATGAACTTCTTATAGCAAATCTCCTCGGGATGCTCTCGGAGCAACACACTGCCCTGCGAAGCGAGTTGGAACAGATCAATGGCGTAGAGAGCGTATCCTTCTCCCAATTCGCCCTGGGTGCAAGTGACATTCACATGAAATGGGGACGTGGAAACGACGCAGTGCTTTTTAATTTTATTGCCTGGCCTGTGGATTGGAACTATTTGCGCACTTTGGGCATTGATGTCATTGAGGGACGCGACTTCAAGGAAACGGACAGCGATGTGTATATTATCAACGAGGCAATGAAGAAGAGGTACCCTGAAATAGAGATGGACAAGCCCCTCTATGATGGCGATCTCACAGTGCTTGGGGTATGCAAGAACCCCCGTGCCAGCACTACGCACATAGATAACAACGAGGAGCCTCTCGCATTCGTTATCTATGGAGAGCGATATGCCAGCTGGGGCAATCAGTTGAATGTTATGTATATACGTCTGAGCGCCAATACAGATAAGAAAGCACTCAGAAAGAAGGTCAGTCAGAAGCTGGAGTCATTCTTCAAGGATCACCCGGCACCAGAGCTGAAGTTTATGGATGACATTCTGGAACAGGCATACAAGGACGAAATGCGGTTCATGACGCAGATAGAGGTCAGCACCGTCCTTGCCTTCCTTATCACCATCATTGGTGTCTTCTGCCTTACGATGTTCGAAACGGAGTATCGTCGCAAGGAGATAGCCATCCGCAAGGTGATGGGCAGCAGCGTGTGCGAAGTGCTGTCGCTCTTCACCGCACGTTACGCCCTTCCGCTCATCCTCTCCTTCGTGATAGCAGCTCCTGCCGGCTACTACATCAGCGAGCGGTGGCTCCGGAACTTTGCCGAACATACTCCCATCCACTGGTGGCTGTTCCCTCTGGCATTCCTCATCGTCAGCATAGTCGTCCTCCTCACCGTCATCGTCCAAAGCTGGCGGGTAGCAACGATGAACCCCGTAGATAGCATCAAGACAGAATAAGGCTCTCTACTATGAACTATGAATTATGAATTATGAACTATGAATTATGAACTATGAACTGCTTCAATGTGCCTCGAGCCAGTTGGTGCCCCAGCCGCAGTCGGCGATGAGGGGGACGCTGAGCGAGGCGGCGCCTTGCATCTCTTCTACTACCAGGCGTTGCATCTGTTCCTTCTCTTCGGGCAGGACGGAGAAGTTGAGTTCGTCGTGCACCTGCAGGATCATCTTCGACTTCATGCCCTCCAGCTTCATGCGCCTGAAGACGCGCACCATCGCTATCTTGATGATGTCGGCCGCCGAGCCCTGTATCGGGGCGTTGATGGCATTGCGCTCAGCATAGCCGCGCACCACCGCATTGTGGCTGTTGATGTCGGGCAGCTGGCAGCGGCGCTGGAAGATGGTCTCGGTGAAACCCCTTTCGCGGGCCATCTCGATGCTCTTGTCCATGTAGGCTTTCACGCCCGGGTAGGTCTGGAAGTACTCGTCGATGAGCTGTTTGGCTTCCCCTCTGGAGACGCCCAGCCTTTCGGCCAGACCGAAGGCGCTGATGCCGTAGATGATGCCGAAGTTGGCCGTCTTGGCCTTCCGCCTTTCGTCGGAGGTCACTTCGCCCAGCGGTTTCTTGAATATCTTGGCGGCTGTGGCGGCATGGATATCGTTACCATGCATGAAGGCCTCGATGAGGTTGGGGTCTTGGCTGAGGTGAGCCATGATGCGGAGCTCTATCTGGCTGTAGTCGGCGCTGAAGAAGAGCTGTCCCGGATAGGGGATGAAGGCCTTGCGCACCTCTTTGCCTTGTGCATCGCGGACGGGTATGTTCTGCAGGTTGGGGTTCGACGAAGAGAGTCGGCCAGTGGCTGTGACGGTCTGGTTGAACGAGGTGTGAATGTGTCCTGTCTGCGGATTGATGAGTTGTGGCAGGGCGTCGATGTAGGTGCTGAGCAGCTTCTTCAGTCCGCGATACTCCAGTATCTTGCCCACGACCTCGTGCTTTCCCCTCAGGGCCTCCAGCACTTCCTCGTTGGTGACGTACTGTCCCGTCTTCGTCTTCTTGGCTTTTGCGTCGAGTTTCAGTCGGTCGAAGAGCACTTCGCCCACTTGCTTGGGGCTGGAGATGTTGAAGTCGAAGCCGACCATCGCATGAATCTCCTTCTCGAGTGCCAGCATCTGTTCGGTGAAGAGGCGGCTCGTCTCCTTCAGTCCCTCTGTGTCAATCATCACGCCAGCTTCTTCCATTTCGGCCAGCACGGGCATCAGGGGCATCTCGATGTCCGTGAAGAGTTGCCACAGACCTTCTTCCTTGAGTTCTTTTTCGAGGCATTGCTTGAGGTCCACGATGTTGTTGCAGTTATAGACCGACATGAGATAGTCCTGATAGTGTCGCATCTCGGGGTGCAGCAGATAGTGCGCTATCTCGGTGTCGAACATGGGTTGCTCCGTCAGTCCCTGTGCCTTCAGCTCTTGCCAGTTTGCCTTCAGGTTGTGGCCTACCACGAGGTTGCCGTCGACAACCCATGTTGCGATGGCCGACGAGCCGTGTGTAGTTGTCGAATTAGGCGTGGTTAGTTGGTCAACTACGCGTGTCTGGTTGTCCGACTTGTCATGCTGTGTCGGTTGGTCGAACAGGTCGAGCTGTGTGGAGCCGTCGGCATTCTTGAGTGAAGAGTGAAGAGAGGAGAGTGAAGAGTGAAGAGAGGAGAGTGAAGAGTGAAGAGTGAAGAGTGCTCCGCCTGCGCCTGAGCTTTGCGAAGAAG
>CADCCR010000196.1 GCA_902799985.1 uncultured Bacteroidales bacterium | reverse complement strand
CCATTTGAGTGATAAGTGCCGCGTCGTCGGGCAGCTCCGAGAAGTCAAGGCCAAGATAGCGCGAGCCTTGTTCCAGAGCGGCAGACTTCGGCAGGCATCCGAAGCACTCCACCTCCAAGTCATCGCAAACTTGCTGAAGCATCTGCAAGTGCTTCTCCGACCCTACCCTATTAAAGATGACGCCTGCGATGCGCACATCCTTGCGGAAGCCGATGAAGCCCGTGAGCAGAGCCGCCATGGAATAGGCAGCACTCTTCGCATCGACCACCAGCACGACGGGAATGCCAAGCTCGCGGGCTATCTCGTAGGAAGAACCGCGTTCACGGTCGTAGCCGTCGAAGAACCCCATCATGCCTTCCACGATGCACACATCGGCATCTGCGCCATAATGGGCAAAGAGTTCACGGACATGCTGAGGCGAGGCCATGAACGTGTCGAGGTTGATGCTCGGGCGACCGCAGACTGCCGCGTGGAACTTGGTGTCGATATAGTCCGGTCCGCACTTGAAGGGCTGGACGCGATATCCTTTCTTAACGAGCAATCCCATCAGCCCCCGGGCAATTGTTGTCTTGCCCGAGCCGCTGGTGGGTGCTGCTATCATATATGCATTCACGATGCAAAGATACGAAAAAAAATGTTATCTGCAATCGTTTCAGATGAGAATGTCGGAACGACACTCCAAGTCTGTGTCAAAAACACAGCAGGGTTAGTTGGATAACTACACGTACTTATTGGGAGAAGTACACGTACTTATTGAGATAACTACACGTACTTATTGGGATAACTACACGTACTTATTTGGATAACTACACGTAGTTATTTTGCAAACTATGCGTGGCGTTATTCCTCAGGATACATGCTGTGGTAAGCGTCCTCGAGGAACTCGGCCTCCTTGGTGTGCTTAATCCAGACATCCAGGACACCGGGGAACTCAAGCAGACCCTGAGGATGATTGCCTGCCTTGACTACGATAGGCTCATAGCCCTTGTGACCGAAGAACTCGAACCAGCTATTGTCCTCTGATTCCGGGTCGGTCTCGTCCCAGTACCCTTCGCCTGCACCTGCCATGTCGTTATGAGCATGGTCACCGGCAATGGACATGAGGGCCTGCAGATACATCTTGCCAGAGGTGATGCTCTTCTCCTGCATACGAGCCAGGACATTCTGCTTGTAGTTGTAGGGCATATCGACGGTACCTACGAAATAGTTGGGATTGAGAGCCTGCAAAGCTTCTTCAAGCTGAGTGTAACGCACATTAGCCTTGAACGTGTCGTAGGTGTCGGGGTTGCCATGACCCATGAAAGCGACCACGCCCTGCTCTGCTCGAGGTGCATAGATTGCGTTCAGCTGCTTGGCAACTTCGGGAACATCCACATCGGGGTCGTTCAGCAGAGGCATACCCAGGAAGACTGCCTTATCCTCCTGTAACTTTTTCAGATATTCATCATCAAGATGGCTACCTGCAATGTAGCCGTTGTTCATGAACTTCTTCACGCTTGCTACAACTGCAGCAAACTCTTCGCCAGGGATGACCTGCAGGGACTGCACATAAATCTTGCTGTACTTGGCATCACCGATGGCATGGAGGAGGTAGCGGGGCTCGTAGTAGTCACGCTTCACGTAATTGCCTGCATCGTCTTTGTTCTCACCATGGCTTGCACGGTTGATGCAAATGTCGCTTGAGAAGCTCATATAGACGTCAGCCTCGGGGAAAGCTTTCTCGTAAGCTACCTTCGTGGCATCGAAAGCCAGGAAAGCGTTGTTCCAAGTGGAACCGAAGGCAACGAGCAGGACAGCGACGTCCTTGCCGGACTGCTTCTTCTGCTTGGCAACCATTTCGTCGTTGACCGTGTACTCCGACACAATGTTGTTAATCGTCTGGTTGTTCTGGGTGTTTTCCTCGTCGTCACTATTGCTGCAAGCTGTGAAGACAGGAGCTACCATTGCCATGGCAGCAAGGATAAAGAAATTAATCTTCTTCATAGTTTAAATTTTGTTTAGTTGTTGATATGTTGTTTTTAACTCTCTTTCCATAATTGAACTTGATGCCGAAGGTGCCATAAACCGTGGTACCCGAGGTATTGTTGCCGAGGTGGTAGGGATGCATGGTGCGGTCCACATAATTGAAGATGTTATCCACACCCACTTCCAGTCTGTATGCCAGCATCTTGCCCGACTTGCCGAAGTCGTGCGTGGTGTTGATGCGCCATATCTGGAAGGGCTTGCCGTCGTGGTTGTTCTGGTAGAAGCGCGTACTGCTGCCACGTGTCGAGAGGTTGATGCCGAGCTTGTAGCGGGCGCTGAACGCGTGGCTGTACATGGCCGAGGCACTCCACTTGTGGTGCGCCGTTCCGTCGATGGTGACGGAGGTCATGCGGTCCTTGCCGGCATCATAGAGATTCGCTTCCGTGTTCAGCCAACTATAGGCAGAGGTGAGCGACAGGTCCTTGAAGACCTTATAGGAGAGCGACACATCCACGCCATAGGTGCGAGCATCGTCCATGTTCCTGTACATGCGAGCCTGCACATTGCCGCTTCCGTCGCCAAGGTAAGCGGTGGTAATGCCGGCAGGAATCTCTCCTACAGGAACATTCACCAGAGCTATCATGTTGTCCAGCTTGTTCATGTAACCGCTGACGGAAGCCGTGAACTTCTGTCCGCGGTACTCCACACTCGTCGAGTAGTAGTTGCTCGTTTGCGGATTAAGGCTGGTGTTACCGATGTTGAAGAACGTGCTGCTGCCCATTACATGCAGGTAGCGGTAATGCAACTCCTTGACTGTCGGCGTCTTGAAGCCTTGACTCCATCCCAACCTGAAGCGAAAGTCGCCGGCAGAGAACATGGCACTTACCTTGGGCGTTAGTCTGACACCAAAGTTCTGATTGCCCACCAATCGCAGCCCGGCTGTGAGGTTGAACCACTTCAGCCAGTCGAACTCGTCTTGCACATAGAGGGCCGTTGTCCAGTCGCTGGCGGTTCCGTTCTCTGTACGCTCAGGAGCATTAAGGTAATCGTATCGGTATTCAGCTCCAGCGTGCAGGGTATTCTCGTATGGCAGATAGAAGATGCCCTTCAACTGCGTCATGACGCGTTGTTGGTCGCTCTGCAACTTGCTTTGTCCGGGCAGATATGGCACGGAATACCACTCGCCATCGAGGTCGCCATACTCCTCTCCTTTCAGCAACATGTACGCGTATGTGCGGGCAGTATAGTCGTAGTAGTAAGCATGTTTGTTCCAGTCAACATCGAGCGAAAGGCTGTTCCTCTTTGCATCGCCGAAGTTCCATTTGCCTCCCAGGGAAGCAGAAGCGTTG
>CADCCR010000195.1:2095-5552 GCA_902799985.1 uncultured Bacteroidales bacterium | reverse complement strand
CTGATTTGCTGACTATTACAAGCATATATGATGAGTGACGAGTGATTTACGCTTCCGAAAAAAGCGCGAGGCACTTCGGTAATAAGCACGAGGCGCTTCCAGAATAAGCGCGAGGCGCTTCCGAGATAAGCGCAGGGCGCTTCTGAGATAAGCGCAGGGCGCTTCCGAAAGCTCACCTCTTGCTCCTTGCCCCCTTGCCCCTTGCTCCTTGCTCCTTGCCCTATTCTTTCGCTACACAGAAGGGATAGACGAGGAGGTCGCTGAGCTGGCCGATGGGAGGCTGGGCGAGGTGGACCAATATGTATTCGCCGGCGGGAAGGGGCTCGCGGGGCTGACAGATAAAACTGTCGCTTTCGGCCTTTATGTCGAAGAACTTGGGTTCCAGACGCGTATAGATGTTCTCGATGAGCTGCGGACGCGGCAGTTTCCTGTAGTATTTCTTGGCCTTCAGACGTATGAGGGCATAGTCGATGAGGACTTCATCGGAGCCTGGGGTGACGCGGAACATGGGGCGGTTTCCGTCGGAGAGCTGTGTGGCATGTCCGCCCGTGAGGTAGTGCGTCAGCCGACTCTTCATCTGGTAGTCCACAATCTTCCATCCCGGCTTCAGCTCGCTTTGTGTCTGCTGGGCCGGTATCTCTGCCCAGTTGCCCTGAACGGATATCTCTATCTTCTGCGCTCCTATGCTCAGCGGCAGCAACAGGAGCAATAAGCTTGTTATTTTCTTCATCATGGGGACAAAAGTAGGACTTTTTTCGATAATATGGTCAAACAAGGAAAAGAAATCGATGGGTAATACAATAATTTTGAATTTTGAATTTATATATTTTGAATTTTGAATTAAAAGCCGTATCTTTGTGCCGATGAAAGCTATTATCTTCACTAAAAACCGGCTTGCGATGGTCGGTGTGCTTCTGCTGCTGGCCGTAGGGAGCAATGCGGCAGACTGGCTCTTCCGCAATGGAAAGAGCGACTATAAGATTGTCGTATCGGCAGCTGCCTCCACCTCCGAGAAAACGGCTGCAAGTGAGCTGCAACAGTACATCGAACAGATGAGTGGCGTCCGCCTGCCCATCACAGACGACTTGAATGCCAAGCCAAGCATCATCGTCGGCTACAATGCTGGGGTGCAACTCAAGACGGTTGCCAAGCAGCCTGATGCCAACGACGAGAGTTTCACCTACAAGACTGTGGGACACGACCTGCTCATCTGGGGTGGCTCGGGGCGTGGCACGATGTATGGCGTCTTCACATTCCTGGAGCGTGAGCTTGGCATCCATTGGCTTACACCCGGTTGCACTGTGGTCCCGAAGTATAAGAAGTGGAAACTGCCTCGGCTGAACCACTCGGAAAAACCTTTCATCGGCTACCGCTACAGCAACTATTTTGTGGCAAACGACCCCAAATGGAGCGCTCACACGCGCGAAAATATGAAATGGAGCCCCAACATCAACGACTATGGCAACATCGAAGCCTATTGGGGCGCTCACACGATGGGCCATTTCGTCTCTGTCAAGGAGTTCTACGAGGCACATCCCGAATACTTCGCCTTGCGCGATGGCAAGCGTTCGTCGGACTATGCTCAGCTCTGTCTGTCGAACCCCGATGTGCTGGAAATCTGCAAGAATCGCCTTGCTGCCTTCATGCGAGAGAATCCCACATACCGCATCTACAGCCTCTCGCAGAACGATAACTTCAGCTTCTGCCAATGCAAAGAGTGTGCTGCCATCGAACAACAGTACGGCGGACATGCGGGACTGATTGTCTGGTTCGTCAATCAGGTGGCTGATGCTGTTCGCGACGAGTTCCCCGACAAGTACGTCGGCACTTTTGCCTATCAGTACTCAAGAAAACCGCCAACGGGCATCAAGCCCCGCGAGAATGTGGTCATACGCCTGTGCAGCATAGAGTGCTGCTTTGCCCATCCGCTGGATGCGGGCTGTCCGCAGAACGAGGCCTTCATGCGCGACCTGAAGGGCTGGGCTGCCCTCGCTCCGCATCTGTTCATCTGGGACTACATCGTGGACTATGCCCAATACATTGCTCCCTGGCCTAACTTCCAGGTGCTTGGCCCCAACATCAAGGTGTTCGGCGACAACAAGGCCATCGGCATCTTCGAGGAGGCTCAGTACCAATCGGCTGGGGCTGAGTTCGACGAGATGAAGGCGTGGACCGTGAACCAACTGCTTTGGAACCCCGAGCAGGATGTGGATTCGCTGGTGAACATCTTCATCGACGGCTTTTACGGCAAGGCTGCTCCGCACATCATGGACTACTATCGCCTGTGCAAGAGCTTGGTGAAGCCAGATGTCCACTACGGCATTTACATCCGCGAGAATCACGAAATCTACAGCGACAAGTTCATCAGCGATGCCTTTGCCATTCTCGATGAGGCGAGGAAGGCGGCAGAGAACGATGAGATAATCGAGCGGGTGGAGCGCGTCAGGATGCAGCCTCTCTACCTCCATTGCATGCGTCACAAAGCCGAATCCCTGAAGGATGGCACATGGAACGAGCTCGTCGCCCAGATGAAGAAATATCGGGCCATGCATCGCGAAGGCCGTCAGCAGGCTGAGTTCTTCCGCACCTTCGAGGAAGAGGCAAGGAAATGAATTACAAACACGCTTAACTAAATAAATACCAAAAGAAGATGACCATTGCTATCGTTATCCTAATGTTGCTCGGCTATGTGCTCATCTGCACAGAACACATCACGCGCATCAACAAAGCCACTGTCGCGCTCTTCTGCGGCGTATGGGGATGGGTCTTGTATGTCTGTGTGGGACCATATTACATCGAGACTCTCCATGATGCCGGCTTTCAGGAATTCCTGGCCGGACAGAGCTACAGCCTGAAGGCTGTGAACGAGTACATCTGTCAGCACGTCTTTGCCCGACACATGATTCAGCTCGTCTGCATCGTCATGTACCTGCTGGCTACGATGGCGATAGTTGATGTGCTTGCCAACAACGGCTGCTTCGACTTCGTGACGAAGCTGTGCCGCTCGCAGAAGACGTGGGTCACCGTCACCATGCTTGCCTTGTGCAGCTTCGGCTTGAGCGCCAACCTCGACAACCTCACTTCAGCCGTGGTCATGCTCATGGTGATGAACCAACTTGTGGTCAACCATAGGCAACGGATGCTGCTGGGCGCCATCATCGTCATTGCCACCAATTGCGGCGGCTGCTTCACCGTCATAGGCGATGTCACCTCGCTGCTTGTCTGGACTCGTGGAGCTGTGACGCCCACCAACTACACGGCTGCTCTGGTGCTGCCTGCCCTCTTTGCCACCATCATCCCCACGTTCCTCATCGGCAGAAAGCTCCCCAGCCATCTCGACCTGAAGCGCAGCAATGTGATGTATCGTGGCGATGATGCTGACGTGAAGCCCTGGCAGCAGTTGCTCATGTTCTGTCTCGGCATGGGGGGACTGTGGTTCGTGCCCACCTTCTACCGC
>CADCCR010000195.1:0-2059 GCA_902799985.1 uncultured Bacteroidales bacterium | reverse complement strand
CTGTGTGCTCGGTGTCCTGTGGGTTGTTAACGAGATTATCAACCGTAAGCGCATCCTCTCCGACCAGCCCTTGACGACACGCACCAACCGCAGCCTCCAGTACGAAGTGATGCAGATGATTATGTTCTTCCTGGGTGTTGGCCTGAGCGTCGATATCCTCATCGAGGTGGGTGCCATGCAGCATGTGGCCTATTGGTGCGACCAGAATATCCACAACATCTACATTCTCTCGCTCGTCCTTGGAGCAGTCAGCTCGGTGATGGACAATGTGGCGCTGGTCATCAGCGGCATCTCCATCTATCCGGTGCTGGACGGCAACACCCCCGACATGACCGAATACATGCAAAGCTTCGTGGAGAACGGTCAGTATTGGCATCTCATCACCTTGAGCGGTTGCGTAGGCGGATGCCTGCTGCCCATCGGCAACACAGCCGGCTATGCCCTGATGAAGAGCGAGGACGTCACCATCTGGTGGTACTTCAAGCACATCACGGGAAAGGTCCTGCTCGGATGGTTCTGCGCCCTCGGCGTCTATTTCCTCGTGGACTACTTCCTGAGATAGAAATGTTGCCTGCGGCAAAGTGAAAAGTGAAAAGTGAAAAGTGAAAAATCAAAGTTACCACGCCTTCGGCGAAGTGAAAAGTGAAAAGTGAAAAATCAAAGTTACAATTCCAGTCCGTTGTATATATCACACAGAAAGCACGGAAAACACAGAAATATTTATTTTTAAAGTCCCGCAGTTCCGCCTGCGCCTGACCGAAGGGAAGAACTGAGGTCGACGGCCCGAAGGGGAAAGTCAAATAAAGGGAATCGCAGAAATTAAGAAATCACAAAACTGAGGTCGACGGTCCGAAGGGGAAAGTCAAATAAAGGAAATCGCAGAAATTAAGAAATCACAGAACTGAGGTCGACGGCCCGAAGGGGAACTGAAAGTCGCTGGCGCGATAGCGGTAAAGCAAAGTCAAAATAGATTTCATAATGAAATCTCAATCCGTTAAATTCGTTTTAATTCGTTGTTGAAAAATAATCTGTTTAATCTGCTTAATCTGTGGTTCTTGTCGCCTGCGGCAAAGTGAAAAGTGCTTCGCAAGTGAAGAACGAAGAACGAAGAGTGAAGAATCAAAGTTACATGTGGAGTGAAGAAGCAAGGCTCGACGCCAGTCAACTATGAATTATGAATTATGAATTATGAATTGAATTAAGATTATGAATTATGAATTGAATTAAGATTATGAATTGAATTAAGATTATGAACTATGATTTGACTCGGCTCGGTATTTCTGCCCTCAATGCCATGCAGCAGGATGCGCTGCAAACCATCCGCAAGGGTGCTTCCGTAGTGCTCCTCAGTCCCACGGGCTCGGGCAAGACATTGGCTTATCTGCTGCCCCTGTTGCAGAAGCTCGATGCCCAGAACGATAATCTGCAGGCACTTATCATAGTCCCTTCGCGCGAGCTGGCCATTCAGACCACCGATGTGGCACGTCGACTGTGCTCGGAGCTTCGGGTGGCGGCATGCTACGGAGGTCGTCCCGCAATGGAGGAACATCAGCAGTTGCGAGGCCTGCGCCCTCATCTTGTGGTTGCTACGCCAGGCCGTCTGCTCGACCATTTGCAGAAGGGTAACCTCTTGCCCGAGGATGTTCGCATCCTTGTCCTCGATGAGTTCGACAAGCTGCTCGAGCTTGGCTTCAGGGAGCAGATGCAGGACATCATCGCGCTTCTTCCCGCCTTGCAGCAACGCATCCTGCTCTCAGCCACAGATGCCGACGAGATACCTGCTTTCGTGGGGAGCGACAAGCACATCCGCCTCTCGTTCCTCGACGAAGAAGAGAGTGATGCCCGCATCAGTTTGCGTCTGGTCAAGTCGCCCGAGAAAGACAAGCTGCAATCGCTGTTGCGACTGCTTTGCACCCTGGGGACACAGAAAAGCCTCGTCTTCGTAGGCTATCGCGAGAGTGTGGAACGTGTGGGCAATTACTTGGAGCAGAATGGCTTGATGGCAGGCATCCTGCATGGCGGCATGGAGCAACGTGACCGCGAACGGGCCCTCTATCGC
>CADCCR010000194.1 GCA_902799985.1 uncultured Bacteroidales bacterium | reverse complement strand
TTGGGCCCGATGATCCCGATCTTCTGCGCAGAGGTGAATTCGAAACTGAAATCACGGAACAGGCATTTCCCGCCGAGGGTAAGGGAGACATTTTTGAGGTCAAGAACCTTATTGCCTAGCCGGGGCGGATCGGGCAGAAGGAGTTCCATGGTGCCGGTGCGCTCCGGAGCCTTGACGGCGGCCAGTTCGTCGATGCCGACCAGTTCTTTGTGCCTCCCGTCTATGACCTGCAGAACCCCGACGATTTCTATCTTCAAAAGGATCGTGCCATCTCCGACATCAACCATGAACTCGCTTCTTCCGACACATTGGCTCCTTCCAAGGTCAAACGTCTGAAAGCCGAGCGTCGTCAATTGAGCATTGCCTTGCAGCGCGAAATCTTCTCTCATTTCAATTTCCTCAATCCTTCGGGAACCTATCGCAACGTCATCGATATCTTTGCCGATGCCAAGCGCGGACTTCCTCCTGGTGGAACGGGCGAATGTGCTGCCCCTCGCCTGCTCCAATTTGCATACGAAAATAGCCTTAAACCTCTGCAGATTGCCGAATTTTGGTACGGCTCCACCCCTGTCAACCTGCTTCGCATCCATGGGCATTTCTATCCATCGTGCATCGAAAAGTGTTCGCCTATCCTGCGCTATATGATTCCTTCGTTGAGCGAAACCGTTCCTGCAACACCTCCGTCAAGCAATGCCAAAGCGTTGAAAGTCATCTATGACGACGAATATATGGTGGCTGTTCACAAGCCTTCCGGGCTGTTAAGTGTCCCCTCCAAGGACCTTTCGCAACCCAATGTCGAGTACCTTCTCCATCAGATGTATCCCTCGGTCAAAGGACCTATGCTTGTTCATCGCCTCGACCAGGCCACAAGTGGCATACTCATAGCTGCAAAGGATGCCCAGACCTTCAAGTTGCTGAATCAGATGTTTGTCGAAAAGACCTTGCAAAAGCGTTACCTTGCAAGGCTCAAGGGGAAACTGAAAAGTACTTGTGGAATCATCTCCCTCCCCTTGTCGGTCAATCCCGACGATCGTCCGCGCCAAGTGGTCGATCATCAGTTCGGCAAGGAGGCCATCACCTATTATGAGGTCATCGAAGGCAAGTGGGACAATGAGCCGATTCCAGCTGATGAGACTCTCCTTGCCCTCTATCCGCTCACGGGTCGCACCCATCAGCTTCGTGTTCATTGTGCTTCACCAGTAGGTTTGGATCATCCCATCGTTGGCGACACCCTTTACGACATCATGATTCCCACAAAATCAACCGCCCCAAGGCTTATGCTTCACGCCGAAAGCATCACCCTGACGCACCCCTATACAAAACAAGTCATCACAATCGAATCCCGATTGTGATGACCCCCTTTCTCTCTGGTTGTCAAAGTCGCCGCCATTTTTGGCGGCCATCTTTTCCCAGTTTGTTTAAGTCGCAGCCAAGTTTGGCTGCCCCAACCATCTACCTGAACCTCACGATAATATAATCCCCGAGTTCGTCAATCACCTCTCCCTGTTTTTCAGCAGGGACACCCAGCTCGTCCAGATTCTTCTTAAGTCGGTCTAGTCTGTATTCCTTCATGATGAGCAGCGTGTTCTGCAACTTGCCTTCGGCGATGTCTTCGGGCGTCGCCTCGATGGGGTCTTCGTGCAGATACACATCCATTCCCTTGGGTCTGCGCACCTTATAGACATAGAACTTCTCGGTATTCAGTTCGCGTTGCAGGTCATTGGCATGATAGCAGATACGGCCATAGCAGGTCTTGATGTTGAGCCAGGGACAAAGCAATCCTCCGATGAAGACTATCAGCAGCACGATGCGGCAAACCCATATCATCGGCCAGTTCATACGCACGGGCCAACGCCATTGTTCCAGTTGCATCACGCCCAGATAGACAAGGAACGGATAGGCAGGCAGCATATTCACGTCGAGTTTCATCTTCTGTGCCGAGAAATAGACGAGCGATACGGCAAAGATGATGGCAAAGAAGTTCTGCAAAGGCGTTCCGAAGAAATGGTTCCAAAGGAATTCTTCGTGGTGAATGCGGCGTATCAGCGAAATCACGATTACCACGATGCATATCGGCCCCCACGGCAGCGTGTCGGCCCAAAGCGACAGCAGGTAATAGTACCACGGGCGGTTGTGGTGCTCGGGATGCAGGAACATAGCCAAAGGCGATTCCAGCATCATCTTGTCGAGCCATTCGGCACCACCTTCCAGGTAGGTCAGATAAAGCCAGATGTTCATCAGACCAAGGAAGACGATCCATCCACGCCAGTTCCACGCGCTTGCCCAGCGTCTGATTCTTCCGCTGAAAAGCAGGAACAATGTGGTGCTCACAAACGGGATGATGAAGCCCAAAGGACCTTTTGTGAAGACGGCAAGGAAAATGTACAGGCCGAAGCGCCATTGCAGGTGCTTGCGTTTCTTGATGTCCTTCGAAAGGCCATAGGAGCCTTGGTCCATGATGAGTCGCCAGAAGGTATAGAGCGCAGCCACAATCCACAGCGAGAACAGCATGTCGGGACTCACGAAGAACGACATCGCCAGTTGCATGCCGCAGGTGAAGAGCATGATCGAAGCCAGCATTCTCGACTGGCTGCCGTCCTTCAGCCTGAAACTTTGCGCATCGTATTTCTCCACCCATCGGTTCATGATGGCAAGGATGATGATCGAAGGGATGAACGAGAACAGCAGCGTGATGGTGATCATGAAGTGATGGCCGAACACCAGCTTCAGCAGCGCAATGAGCCAGACGTAGAGCGGCATGATGTAGGGAAACTCCTCGCCCTGCCACGTCAGGCAGAACAAGTGGTTCCCGTTGATCAGTTCAGTAGCCAGGCTCACATAGCGCAGCTCGGATGCTGGTGAGAAGTCTCGCAGCAGCATCACCGGCAGCAGCGCCAGCAGGTAGGGCCAATATTCTTTCAAATATTTCTTCATATTCAAATTTTTATTTGTCACGAATTATCGAATTTAGGAATTTCGATAGACGTTGTCATTCGATGCTGTTTGTTCAGACGTTATTATTCGAAAATATTATGCAAATAATTAATTCTATAATTCTCTAATTCGTGATAATAAATTTATTCAAGATCCTCTTCTTGTCCGGATATCGTGACAAAGTCACTTTCCTGATCCTCCTTCTTCATGACATACTGCTTGACGAATGCGGCGATGACTGACATCAGGGGCGAAATCCAGCAGAACAGCGTATAGGGAGCATAGATGGTTGTCGCCACGCCAAGCACCGTCGATTGTGTCATACCGCATGAGTTCCAGGGCACCAGTACCGAAGTCACTGTACCTCCGTCCTCGAGCGAACGGCTCATCAGTTTGCGTGGCAGTCTCAACTTGTCGAAGGCCGAACCATACATTTTGCTCGGCAGGATGATCGAGATGATCTGGTCGCCTGTCGTGACATTCAGGAAGAGGCTCGACATACATGTGGTGGCCACCGCACTCGTTCGTCCCTTGATGACCTTCAGCAGATATTCGGTAATCGACTC
>CADCCR010000193.1 GCA_902799985.1 uncultured Bacteroidales bacterium | reverse complement strand
AACAGGAGCAAGGGGCAAGGAGCAAGGGGCAGGGGGCAGGAGGATTGCTCTGGCTGTTGGTATTCTCTTGCTCCTTGCCCCCTGCTCCTTGCCCCTTTTCATTCTTTCATTCTTTCATTTTTTCAAGCTCCCTTGCTCCTCCGAGCGGGTGTTACTTCAACGTGAACTTCACCTTGCAGGTGAGGCGGTCGCTGGCATCGCCTGCCTGGGCGATGAACTCGCCGGGCTCGGCCTTCCAGTCGTCGGTGGCCTCGTCCCAGTAGGAGAGGGCGCGTTTGTCGGTCTGGAGCGTGACGGTCTTTGTCTCGCCGGGCTGTAACATTACTTTTTGGAAAGCCTTCAGCTCCTTGACAGGACGATCGACGCTGCTCTTCACATCGCTGATGTAGAGCTGAACAACGTCGGCTCCCGGGCGGGAGCCTGTGTTGGTGACGTCCACCTGGAAGGTCATGTTGCCGTCGGTGGTCTCGCTCGTGACGGCTCGGAGGTTGCTTACCTTGAAGGTGGTGTAGCTCAGACCGTGACCGAAGGCGAAGGCGGGCTTCTGCTTCTGCTTGTCCGTCCAGCGGTAGCCTACGTAGATGCCTTCCTTGTACTCTTCGTCGATTATCTTCTTGCCCTCGCGCCAGATGCCGGGGAAGGCGGCTTCGCCAAAGCTATGGGCTCCGACTTGGCTGAGGTCTTCGTACCATGTGAAGGGCAGTTTGCCGCTGGGGTTGATGTCGCCCAGCAGTACGGATGCCAGGGCTGTGCCTGCCTCGCTGCCCAGGAACCAGCCTTGCACGATGGCGGGGACTTGCTTCCGCCATGGCATCGCGACGGCGTTGCCGCTGATGTTGACGTAGATGGTCTGCTTGTTGACGGCTGCTATGGCTGTGATGAGCTTGTCCTGATGGTATGGCAGGTCCATGGTCTTGCGGTCGTGACCCTCGCAGTCCTGATAGTCGCTCTTGTTCAGTCCGCCGAAGATGATGACGTAGTCTGCTGTCTTGGCTTTCTCCACGGCTTCGGCGATGAGTTCCTCGGGCGTGCGGTCGTCCTTGAGGTTCTGACCTGTCGTCACGCCGTTGTAGTTGCCGCTGACGTCGCCCACGTAGCCACGGGCGTAGTCGAGAGTCACCCCATCCCCCTTTAGGGGGAGTACTCCCTCTCCCGCGGGGGAGGGCTGGGGAGAGGCCCCTAGCCGCTCCTGCAGTCCTTGTAGGGGACTGATTTCGTGCTGTGCCTTGAGCGAGCTCGAGCCGCCGCCTACGGTCATCATCTTGATGGCATTCTCGCCCACGACGAGTATCTTCTTGCCCTGCGGCTGGATGGGCAGCACGTTTCTGTCGTTCTGCAGGAGCACGATGCCTTCGCTGGCCACCAGGCGGGCCGTTGCATAGTGTTCGTCGCTGCAGAGGAAGCCGTAGGGACGCTGCCTGTTCATGGTGGTGCGGAAGAAGAGCCGGAGCACGCGGCGCACCTTCTCGTCGAGTTCCTTGGTGGTGTATCTGCCTTCGAGGATGGCTTTCTGATAGCCTTTCGAGAGGTAGTAGTTGTCGTAGGCATTCGTGGCGCCCATGGTCAGTCCGTCGGTCCATGTGCCGAACTCCATGTCGAGCCCGTTCCTGACGGCTTGGTCGAGGTCGTGTGCACCGCCCCAGTCGCTGACGAGCACGCCGTCGAAGCCCCAGTCGTGCTTCAGTATCTTGTTGAGCGTGTACTGGTTGTGGCAGTTGTGCTCGTCCTTGTAGAGGTTGTAGGCGCCCATCACGCCCCAGGCTTTGCCTTCCTTCACGGCAGCCTCGAAGCCCGGCAGGTAGATTTCGTGCAAGGCTCGGGAGCTGATGATGACGTTGACCTGGTGGCGGTACTCCTCGTCGTTGTTCAGGCAGTAGTGCTTCACGCAACTTGCCACGCCGCAGCTCTGCAGGCCCTGGACGTAGGGTACCACCATGCGGGAGGTGAGGTAGGGGTCTTCGCCCATGTACTCGAAGTTACGGCCTCCGAGGGGCGTGCGGTAGATGTTTACGCCCGGGCCCAGTATCATGCCCTTGCCGCGATAGAGTGCTTCTTCGCCCAAGGCATGGCCGTAGGCGGAGGCGACGAGCGGATGCCAGGTGGCTGCCAGACAGGTCAAGGCTGGGAAGGCTACGCACGAGTCGTTGGTCTGTCCGGCCTGTTCCCATTCGGCCCAAAGCACGTCGGGGCGCACGCCATGAGGGCCGTCGTCGGTCCAGAAGTCGGGGAAGCCGAGACGCTTCACGCCGGCGCTCGAGAACTTGCTCTGCGCATGAATCACGTCAATCTTCTCGGCCAGCGTCATGCGGCTGAGTGCATCTTCCACGCGAGCCTCAATGTCCTTCGAGGGGTCGAGATAAACTGGTGTCTGTGCCCGTGCCGTGGACAGTTGGCTGCTGGCCATTGACCATAGGGCAAGTAGGAGTAGGATTTGCTTCTTCATATTTAATATATATTGGAAATGTTTGTTCCTCTGAGCAGGTCGGCGATGGGCATGCGTTTCTTGCCTGCGAGCTGCACTTCGTCGAGGGAAAGATAGCCGTCCGGCAGCGCCACAAGCAGCCGGTCCCCATCCCTCACTATATGAGCATCGTTCCCCTCTCCTCGGTTCCCCTCTCCTCGGTTCCCCTCTCCTCGGAGAGGGGTTAGGGGTGAGGCTGGTGAGGCTTTTTGGACCTTCATCTCCGTCTCCTTGCCGTTGGCGATGACGTGTGTCCATGCACCAGGGTAGGGGCTGAGGCCTCGGATGAAGTCGTAGGCACGCTTCACCGTGAGCTCCTGCCACTTGATTTGGCATGTGTCCTTGAATATCTTCGGAGCAGGTCGCAGCGGTTCGTCCGTCATGAACTGACTTTGGTCGGTGGCTTTGGCTTCGCCGCTCTCGATGAGGCGGACGGTCTTGATGACCAGCTCCGCTCCTTGCATCATTAGCTTGTCGTGGACGTCCTCGGCATTGTCGTCGATGGCGATGGGCGTGCGTTCCTGCAGGATGATGCGCCCCGTGTCAATCTGTTCGTCGAGGAAGAAGGTGGTGATGCCCGTCTCGGTGTCGCCGTTGATGATGGACCAGTTGATGGGTGCTGCTCCGCGATACTGCGGCAACAGGGCTGCATGGAGGTTGAAGGTGCCAAGTGGCGGCAAGGCCCATACCACTTGCGGCAGCATGCGGAAGGCAACGACTATCTGCAGGTCGGGCTTCAGTGCCTTGAGCTCGGCCAGGAATGCTTCGTCGCGCAGCTTCTCGGGTTGCAGGACGGGGATGCCCTTCTCCAGGGCAAATTTCTTGACCGGACTGGCTTGCAGCACATCGTGGTGTCGGCCAATGGCTTTATCGGGCATCGTGACGACGCCCACCACATTCATGCCCTCCTCAACAAGCCTGCTGAGAGACTGCACCGCGAAGTCCGGCGTACCCATGAAAACTATTCTCATTATCTTTTAAGTGAAAAGTGAAAAGTGAAAAATCAAAGTTACTTTAATTCGTTTGAATGTCACACAGAAATCACAGAAAA
>CADCCR010000192.1 GCA_902799985.1 uncultured Bacteroidales bacterium | reverse complement strand
AGGGTCTGGACCCTGTCGGCCTGCTGCTTCTCGTCTTCCCATTGCCGGCGCATCTTCTGCTCCTGTTCGCGCAGGTCGGCAATCTCCTTCTCGATGTTGGCAAGCTTAGAAGCCCCTTCGCCGTTCCCACCTTGGGGAAGTGCCTTTACTTCTCGGCGAATCGCCTCTCTCTCAATCTCCAGCTGCTTCAGTCGACGACTGATTTCATCAAGTTCTTCGGGCACAGAGTCGCGCTCCATACGCAGTTTAGCGGCAGCCTCGTCCATGAGGTCGATGGCCTTGTCGGGCAGGAATCGCTCGGTGATGTAGCGTTGCGAGAGCTGTACGGCAGCTATGACGGCATCGTCCTGGATGCGCACCTTGTGGTGGTTCTCGTAGCGTTCCTTCAGGCCTCGCAGGATGCTGATGCTGGAGAGCGTGTCGGGCTCGTCGACCATGACGGTCTGGAAGCGTCGCTCCAGGGCCTTATCCTTCTCGAAGTACTTCTGGTACTCGTCGAGCGTTGTAGCACCGATGCTGCGCATTTCGCCTCGTGCCAGCGCAGGCTTCAGTATGTTGGCAGCGTCCATTGCTCCTTCGCCTTTGCCTGCTCCGACCAGAGTGTGTATCTCGTCGATGAAGAGGATGATGTTGCCATTGCTCTCTGTCACCTCCTTGACTACATTCTTCAGTCGCTCCTCGAACTCGCCTTTGTACATGGCACCGGCTATGAGGGCACCCATGTCGAGGCTGTAGAGCTGTTTGTTCTTCAGGTTCTCGGGCACATCGCCACGCAGGATTCTGTGTGCAAGTCCCTCTACTATAGCAGTCTTACCCGTACCTGGTTCGCCTATCAAGATAGGGTTATTCTTTGTCCTTCGCGAGAGAATCTGCAGCACACGGCGTATCTCGTCGTCTCGTCCGATGACGGGGTCGAGCTTCCCTGCCTTGGCCTCGTCCACGAGATTGCGAGCATACTTCTGCAGGCTCTTCTCTTCTGTTTGCTGATTTGGATTGTTCTGTATCATATCATTAATCTCCTTTCATCCTTATTCAACAAATCCTGTGCAAAGCCATCGGAGCACGACAAAATGACTGAGAGCAAGACAAAATGGCGGTACAAATACCCATATTTTGCAATCTCCTCTCTTATCTATATATATATATAATGTGAGAACTATTGTCTTTTATTTGCTAATCTGCACAATTAATTATAAATTTGTCCGCAAACAGACGGAATTAACTAACTATTTAACCAATTTCAAGCTTATGAAGAAGTTTACCCTTATGCTTTTAGCAACATTCTTTGCTGTCGTAGGTTATGCTCAGAAGCCGCTGGCAAAGGCAGAGATGTTTGCAAAAACAACAAAAGAACTTCGCCAGACGCAAATACAGGCGAGAGGCGTTAGCCGTAGTAGTACAACAACCAGACAGAAGGCCCCGCGCAAGTCTTTAGGCTTGGTGACTCCGCCGACAGATGCCACACCAGAGACCTACAACACTACCAGTGGCGCACTCATGGTTTATGATGGCAACTCTGGTTTTGTTGACAGCGAAACAAAGTCAATCCAGGTAATTGTCGATGGCACTGACATCTACATCGCAGGCTTGGCCTATTGGGCAAAGGATGCGTGGATTAAGGGCACCATCGATGGCACCACCGCCACATTCCCTGCCTCGCAGCAGGTAGATGAAAGCGATGCCCCTGAGTGGATTTCGGGTTCCGATGATGGCCAGACGATTTGTGATGTTGTGTTCAACTTCGACCAAGAGGCAGGTGTTCTGGAGTGTGCTACAACCTTCATTGGAGAGTGCGCGTATGAGGATAAATTTCAAATCTATGCATACTGGGAGCAGCCCACTTTCACTAGGAAAGGACCCGTAGTAGCTCCCACTGGGTTGGAGACAGAAAAGTATGTCATGACATATTCGGATTTTTATGGTGAAAATCGCTCTGTTTCAGTGAAGGTAGGCTTCGATGGTAATGACGTGTATTTCCAGGGACTGAATAGCGTCCTGCCCGAAGCATGGGTAAAGGGAACGCTTGCAGATGGTTTGGTCACCTTGGCTGGCGGTCAGTATTTTGGCGCATACGGAAGTCAAGAGATGTACTTTATGGAAGAAGACTATCAGTTTACTTACGATGCAAAAAACAACAAATTTGTAGGCGAAGGTCTTCTCTATACTTATACAGGTAGTTCAAATGTCGACTATTACAGAAACCCAGTGATTAAGAAGGTTAGCGAGCAGGCTGCAATGCCCGCCAACCCTGAGATTACGGGACTTACAGATTCCGACTATGGCTATCTCGTTGAGTTCAATATCCCCCTTATAGACGTTAATGGCGATCCTCTCGTGGATTCGAAGTTGTGGTACGTTATATATACGGACACCAAGGGCAAGATTGCACCGCTGACCTTCACTCCCGCCACACACTCTCGTCTGACCGAGGACATGACCGAGATTCCTTACGGATTCACCGAGGGATACGACTTCTTTTCAGCATATATCTTCCTGAACGACCTCTACTCTGCCGACTGGAACAGAATTGGCATTCAGAGCATCTACCGTGGTGGCGGCGAGGAGAACGCTACTGAGATTCAGTGGTACGAGCTTAAAGCCATATCTGAAAACGAGTGGGTAGCCGCCGAGCAGGGATACGAGAATGCTCAGGACGTCTCTGACATTGAAATCAACGAGACAGTTGCAGGTAAGTTTGAGGCTGGCTCCAATACCAGTAACTCGCCTAAGTATTACGATATTGGTTCCGCCGTTCGCATGTATTCCGGCAACACGCTGACCATCACATCGGACAAGCCGATGACAAAGATTGAAATCACTATGGCTGATAATGCAAGTGCTGCTCAGACATGGCTGAAGGCAGATCAGGAAGAATACACTTATTCATCTGAAGATAAAGTAGGCACTTGGACAGGTGAGGCTACCCAGGTGGTGTTCACCGTTCCTTCCAGGGAGGAGGCTGGCATTTCTACGGGCGCACCTCAGGCTCGCATTGCTAAAATTACCATTCACTTGGGAGATGAACTCGTGGAGCTGCCTGAGGAATACACCATGTTCTACGAGAATGAAGATGGAAAAGCATTGGCCAAGACCGTTAACGTAGCTGTTGATGGCAATGACGTCTATTTCCAAGGCTTAAGCAAATACATTCCCGAGGCATGGGTAAAGGGTACAAAGGACGGCAACACAGTGACCTTCCCCCCCATGCAGCTCTTTGGTGAATATTCTGGTTACGAGTCATACGCCTTCTACGGAACTGATGATGTTGTGTTCACCTATGATGCAGAGGCCGATACCTATACTGCCGAAGGTGAGATTTTTGGTTTATTAGGAGACCGGTATTACGATGGTCGTTACTTCAATCCCGTTATCATGAAGGTTGCTGATAAGGCTGCCATGCCTGCTGCCCCGGAGATTACCAATATGGAGAATGGCTCCTACGGATGGTACCACCGACACAGAGGGCACTATCGCTCCGCTGACCTTCACTCCCGCCACACACTCCAAGCTGACCGAGGACATGACCGAGATTCCTTATGGTTTCACAGAGAACTACGACTTCTACACCAATGAAATCTATCTGAACGGCCTCTACTCTGCCAACTGGACCAGAATTGGCATCCAGAGCATCTACCGTGGTGGCGGCGAGGAGAATAAGACTGAGATTCAATGGTTCGACATCTTGCCTGAGCCCGAAGCTATTGAGGCACCCGAGGGCTTAGTGACAGAAACTTATACCCTAAAAGCTAATGAGTGGGTGGCGTCACAGCCATACACCTACCAGATGCAGGTTGGCTTCGACGGCAACGATGTTTACTTCAAGGGTGTCTCTGATGATACTGCCGACATGTGGCTGAAGGGTACTCTGAGCGCGGACGGCAAGACTGTCACCATTCCTGCCAACCAGTACATGGGTCAGATAGATATCCATGGATACTTCTTCGACTTCTTCTTCTCCGCTCTTGGCGAGGACAACGAAACCCTGGAGGACATCGTGCTGAACTACAATGCTGAGCTGGGCACCTTCACCACCGACCAGACTCTGGTGCTCCACGACGGCAAGCGTTCATTAGGCGAGCCTTACCAGATGTTTACGGATGTTGTAATAACCAAGATACTGGATTTTGCAGCTACACCTGCCGACCCGTCAATTGACGATTATGAGCTCGAAGGCGTCTCTTTTCCGTACATCGGCTTCAACATTCCTACCAAGGACATTGATGACAATGACATCATCTCATCCAAGCTCTTCTACACCGTATGGATTGACGAAGACGGAGAGGAGAAACCATTCGTTGTGCTCGCCAACGAGTATCGTGACATTACTGAGGACTTGACAGAGATTCCTTATGACTGGGACGACGACTACGACATCCACAGGGGTGGCAGCAAGTTCTACATCAACCCGAAAGACGTGATTCCATCATGGAAGAGAATCGGCATCCAGAGCATCTACTACGGTGGCGGCGAAAGGAACACCTCGGACATCGTCTGGATGGACAATCCTACATCGTCTGGATGGACAATCCTGTCTATAAACCCGTAGAAAAAGCTTATGCACTCTATGTCGGCAACAACGTACAAGTGACGAGCAATAATCTGGGCGACATACTGGGCGACGGCGGCTCGTTAACCTACGACAATAAGACAAAGACGCTGACCATCAACGACAACTGCACCAGCGATTCCTTGAACCTGATAAGGAACGAGGGAGTTGAGGACCTGACCATCTATGTTGCAAAAGACGTGGAACTGAGCGGAAGCAACCCAGACACCCTCATCCATTTCTGGCAATCAACCACCATCACAGGCCCCGGCAAACTGACACTTAATGGCTGCATCGCCATCGTCGATGGAAAACAGCTCACCATCAAGGATGCTAACATTGAAGTCAAGCAAACCACCAACTATGCCATCAGGGGCACTTCGGGCGGAGAGAAACTCCTGATAAGCAACTCCAACATCCATGCCGAATCATACTCACAGTCTATTGTTCAATTCAATGGCGGCATCACCATCAATGATAGCATGCTTGAAGACGGTCTCCGCATAAGCGACGACGGAGCAGACATCTGCAAGAGCGACGGAGCCGACGCCAACGACGTCACCATCTACGACCTGGAATACATCGTAGGCATAAAGAGCCTCTCTGACTCTCAGCTTGAGGGCAAGGAAATTTACAATCTTGCAGGCCAGCGCCTGAATAAGACTGCGAAGGGCGTCAACATCATCGATGGCAAGAAAGTGCTTCGCTAACCAGGCGCAGGCGAGTCTTCGCTAACGCTCAGGCGCAGGCGGTGCTTCGCTAATCGTCTGGCGAAGCCCAAGCAATCAAAAGGGATGCATCCACATGGGTGCATCCCTTTTATCGTTAATGATTGCAGGAGAAGACACGTCGCGTTGATTGCACACACACGTATATGCAATTGCACATACGCGTATGTGCAATTGCACGTACATGTATGTGCAATAAGCGCTCCGTGATTTAGAACTCGGCGTTCTTCGGGGTACTGGGGAACGGAATGACGTCGCGGATGTTCTGCATGCCGGTGACGAAGAGGATGAGACGCTCGAAGCCGAGGCCGAAGCCAGCATGCGGGCAGCTGCCGTACTTGCGGGTGTCGAGGTACCACCAGAGGTGTGTCAGGTCCATGCCGCGACGGTCCACCTCTGCCATCAGCTTGTCGTAGTTCTCTTCACGAACTGAGCCGCCGATGATTTCGCCGATAGACGGGAAGAGGACATCGGTGCCCTGCATGGTGGGACCAGGTGCAACGGCTCCCTTGTAACCGATGCTGCCGCCGTCGGCTGTCTCCTGGTTCTGCTTCATGTAGAAGGACTTGAACGAGCGCGGATAGTCGGTCATGATGACAGGCTTCTTGAAGTGTTCCTCCACGAGGTAGCGTTCGTGCTCGCTGGCAAGGTCGTCGCCCCAGTTGCAGGGGAACTCGAACTTCTTGCCGTTCTTGATGGCTTCCTGCAGAATATTGATGCCTTCGGTATAGGGCAGGCGGACGAACTCTTCCTTCAGCACGCCTTCGAGACGGGGAATCAGGTCTGCATTAGGTGTGAGGAATTTGTTGTTGTTGATGAACTCGAGGTCGTCCTTGCAGTTGTCGAGTGCCCAGCGGACGCAGTACTTGATGAAGTCCTCCTCGAGGTCCATCAGCTCTTCCTGGTCCATGAAAGCTATCTCGGGCTCAATCATCCAGAACTCAGCCAGATGGCGTGGTGTGTTGGAGTTCTCGGCACGGAAGGTGGGGCCGAAGGTATAGATGGCTCCGAGCGCCGTTGCACCCAGCTCGCCCTCCAGCTGACCGCTGACCGTCAGCGATGTCTGCTCGCCGAAGAAGTCGTCGTCGTAGATAATCTTTCCCTGCTCGTCCTTCTTCAGGTCGTAGAGGTTCTTGGTGGTTACCTGGAACATGTTGCCAGCTCCCTCGCAGTCGCTCGCTGTGATGAGCGGTGTGTGGAAGTAGAAGTAGCCATGCTCGTGGAAATAGGTGTGTATTGCAATCGCCATGTTGTGACGGATGCGCAGGATGGCTCCGAAGGTATTGGAGCGGGGGCGCAGGTGTGCCACGGAACGGAGGAATTCCAACGACGTCCCTTTCTTCTGCAAGGGATATGTGCTGTCACTGTCGCCAAGAATCTCGATGGCTGTAGCCTGAACCTCGCTGGCCTGTCCTGCGGCGGGGCTCTCCACGAGTTTGCCTTCGATGCTCACGCAGGCACCCGTCGTGATGCGCTTCAAGATTTCCTCGGGGAAGTTCGCCACGTCTCCGACAATCTGCAAGTTCTTGACAGTGCTTCCGTCATTTAGTGCGACAAAGAAAATCTCTTTGCTGCCACGCTTCGAGCGCACCCAACCCTTGACGCAAATGTCACTCCCGTATGCTGTACACTTCAGTGCATCAATAACTTTAGTACGTTTCATATTAATTATTAATTATGAATTGAGATTTATGAATTACTCAAAGGCTCCCATGCGCAGCATGTTCACCTCCTGCTCGGTAAGGAAGCGCCAGTCGCCGCGGCGGACGTTCTTCTTTGTCAGGCCGGCGAAGTAGACGCGGTCCAGACGGATGACCTTGTAGCCCAGATGTTCGAAGATGCGGCGCACGATGCGGTTGCGGCCGCTGTGTATCTCGATGCCCACCTGCTTGCGGTCCGTCTCGTTGGCGTATTCTATGGCATCTGCATGTATCTCGCCATCGTCCAGCTCGATGCCTTCTGCTATTTGACGCATATCGGCAGCTGTGACGTTCTTGTCAAGATGGACATGATAAATCTTCTTCTTGAGGTACTGGGGATGTGTGAGCTTGGTAGCCAGCTCGCCGTCGTTGGTGAGCAGGAGCACACCCGTCGTGTTGCGGTCGAGACGACCTACAGGATAGATGCGTTCGCGGCAAGCGCCCTTCACGAGGTCCATCACCGTCTTGCGGTTCTGCGGGTCGTCGCTGGTGGTCACATAGTCCTTGGGCTTGTTGAGCAGGACATAGACCTTCTTCTCGATGTTGACCTGCTGGTCGTGGAAGAGTACGACATCGGAGCGCTTCACCTTTGTGCCGAGCTCGGTGACAATCTCTCCGTTAACCTTCACCACGCCTGCCTCGATGAAGCTGTCAGCTTCGCGTCGGCTGCAGACACCTGCATTGGCAAGGTACTTGTTCAGACGGATTGGTTCATCGGGGTCGATATGTGTTTCGCGATATTCTATCTGCTTCTTCATGCTGTACTTAGCATGAGGATTGTAGTCTGACGTACGCTGACGGAAACCGCCTTTGCCTCCTCGTGGAGCATAGCCTTCGCCGTCGCGATTGTAGCGGGGACGTGGCTGGTAGCCACCTTCGCGCTGCTGGTAGCCACCTTCGCGCTGCTGGTAGCCGCCCTCGCGATTGAAGCGGGGACGTGGCTGGTAGCCGCCTTCGCGTGGCTGGGAACCGCCTTCGCGATGAATACGTGGGCGTGGCTGATAACCACCTTCGCGGGACTGATAGCCTCCTTCGCGATGAATGCG
>CADCCR010000191.1 GCA_902799985.1 uncultured Bacteroidales bacterium | reverse complement strand
CTCGCCCTTGACGAAGGCAGTCAGCCAGGGCAGAGCCTTGAAGCCGACGGTGGCATTCAGCAGGGTGAAGTTCTCCTTCTGCGGATTGGCACCCGTGGCGATGTAGAGACCGCTGATGTTCTGCAGGCCGGCCGAGGCAGTCCAACGGTCCTTGTGGTAGGTGGCACCAAGGTAGAGCTTGCCTTCCGGAGCGCCTTCGATGGGTGTATCCATGCGCAGGAAGGAGTAGTTGCCGTTGACGCTCCAATATTTATTTATAATGTAATCGGCGGAAAGCTCCAGTCCCCAGTTCTCGAAGTCGCCTGTGTTGACATTACGCGGACGGCCGCCCACCCTGACGGTATTGATGAGGTTCTTGCCTTTGATGTAGAAGATGTTGGCACCGATACGTGCACGCGAGCCGATGCGCTGAGTGTAGGCCAGCTCGTAGTTCATCATGCTTTCGGGCTTGAGGTCGGTTGTGGCAGGCGGGAACATGTACATCTCGCGGATGATGGGATTGCGGAAGCCTTTGCTCACCAGTGCCTTGATGTCGGCACCAGCTGTGGGATGGAAGGAGAGACCGCCTTGTGGAACAAGCTCGGTGCCGATGACGGAATGCCAGTCGACACGCAGTCCGGCATCCACCGACAGCCACTTGCAGATGTCCTGACGGAAGTCGATGTAGGTTCCCACCTCGTCGGCATGCTGGTTCTCCACGATGTTGCCCTCCTCGTCCTTGACGAGATAGGTCTTCGCGCCCGTCAGCTTGTCGGCATTCCAAGCGCTGCCGCCGAAGTGCTGCCAGTCGATGCCGACCGTTACGGTGTTGCCCTCGAAGAGATGTGCGCTCTGATACCAGGTGATGCCTGCGATGTAATCGTCGTGCTTATAGAGTGCTGTCCTCGGAGTGCCGCCGATGTTGTAGCCGTCGTCGATGTTGTGATGGCCCCAGTCGCAGAAGAGTCGCAGGGTGCCGCTGGTGCGTCCGTAGTCGTTGCTCAGGCTGATGCTTGCCAGTCCGCGGGTGATGCGGGCGTCGTTGTCGAGGAGTGGAGCCGACACGGGCCCTGGGTTGCTGGCGTTGAAGTGGGTGACGTTGGCATCGGCAAAAGCCTTCCAGTACTCGGAGAACTCGTAGCCGAGCTTCACATAGCCGCCGAACTGTTCGAACTTACTATCGGGACGATGGCCGTCGGAGCGCTGATACTGAGCGCCAACAACGCTGCTGAACTTGCCCGAGCGAAGGCGGTTCACGCCGTCGGCCTGGAAGGTTCCGTAGCTGCCGCCTTGCAGACGGATGTTGGTCTTGCAGCCGTCCTGGTTCATCTGGCGCGTGATGATGTTCACGACGCCACCCATCGCGTTGCTGCCGTAAAGGAGGCTGGCCGGACCGCGAAGCACTTCCACCTTCTCCGTCATCAGGGTCTGATAGACGTCGGGAATGGGATGCCCCATGAGACCGGCATATTGCGGCTGGCCGTCAATCAGGACGAGCAGTTGCGCGCCGCTGCCCACGCCACGCACTTTGATGTTGCCTGCGCCATTGTTCACGCCGTAGCCCAGCATGCCGCGGCTGGTGGTGAAGAGACCCGGCGTCTGCTCCATGACGGTAGGCAGGACAGAGGAACGGTAGTTCTCGTTGAGCGTCTCGTTGGAGATGCTGGTGACGGTGAAGGGCAGATGACGGGCATCTGTGGCATTACGTGTGCCGGTAACGACGACTTCGTCCATTCGCGTGGTGTCGCGAAGCGCTTCTTCTGCCTGCAAGGAAAGGCTTGCAGCACAGGTAGCTAACAATAAAAATGTGCGGGTTTGCATAACTATTGGTTGTTTAGTGGTTTGGTCGCTTAGTGGTTTGGTTGTTTAGTGGTTTGGGAAAGAAACCGATGGATGATGGTAAATAAACCCAAACGACCAAACGACTAATTGCCCCAACAACTAATTCGGTTGCAAAGGTACGAACAATGTACGCATACGCACAAACCTAAACTTCGCCATGTGTTGCCGAGATTTCCCCTTTGATGTATCTACTGAAGTGCGACATGCTGTCGAAGTTCATCTTTGCCGCCACCTCTTTTGCCGTGAGCTTCCCATGCCGAAGCAAGTGATGAATCTCCATCACGGTGAACTGCTGAATCCAATAGCTCGGGGCACGACCGCTCACTTGGGTCGAGATTCGGTGCAAGTACTTGGACGTCACGCAGAGCTGTTCTGCGTAGTAGGCAACGGTCCGGTGCTGACGATAGCTCCCAGCCTCCAGCATGCGGATGAAGCGCGACATGATGTCGGCTGCCCTCTGTGTCACCTCTTCATGCTCGAAGAGTGCGGCATGAGCATTCATGGCATCAAGATAAAGTATGCGCATGCTTTGCAGGACTGCCTCCTGACGATAGGTCTCTGGGGTGTGCTCGGAGCGGAAAGCAACGTCCTCGAAGTCGCGCCGAAGAATGGCAAGCGCGTCGCCTTCGAGTTGGAAGATGGGGTGCATGAACAGATGCAGCCAGCCACATGTGCCGTAACTGCTGTGCGGCATGCAGGCCACCTGCTGCTCGGCAGGCAACAGGAGCTGGCAGAGCTGGCAATCCTCCGAGGGCTCGATGCGCCCCACATGGCTTGCCATCACTATCATGCAGCTGCCTGGCCGGAGGGTTTGCTCGTGCCCGGAGAAGTGAAGCCGACAGGTGCCGGCCGTACAGAGAAGGTGAAGAATCTGTTGCTGCATGCTACGTATTAACCTTTTTACCGCTACAAAAGTACTTATTTTAATTCATAATTCATAATTCTTATTTCATAATTATAAACTTATTGACGGAAATAGAACAAACTATGAATTATTTGTCGTACCTTTGCACGCGGAATAGTAAACGAAGCACCCTTCCGTCTCCGGTAAGGAGAAATGAAATAATATATTGTAAATCGTAAAATTGTAAATAAAGAGATGCCACAGATTTCCGTACGAGGCGTTGAGATGCCCGAGTCGCCCATCCGCAAGCTGGCTCCCTTGGCATACGCTGCAAAGGACAGAGGAATACACGTCTATCACTTGAACATCGGTCAGCCCGACCTGCCGACGCCCAAGGCGGCACTCGATGCCATTAAGAACATCGACCGCACCATCCTGGAGTACAGCCCAAGCCAAGGCTATCTGAGCTATCGCAAGAAGTTGGTCAACTACTACAAGAAGTACAACATCAACCTCACGGCCGACGACATCATCATCACAAGCGGCGGCAGCGAGGCGGTGCTCTTCTCGTTCCTGGCCTGCCTGAACCCTGGCGACGAAATCATCGTGCCGGAGCCTGCCTACGCCAACTACATGGCGTTTGCCATCTCGGCCGGTGCCGTCATCCGCACCATCACGACGACCATCGACGAAGGCTTCTCGCTGCCGAAGGTGGAGAAGTTCGAGGAGCTCATCAACGAAAGGACGCGAGCCATCCTCATCTGCAATCCGAACAACCCGACTGGCTACCTCTACACCCGTCGCGAAATGAACCAGATACGCGACCTCGTGAAGAAGTACGACCTCTATCTGTTCAGCGACGAGGTCTATCGCGAGTTCATCTACACGGGCAGCCCCTACATCAG
>CADCCR010000190.1 GCA_902799985.1 uncultured Bacteroidales bacterium | reverse complement strand
CGAGAGTTAAAGATAAATATTTCTGCTATTTCTGCTATTTCTGTGATTTCCGTGTGACATAGTCAAAAGTCGTAGAACATCTCGTAGACTGCTTCGAGCTGGGGATACATCCAGCGGGCGAGGCGTTCGCCACCGGCGGCATTAAGGTGCAGGCCGTCCTTGAAGTAGACACGGTTCTCTGCACCAATCTCCGTCATGGGACTGAGGCCGGAATAGCTGTAGGCATCGAGCACGATGAGGGAATAGTAGGCTGCCACTTCGCGGATGGCATCGACATACTCGCGGAAGGTCTTGCCGGTGGTGGCATTGACGCCTTCGGTGAACGACTTGTCGGAGTTGATGATGTACTCGGGCGTGTCAATCTCCGTGCCATGATGGATGGGCAGCATGATGACGACGGGTATCTTGGGGAAGCGGTCGTGCAGGCCCTTGAAGAGTCGGTGCAGTCCGGCATAGAAGGTGTACTTGCCCACCTTAGGTCCGTCGGTGAAGGCACCGAACTCTGCCGTGCTGGCATGTCCGAAGTCGTTCGTTCCGCCGAAGACGACCACCATGTCAACGGTCTTGGATATCTTGCTGTAGCGTCGGTCGAAGGCGTTCGAGTCGCTCGAGTTCCTGGAAGCCATGTGGGTGGCAGAGATGCCGTAGTTCATGACTGTGCAACCAGTCAGGGAGGCATAAGAATTGACGTATTCGGCATTCTGCGTGATGCTGTCGCCCAGGAAGCCGACACGTTTGCCTTTCCAATGCGACTCGCGCTTCTGTGCCACATAGACGGTGTCCTTGGCCGACTGGAAGTATGTGGCATCCACTTGTGCGACGTCGCGAACGACAACGGAATCTATCTCGTCCACGGGAACGGCATGTGGCAGCTCACTCTGACGATAAAGAATAGTGGCATACTGCTGAGCCCTAAGCAATGGGCACAACAGCATGAGAGCTAATAATAGGGAGCACCTTTTCATTAATTTAATTTTTTCCACAAGGAGATAAAAGAAGATATAAGGAGATATAAGTTCCGCCTGCGCCTGAGGCGGAACTTATATCTTCTGCATCTTCTACTATTTTTTTATTTCTTCACCAGCGTGGCGTCGTCGATGAGGATGTCCTGAGAAACCGAATAGCTGCTGTTCTTAGGATTCATGACGAGAAGGCAGAGCTTTGTGGCTGTTGTCAGCTCAAAGTCATAGCTGACAAGTGTCCAACCATTGTTATTAATGTCGGTGTATGCCTTTGCATACTGATAGGAATCTGTTATTGACCCATCGTCGTTCACATGAACATAGCCGCCTTTCGTCTGACACTTGTCGGCTGTTGTGCATTTTGCATAGAAGGAGAAGGTGTAGCTGCCTGCCGCGAGCGTTATCTCCTGCGTGGCAAGACGCTTGTTTGCTGTGCCGGGAGCCATTACTTTGCAGGCGTAGCTGCCTGTGCGGGCATCGCTGCTCTGGCTAAGTTTTGCGTTGCTGGCTGTGCTGGCTGACTTCCAGCCTGTAGGCACTGTGTCGTTTTCCCAACTCTCGAAGCCACCATTGACGAGGTCGGTAACTTCGTCGCCACCAGGACCTGGTGTGGGAGGCTCGGGTGTGTCGCCGCCATCGCCTTTCGTAAAGCTGACAAGCTGGGCATCGACAATTTCCGGTTTGTTGTTGTAGAGTTTGTATTTGCCGGTCAAGGTCACTATGTCACCTTCTTCGATGCCGATGGCTGCAAACTTCTGCTTCTCGCCATTCAGATTGAGAAGACCGTAGATGTATATGCTGGCATCACCATCGACGAGGTCGAATTTGCCGTATGTCGTGTTGGTGATGTTCCTGACAGTACCCGTCAGTTCCCTGTCCGCTGTCGGCATCTTCGAGAATGACGACGTCGGCATTCTTTATCTCGGGAACCACTTCGCTGGTGGTCTTGTTGATGAACTTCATCAGTTGACCGGTGATGGTTACCTTCATGTTAACCTTGAACTCTGTGACTTTTTCGGGCAGGTTAGCATAATAAGCTTCGAATACTCTGCCGCCACCCATGGCGTCGGCCATCCAGAAGGTCTGCTGGTTGCGGCTGACTGAGCCAATCACCTCTGTGATGTAGCCGGTGATGGTGTAGGTCTCGGCAGATGTTGCGCCATCCTCCATGGCTTGAACCAATGCTACGGCTTCGGCACAAGTGACGGCAATGCTTCCCTGAGGAGTGTCGCCACCCTGACCGCCACCGGCAGAGTTGATGGAAACAACGTAAGCTGCGCCTTTGCCTACTGTCTCGGGAGTGTTGCCCTTGAAGTTGACGACCTTGCCGCAGACAACTACCTCGTCGCCCACTTTGATGTCGTCCACAGCTGTGAACTTCTTCTTGCCCGGGCCATAGACCTGGAATGCGGTGAAGACGACAGAGCTGTTGCCCTCGTCGATCATCTCGAAGGTGTGGTTGCCGTATTGCTTGATGGTGGCTTCGTCGGTCTTCACATTGGTGACCTTACCTTTGATGTAGTATTCTTCGGTGGATTCGACGCCAGCTTCCATTTCCTTTATCTTCGCCACGATGGCAGCGACGTTATAGGGGGAAGCGAGTGTGCCTTCGCCGGCAGGTTCGATGGTGGCTGCGGGGGTGTTGCCTGAATCGCTTTCCGAGCCGGGCAGGTTGTAGGGTTCGGGAACGTCGGCACAACTGCTGAAGGCCAATGCTGTCAGCAACATGAGTGCAAGTGTCTTAAAAGTCTTTTTCATAATGATATGTGTGTTCTGTTTTGTTTATGTTAGCTGATTGTGTTTGTTCGGTTACTTCACCCAAGTGAGGTCGGTTTGTGTGCGAGCCAGTATCTGCCATGTGCCGCGATAGATGGTGGCAACGCCATAGAAGTCGACGGGACCGCTGGGAATGGCTACGCCCTTGAAGTCGGCATAGGTGCTGGTGCGTAGCACGCACTTGGTGCCGGCATTGCCGCCCGTGACATCGCGATTGGCACAGTTGCTGGTGAGGTTGACTGTCCCGTCGTCGGGAGCGAGTATCTGTGTGCCTCCGCCCTTGATGGTGACGCCCTTCAGACGGACTACCTTTCCGCCCTGCTGAGCCATGGTCTTATTGGGGTCGAAGTCGAGGGTGTCCACCTTCATGGTGCCGAAGGCAGATGCCTCTGCTGTGCCGTCGGGGATGAGGCGGACATGCTGCTTCCAGACGCTGAGGTCCATGCGTCCCATGCTTCCGTTGTAGATGCCGCCTATCTGTGCTTGTGCGCCATAGCCGCCGATGTAGAGGTCCTTGAGGCTGATGAGAAGCTTCTGTCCGATGGGCATGAAGGCGCCCTGGTCGGAGCCGTTGATGCCGACCACGATGCCGCCTGTCTCGTCTTGTACGGTGACTTGCTTGTAGATGTTTCCGCCAAAGTCGTTGCCTGTGACGACGCAACGCAGCCAGAGGTCATCCTTGATTTGCGAATAGCCGTCGCTGGAGATGACGGAGGCGTACTGGCTCTGCAGTTGTGCGATGGTGGTGGGTGTACCTGCCACGAGTGTGTTGTTGCCGTAGGGAGGTTGTGTGGCAAGGTTGTCGGGAGTCTCCCAATCCTTGTCCTGACAGGAAGTCATGGCAAAGATGCCTGCCAGCAGTACTATGATGAATGAATGAGTTTTCATATATTATATATAATGTTAGGCGGGTTTAGAATTTGTAGTTCACGTTGAGCATGAAGTTGAATCCCTGTGCATAGAACTTCTTGGGGTTCTTCTCGAAGTTGTAGGTACGCTTTGTTGTGGTGGTAGCTTCTTCGGTTTCTGTCACGCTGTAGTTGCTTCGGCTCTGTTCGTAGCCGCCTGTTGTGATGTTGCGGCGATTGGTGAGGTTGCAAAGCTGCAGGTTGATGCTAAGCGGTTTATGGAAGAGGTTGAACTGACGTCCGATGCTTGCGTCGAGCATGAATCCGCCGTTGCCCTTTGCCTGTTCGGGCACATCGTATTCGCCGCCATGCAACCGACCGGCATTCTGCAGGTTCTTCTCATAGCGCATATTGGTGCTGTAGGAGAGATAGATGCGGTCGTAGTAGTTGCCTGTGAGGCTGAGATACCAACGTTTGAGGCGATAGTTGAGTCCGAGGCTTGCTGCGGCCAGAGGTGTACCGCTCTCGCGCATGCCCTTGTTGTGGCAGACCTCCTGATGCACTTCGCCTGTGCTGCTGCTCATCCACTGCACATCGGTGTTGCTGGCGTACTTTGCTTCGCTATAGGTGCCGAGGGCTGTGAGGCTGAGGTTGCTGGTAAGATTGAGCCGCAAGCCGAGTTCCACGCCATAGTATTCGCGGTCCACGCCATTGAGGCTGTTGTAGGAGAAGCTGTTGATGTCGTCGTTGTAGTACTGCTGCCATTCGTTGCCGTCGTAGGTGCGGTAATAGTAGCCGTTGAGGTTGAGTCGCAGCCATTTGCTGTTGATGGCATAGCCCAGTTCACCGCTGACAACCTTCTCGTTATGGAGATGCTGAACGGCGTCTCGTCTTCGTAGCAGCCTTCCGTCACGTTGAGGGTGGTGCCCAGCTTGGCGCCTCCGTCGAGGAAGTGCGCCTTGTCGCTCTTGCCGTAGCTGTTGTTGAGGAAGAGTCCGTTGCGCATGAAACCTTCGCGCCACATGCGACGCCCGCCCATCTTGGCTGTGATGAAGTAGTTTGCGATGCCCTTTTCACCCGAGAGGCTTGTCCAGAGCTTGATGTCCTGGTTCCAAAGGTCGTAGTCGTAGTTGTAGCGGTCGCCCTCGATGATACGCTGGTATCCGTGGTTGACGTCGTACATGGCTTGTGTGGACGTCTGCAGGTAGTCGCCCACGAGATAGGTGTTGGTGTTGTGGAAGTTCTCGGCGCCCAGAAGGTCCTCAATGGTCAGGTAGTGCGAGCCGCGGTTGCTGAGCAGCTGCATGCCGATGCTCCACTTCTTTCCGCCGTTGAGGTTCCATTCGTAGGTGCTGGAGAGATTGGTCATGAGGTGATTGTTGTGACGAGCCTCAATCCAGTAGATGGCGTCGGCGCCTATCTTGTTGAGTTGTGTATTGGCAAAGTAGAGCTCGTCGAAGTTGATTTGCCTGTAAGCTTCGTCCTGCCAGCTGTCGTAGCTTGCGCGGAAGGCATCGGCATCGTAGCTGAGTTCGCGCCCCTCGTCGCCGCCCCATACATTATAGTTATACGATGGGAAGCGCTTCCAGTAGTCGGGATGCGGGTTAGTGCCGTTGTAGTTGAGCTTGGTGGTCTTGTAGTTGGCCACCTTGATGAAAGCGCTTGTGGTGAGCTTCATGTCTTCGTTGAACTTGAAGTCCCATGTGGCGAGTACGCTTGGCTCGAAGTTGTTGACGACTCGGCTGGCACGCTTCTTGCCGCCCTGATAGCCCCAATAGGGGTTGTAGGTGTAGTCGTTGGCGAGCCAGTTGGCTTCGTCGGTGCTGGCACCAGCCACGGCACGCTCGGTGGGACTGCCCCAGGTGGCGATGTTGAGCGAGTGCTTCTCGTTGAACACTTTCTGCACAGCCATGAAGTAGGAGAAGCTGTTGTAGAAGGTGCCCTTGATGGCAGCCGTCTTCATGTTCGACCATCGGTAGCCGACGGTGCCGAAGAAAGCCCATCCGTCCTTGCTGAGGCCCGAGCCGTAGGTGTACATGCCGCGCAGGGTGTAGTTGCGGTTGGTGCCGCTGAGCGTCACTTTGTGCCCTGCCGCCAACTGGCTGGCGCGGAAGTTGTAGTTGCTGCTTCCGCCCAGACCGCTGAACGAGAAGTTGTTACCCTCGAAAGGTCCTACGTCGTCCTTGTTGCGCACAGCATCGTTGATGCCGCCGATGGTGGAATATGTGAAGCGTCCCTGCTCGGGGTTGTTGACCTGCACACCGTTCATGTAGATGTCGTTGTAGCGATTGTCCAAAGCACGATACTTGAACCAGATGCCGCTCCAAGCCCAACTCATCTGACTGGTATAGACGTTGTTGCTCGAGTTGATGTGGATGACGTCGGACGTCATGTCATCGTTTTCGCCAAGCTGCGACTCGGTGAGGGTGAAGCTGCTCTCATCGAGCAGCAACTCATCGTCTGCATTGCTCAGCGTGTCCACGTCCGCCACATCCGATGTGCGGGCGTAGGTCAGAGGTGCTGCTGTAAGGGCCAACACCAGTAGCTGAAGTTTAATTTTCATGTATTATTAATGTTTTTTTGTTTTTTTCCATGCAAACTTACAAAAAAATAAGCTATCTGAGACAACTTACGACAGATATTTTTGACTAAATGCATTTTCTTACCAAAAAAGTGTTAACTTTGCATAGCGAATACAAAAAAGAACGACCAACAACACACCTTATATATAATATTATAATGAGACACACTATCTTTGCCCTTGCAGCATTCCTGATATTCGCAACAAGGGTTGATGCACAGAACCGCAAGCTGAGCGTCCATGCTGTTTGCTTCTACAATCTGGAGAACCTCTTCGACACCACTCACGACAAGGACAAGATAGACTACGACTTCCTGCCCGACGGTTCCTACCATTGGGACGAGAACAAGTACACGAACAAGCTGAACAACATGGCCCGCACCCTTTGCGACCTGGGCACAGACAAGGTGCCCTACGGAGCCAGCATCGTGGGTGTGGTGGAAGTGGAGAACGACCATGTCCTCGACGACCTCATGGCAGTGCCTTGCATGAAGCAGCGCGGCTACAAGTACATCCACTACGAGGGGCCTGACAAGCGTGGCGTGGACTGTGCACTCATCTACAACCCCAAGGCATTCAAGGTGGAGAAGTCCTTCCACAAGCTGTATGTCTTCGAACATGGCGATACGGCTCAGAAGACCCGACCCTTCCTCTGCGTGCAAGGCAAGCTCGCGGGCGACAATCTCACCATCCTGGTCTGCCACCTGCCCAGCCGCGGACACGACAACATCTACCGCGAGGACGGAGCACGGCAGGCAAGAGCCATCACCGACAGCATCCGGCAGGCCGACCCCTCGCAGCACATCATGGTGATGGGCGACATGAACGACGACCCCGACAACACCTCGATGGCCAAGTTCCTGGGGGCGCGACGCAAGATGAAGGACGTGGGCGAAGGCGACTTCTTCAACCCCTGGTGGGACATCCTGCGCAGCAAGGGACAGGGCACACTCGCCTATCAGGGAGGCTGGAACCTCTTCGACCAGATTGTCTGCTCACGCAACATGCTCGACCTCAAGGACACGAAGGAATACAAGGAACTCACGCTCTACGGCTACCACATCTTCAAGCGCGACTACCTGCTGCAGCAGGAAGGCAAGTACAAAGGCACGCCCAAGCGCACGCATGCAGGCGGAGTCTGGCTCAACGGCTTCAGCGACCACCTGCCCACCGTGACTTACATCGTCAAGGAAGTGCCCTGACATCCTCCCCAGGGGAAGACTTCCTGCAAAGCAGACATGGCAAAGTGACAGCAAAGAGAAAAACTTTAATCCCTATTCTTTAATCTTTAATCTTTTCTTCGTACCTTTGCGCCCGCAATTAGAAAGGAACGAACAGAAAACAGCCAATTTCATAAGAGAGCAAATCAACATTGCATGTAGTAAATCATAAAATCGTTAAATCATAAAATCATTAAATCGTTAAATTCTATGACAAGTTACAAAGAACTCGGCCTGGTGAACACCCGCGAGATGTTCAAAAAGGCAGTGGCTGGCGGCTATGCCATCCCCGCATTCAACTTCAACACACTCGAGCAGATGCAGGCCATCGTGCAGGCTGCCGTAGAGACTAAGTCTCCCGTCATCATGCAGGTCAGCAAGGGCGCACGCAACTACGCCAACGGCACCATCCTCCGCTACATGGCTCAGGGCGCTGTAGAGTACGCTAAGGAGCTCGGTTGCGAGAATCCTCAGATTGTCCTCCACCTCGACCACGGCGACAGCTTCGAGCTGTGCAAGGACTGCATCGACAACGGCTTCTCCAGCGTTATGTTCGACGGCAGTTCTCTTCCCTACGAGGAGAACATCCGCATCACCAAGCAGGTGGTAGAATATGCTCACGCTCACGACGTTACCGTAGAGGCTGAGCTGGGTGTG
>CADCCR010000189.1 GCA_902799985.1 uncultured Bacteroidales bacterium | reverse complement strand
TGGCCGCTATGGATAAGGCAACCCCGTTGACGCTCGTGGCCCTGGCCGACGGCAAGATCACCGTCACCTTCAACAATGGCATCACGCTGGCTGGCGACATCCACTACACCATCAACGACGGCCAGGAGCAGACCATTGCCAAGAACACCACCGGTGCCTACGACATCGAGGTGAAGAAGGGCGACGTGGTGCAGCTCTACAGCCTGAACAGCGCCCTGGGCGGCGGCAGTAACTCTGCAGCCCGCGCCCTGACCCGTGCCGTGGACGAGGGTGCGAAGTACATCAACATCCGTCCTTCGATGAAGACCGAGATCTTCGGTAACGTGACGAGTCTGCTGAAGGGCAAGGACAATCTGGAGAGCGCGACAACCATCGAGGCCAACAATGCCTTCTACGGCCTGTTTGCAGCTGCCGATAAACTCGTGAACAATGACGAGCGTCTGCTCGTATTGCCCGCCACTACCTTGACGGAGGGCTGCTATCAGGATATGTTCAATGGCTGTAAGGGCATCGAGAAGGCCCCTGAGCTGCCTGCCCCGAAGCTGGAGAAGAACTGCTATCAGGAGATGTTCTACGACTGTGCCAAACTGAACCACGTGAAGTGCCTGGCTACAGATATCTCCGCTGAGAACTGCACGAAGGACTGGCTCGGTAAGGCTGGTACCGAGGCCACAGGCGAGAAGGTGCTCGAGACGCTGGTGCCGATGACGCCCAACAGCGACGACGGCGTGCCCACTTCATGGACAGCCCAGACGGATGGAGCCACCGCTGTCACCAGCGTAGCGCTCGACAAGACCGAGCTGGTATTGATCGTTGGCGATGCAGCCGCTCAGCTGAAGGCCACCGTACTTCCCGAGGATGCCACCGACAAGACCGTGACCTGGAGCAGCGACAAGACTTCCGTTGCCACCGTCGACGCCACAGGTAATGTGACCGCCGTAGCCGAGGGTGAGGCCACGATCACCGCCAAGGCTGGCGACAAGACCGCCACCTGCAAGGTGACCGTCAAGGTAGCTGCGCTCGAGAAAGCAAACGGCTATGTTGCGGGCGGAGATCCGACGAAATAAGAGCAGATCCCCGCTCATGAACCAGATGTAGAACGATAAAATAAGCATATCATTATGAAGACAAGACATATATTCAGTCTCGCAGTGCTGGCCCTCATGACGGCTGCCTGCTCCAACAAGGAGGACATTGCCCTCCAGAACCCCTCGGCACCGGCGGTTGGCACCATCCCCTTCACCGCCACCATCACCAGCTCAGCCGGCACCCGAAGCCTGACCGAAGCTGCCGACGGCAAGAGCATCGCAGCACATTGGGAGAAAGGCGAACAGGTGGCTTTGATCCACGGTAAGTCCATCGATGTGATGAGCATCACCGAGGTCGGCGACAACGGCACCGCCACCATCACCGGCGACATGACCAACTCTGAGGACGATCCCCTCAATAACGGCGACCCCGCATTCGTTGTCTATTTTGGACACGACCCGGCTGGCATGGACGAACTCAAAAAGGGAATCCAGAGAAAATTCGAATATGCCAAATACGAGTTTGACCAGGAGACCATCGAATATTATGATGTCTCTATCACGGCCGACTCTCTGATAAGAACCATGCAGGACGGTACGCTGGAAACTATCAATAACAGGCTCGACTACCATCAGGGCGAGACCACACTGGCTGTGAACAACGGCAGGGCCACACTGGCACAAGCCACCAAGCTCGAGCCGATGTTCAGCATCTGGAAGTTCTCGCTCACCGACGGCACCTCAGCCATCAAGGCCAAAACCTTCACGTTAAAGGTAGAATCAGTTCCATTCAACCTGAAGTTTAGTGAGCCCGTCAGCGAGTTCTATCTGATGTTCAACGACGGCAGTGAAGAAAACTCTTTTTTCGCTACCGATGCCAATGGCAACTATTACGCCAAGTTCCTCACCCTGAAAAAGTCGTCAGATTTGGGCACCTACTACCAGAGCACGCTCGAGCTCGACAAACTCGAAGATATAGAGTATATGGATTATACCTCAGGAGAGCCGACTCCGACGATTGTCTCTCCTAAGGACTATACGCTTTTATGGGGCACCATCGATCCCGACCAGCTCACAGGAAAATGGTTTGTCGTCACTGGCGAGGTTAAACTCAACCATGAATGGAAATTAAGTGAGAAAGAGACAAACATCATCCTTTGCGACGGTGCCCAGCTCACCACCGAAGGCGGAATATTCCGCCTTGAAGGAGCCGCAGGGGACTGCCTCAACATCTTTGCCCAGAGCGAAGGCACCGGCAAGATTATAGTGAACGCAGCGGATGAGAAAAATGTGGCAATCTCGTGTGATGTCTTGAACATTCATGGCGGTCAGCTGAGTATCACCAATTCACTTTACTCTGGCATCGCTGCCGCTGTCTTCTCTATGTGGAGTGGCAAGCTCGAAGTCAGCACAACCAATGATGCCAGCCATGCTATTCTTCCTGGCACAACGGTCAAACTTTACAATGATTTGCAGCTCTTCGAGCGCAATTCCCCCGAGGAGAAATGGGGATCCGTTGCCCCCAACGCAGATACAGTAAACGAATATATTAGCGCAAAGCCCTACGTCAAGATAGAGGCTCCTTCTCCTGGTTTCAATGCGAACGATCCGTTCGGCAAGGGCGGCGACCCGCTCGCTGGTGGTAATTAATCCTAAAACATATTGAACCTCATTAAAAGAAATATAAGATGATCAAGACATTCAAGATATTCAGCATGGCAGCGATGGCCCTCATGATGGCCGCCTGCAGCAGCGAAGACGCTGCTCTGAACAACAGCACCGCCCAGCAGCAGGGCCGCAAGGTGCAGTTCACCGCCACCATCGCCGCACCCAACAGCGGTGCCGGCACACGTACCGAATACACCGAGGTCACATCGGGAGATGCCGCTGGAACCATCAACGTGGCCTGGAAGGCTGGCGACAAGATTGCCCTCATCCATAACGGCACGAAGGACGAAGTAGAGATTGAAACCGTCATCGAAGACGGCTCAGCCATCATCTCTGGCGACATCACTGTCGGCACCGACGGTGAGGACGTAACCGCCTACTATCCTGCAGAGGCAATAGAGCTGAATAGTGACAAAAACCCTGTACCTTCAGCAGCTTACACCCAAAAGATACTTGCCCAGGACGGTACGCTCAGCTATATCGCCTCCAACCTCGACTTGCGTTGTGGAGAGTCGAAATTGGCAGTCTCTGACGACAAGGCCACACTCGCTGCCAGCGTGTCGCTGGCCAGCCAGATAGCCATCTGGAAACTGTCGGTCAACGACGGTACTAATGCCATCAGCACCTCGCAGTTCACGATCAAGGACGGCAGCGGCAACACCATAACCACCGTGACGCCGCCCACGGCCACCAGCGACCTCTATATCGCCATGAGTCCTGCCAGCGAGGCTGCCTTCAGTTTCAGTGCCGCGGTGGACGATTTCTCCTGGCTCTACTCGAAGGAGGGCGTTACCCTCAAGGCCGGAAAATACTATCAGTCGGCTGTCACGATGACCATCTCGAAGAAGGCCGGCGAGATCAGTTACGCCACGACCAGCGTCGACAAGACCTTCGGCGACGCCAACTTCACCA
>CADCCR010000188.1 GCA_902799985.1 uncultured Bacteroidales bacterium | reverse complement strand
CAGCCCCTCTCCCGTGGGAGAGGAGAGACAAGGAGCCTCGCTGCAGGCCACTCGCTCCGGGGTGAGGGGACAACGCGATTGAGATTTTGAACGGAATAATTTTGAATTATGGAATAAACATCGTAACTTTGCATCGATAATTTGAAGATTTGCTAAACTCGAGCTAAGCATAGAAACCTTGACACTTAATTAAAAAAACTGAAGTTTCTGAAGTTAAAGTGAAAGTAAAAATGGCTCCGCCTGCGCCTAAGGCGTTCGCCGAAGAACTCCTTTTTTTTAACTTCATGGATGCTTTGGCACCATGGTGCGCGGTTAAGCGCGGAGCATCATATAACTTCCGAAACTAAAATAAAAAACTAAAGAACATGAAAAACAGTATTCTCTCGATAGCAGCCTTGGGCGTGTTGCTCAACATCCCCGTTGGCATGATGGCAAGCGGTGAGATTAAACAGGTTCCGTTCACCGATGTGCAAGTGAAGGACCAGTTCTGGAAGCAACGCCTCGATGTGATGCGTGGCACAACCATCCGCTATGCTTTCCAGAAGTGCACGGATGCAGGCCAGCTGCGCAACTTCGAGTATGCCGGCAAGATAGTGAGCGGCGAGGCGAAGGTGGGCGACCTGACGTTCCAGTCGCTTAATCCCTACGACGATGCCGAGGTGTACAAGGTGGTGGAAGGCGCTGCCTATCTGCTTACCGTACAGAAGGATACCGAGCTGGAGAACTATGTGGACGGGGTGGTGGACCTCATCTGTTCGGCTCAAGAGCCCGACGGCTATCTGCAGACCAACTTTACCATCCACAATCCACTGCATCCGTGGTATGGCGGACAGAAGTGGGCAAACGATTGGAACCTGTCTCACGAGACATTCAACGTTGGCGAGCTCATCGAGGCTGGCATTGCCTACTACCAGGCCACCGGCAAGGACAAACTGCTGAATTGTGCTAAAAAGGCTGCCGACAACATGCTCTCCGTCTTTAACGATGAGGGCATCAAGATGGCTCCCGGTCATGCTGTGGTCGAGATGGCGTTGGTGCGCCTTTATGAATTGACGCGTGAGCAGCGCTATCTGCAAGGATGTAAGTTCTTCCTCGACTGCCGCGGCTTGCGCAAGTTCGACCCCACAAGCGGCGACCTGCGCGTCAACGGCAAGTACTGGCAGGACCATCTGCCCGCCACAGAACAACGCGAGGCTGTGGGGCATGCCGTAAGGGCCATGTACTTCTACAGCGGCATGGCCGATTGGGTGCGATACACCGGCGACCAGGCCTATGAAACAGCTGTGACGGCCATCTGGGACAACATCGCCTCGAAGAAGTTCTACATCACAGGCGGCTTCGGTGCACGCGACAACAACGAGGCCTTCGGCGAGAACTACGAGCTGCCCAATGCATCGGCCTATTGCGAGACCTGTGCTTCGGTGGCAGGCAGCATGTTCAATCTGCGCATGTTCCGTCTGCATGGCGAAGGCAAGTACATCGACATGCTGGAACGCGCCCTCTACAACACCGTGCTCGATGGCTATGGCATCCAGGGCAAGACGTTCTACTATCCCAACCGACTGGCATCGAGCAGTCGTGGCGATGCCCGTTCCGAGTGGTTCGGCACCAGTTGCTGTCCCACGAACCTCTGCCGCCTCATCCCCTCTGTGCCCGGTTACATCTATGCCACCGACGACGATGCCCTCTACTGGAACCTCTTCGTGGCAAGCACGGCAACGGCAAAGGTGGGCAATGCAACGTTTGGCATAACAGTCACAGGCTCATATCCTTACAGAGGTGACATGAAGTTGACGTTCAACAGCGTGGAAGGCGATGCCAACGGCAAGATGCTGAAGGTTCGCATCCCTGGCTGGGCCGTGAACAAACCCGTGGAGAGCGACCTCTATGCCTACACGAACCCGACCACCACACCAGTCATCATCAAGCTCAATGGCGAAGCTCTCAGCTACGACGTACACGACGGTTATGCTGTCTTGACAGGCAACTGGAAGGCTGGCGATGCGGTGGAAATATCCCTTCCGATGGACGTACACCAAGTCGTCTCGAACGAGAAGCTGACCAGCAACAAGGGCCTGTGTGCCTACGAGCGCGGTCCGATTGTCTATTGCGCCGAAGGTGTCGACAACGGTGGCAAGCTGGACAACCTCTACATCGAGCAAGGCATGACGGGCACAACATCCGCAGCTCCTTCCACTCTGACTACGCTCTTCAAGGGCGGCATGCAGCAGATACGCATCAATGGAAAGGTCTGTACGATAAATGGTTCGGAGCTCTCGGTGTCCGACCGCACCCTGCGACTGATTCCCTACTATGCCCGTGCCCATCGCGCTGCCTCGCCCATGCTTGTGTGGATACCCACCGATACCATTCAGATGCAGCACCCCATCGTCTTCATCGACGAGGTGAAGATGCTGGACAATGCCAGCGAACAGGCTCATAATCTGCAGGGTGACAACATGCGCACGGGTAGCGACCTGGGCTGGCGCGATGCCCTGGGCGGATGGATAAGCTACGACATGCAGGTCGACCCAGAGCGCCCTGTGGACTTCATCACACGGCAATGGGGAGGCGACGGAGGCAACCGCCGCTACAACATCTACTGCAACGGCACTCTCTTCTCCTACGACGAGCTGAACTTCTTCGCTCCCAGCGAATACTACCTGATGCGACATCCCATCCCCTTCGACCTGACCAAAGGCAAGCAGAAGGTGACGATTAAGATGCAGTCGACGGACGCAAACAACATCGTGGGCGGTCTCTATGGAGCCTATACAGCCCTCTCGGAAGGTGTGCCCGACGGGACTGTTCCCGTGGACTACTTCTGGACCACCTCGACTGCCTCGCGCAGCCGCCACAAATACAGCAGCAACGGAGCCAGCGGAACCTTCCGCGGCAGGACTTGGCTCGATGGCTCGGGCACAACCGGTCAGAGTTGGACCATGAAGGTGAACCCCACCAACCGCAACTACCTGATGGTGCTCTATTGGGGCGATGAAGGCGATACACGCAACTTCGACATTATGTGCGACGATGTGCTGGTAGCTTCCGAAAGCCTCTGCCACAACGACCCAGGGCGCTTCATGATGCGTTGCTATCCCATCCCCGAGGAAGGCACCAGCGGCAAGCAGAACGTCCGCATACATCTCACCTCCCCATCGGGAACAACCACCGGAGGCATCTTCTACGTCTACATGATGTCGTCCCCCGAGGACTCAACACCTATCGGCGACCTGCAAGGTCAGGTTCCCTCCCGCTTGCATGGTGGGGTAACAGCCTTCGACCTCGCTGGCAGGAGGTGGTCATGGCCCGGCAGCTCTACCCCGAACTCCCACGGCATCATGATATTGGATGGCAGGAAGGTGGCATATTGAGTGAAGAATCTTGCCTGCGCTTGAGCACCTACGGAGCGCAAGAAGTGAAAAGTGAAAAGTGTTCCGCGCATTAAAAGCGCGCCTTGGTGCTAAAGCATCCAAGAAAAGTGAAAAATCAAAGTTACATGCTTCGCAAGTGAAGAACGAAGAGTGAAGAGTGTTCCGCCTGCGCCTGAGCTTTGCGAAGAATCAAAGTTACCTTACTTCGTTTGAATGTCACACGGAAAGCACGGAACCGAAGGTCG
>CADCCR010000187.1 GCA_902799985.1 uncultured Bacteroidales bacterium | reverse complement strand
CACGACGTCGCACCCCAAGGACATGAGCGACGAGACATTGCGCGTCATTGCCGAGGAGCCGAACATCTGCCACCACATCCATCTGCCTGTGCAGAGCGGTAGCGACCGCATCCTGAAGCTCATGAACCGCAAGTACACGCGGGAGTGGTACCTGGACCGCGTGGCAGCCATCCGTCGCATCATCCCCGACTGTGCCATCTCCACCGACATCTTCTGTGGCTACTGCAGCGAGACGGAGGAAGACCACCAGCTCAGCCTCTCCCTCATGCGCGAGGTGGGCTACGACAGCGCCTTCATGTTCAAGTACAGCGAACGTCCGGGCACGTATGCGAGCAAGCATCTGCCCGACGACGTCCCCGAGGAAGTGAAGATACGCCGACTGAACGAACTCATCGCCCTGCAGAACGAGCTCTCGGCAGAGGCCAACCGCCGCTGCGTCGGACAGCAGTTCGATGTCCTCATCGAGGGCGTCAGCAAGCGCAGTCGCGAAGAGCTCTTCGGACGGACGGGACAGAACAAGGTGGTCATCGTGCCGCGCGAGGGGCTCCACATCGGCCAGACCGTCGGCGTCCGCATCACCGAGAGCAGCAGCGCCACGCTCAAGGGAACAGTTTACAGTTCATAGTTCATAGTTCGTCAAATTAACTTCTACCACAGTTGAAACAGAGAAAGAGACTTAGGCTGTCCTGGACCATGCAGGCCATCACCAGCACCATCAGCGTTGCTATGGTGCTTATTCTCATGGGGCTTGTTGTGCTGCTCTCGCTCACGGCGCGCGTCGTGGCCGACAGCGTCAAGGAGAACCTCACCGTGACCGTTGTGCTCGACGATGATGTGCAGACCGCCGATGCCAAGTTGCTGCAGGACTCGCTCAGCGCGAAGTGCTACGTCAGCCACATTGACTACATCAGTCGCGAACAGGCCTTGCAGGAGCAGATAGAGAGCATGGGCATCGACCCCACAGAGTTCCTCGGTGCCAATCCCTTCTCCATCTCGATGGAGATAAACGTCAAGCCCGAGTATTCCTCCGGCGACAGTCTGCTGTGGATAAGCGACGAGTTGCGCAGCACGAAGTTGGTGGCCGACGTGCTCTACCAGAAAGACCTGGTGGAGAGCCTCAACCGCAACCTGCACCGGGCATCGTTCTTCATGCTCGTCGTGGCTCTGCTGCTGGTCATCATCTCGCTGAGCCTCATCAACAATACCGTCCGTCTGAGCGTCTTCAACCACCGCTTCGTGCTCTACACCATGAAGCTGGTCGGTGCCCGATGGGGCTTCATCCGCCGTCCGTTCCTGGTGCGCGGCTTCTGGGTAGGCGTGGCCTCGGCTCTCATTGCCGACGCCGTCATCCTCTCCGGCATCTATTGGGCTGCGACCTACGATGCAGCCATCCTGCGCTACGTCACAGAGCAGAACATCATCATCACGACTGTGGCAGTGTTCGGCATCGGTCTCATCCTGACCCGCGTCTGCACGTACTTCTCCGTGACGCACTGTCTGAAGATGCGTGGCTCGGAACTGTATTGACAGAACCCCCCAGGCCCACCCCTAACCCCTCTCCGAGGAGAGGGTAAACAAATGGTAAATGAATAAATGATAAATTGTAAATAACATGGCATTTAACAAAACGAACTACATCCTGCTTGCCATTGGAATGGCTATCGTCATCATCGGCCTTGTGCTGATGTCCGGCGAAGGCAGTGCAGAGGGTTTCTTCAACCCCGACATCTTCAGTGCACGTCGCATCAAGGTGGCTCCGCTGGTGAGCCTCTTCGGCTTCATCTTCATCATGGTTGCCATCATGTACAGGCCGAAGACAAAGAACGAATACGACATGATACCGTAAAGGAGGCACAGGCATGACAGTTATCGAGACAATCATCATCGCTATCGTGGAGGGGCTCACCGAGTTCCTGCCCGTCTCGTCGACGGGACACATGATTATCACGCAGAACCTGCTTGGCGTGGAGAGTACACCCTTCGTGAAGGCATTCACCATCATCATTCAGTTCGGAGCCATCCTCTCCGTCGTGTGCCTCTATTGGAAACGCTTCTTCCGCCTGGACCGCACACCGGCACCTGCCGGCAGCACGCCTCTGCAGGCCTTCCTGCACAAGTGGGACTTCTATTGGAAACTGCTGGTGGCCTTCATTCCCGCCATCGTCATCGGCTTCCTCGGCAAGATGTCGGGCCTCATCGACCGCTTCCTGGAGAACGTGGAGGTGGTGGCTGTGATGCTGGTCGTGGGCGGCATCTTCATGCTCTTCTGCGACCGCCTCTTCAGCAAGGGCAGCGAACAGACGAAGCTGACAGAGACACGCGCCTTCCGCATCGGTCTCTTCCAGTGCATCGCCATGATACCTGGCGTGTCCCGCTCGATGGCAACCATCGTCGGAGGCATGGCACAGAAGTTGACCCGCCGCGCCGCTGCCGAGTTCTCGTTCTTCCTGGCTGTTCCCACGATGGCCGCTGCCACAGCACTCGACGTGCTGCAACTGTTCCTCGGCGATGAGGCCGATGCCAGCTGGGCCACGAGCGACAACCTGCTGATGTTGGCCCTGGGGTGCGTCGTAGCCTTCGTCGTAGCCCTGGCCGCCATGAAGTGGTTCGTCGACTTCCTTGCCAAGTACGGCTTCCGGGCATTCGGCGTCTACCGCATCATCGTGGGCATCGTCATCCTCGCTCTGCTGTGGTCGGGACATTCACTTGTAATGGTTGACTGATGGACTTCATAGAAGGAGAGATACTTTGCTTCGACAAGCCGTTGAGGTGGACAAGCTTCGACGTGGTGAGCAAGATACGTCGGCAGCTGACCAAACGTCTCGGCGTAAAGAAGCTCAAGGTGGGGCATGCCGGCACGCTCGACCCGTTGGCAACAGGCGTGATGGTCGTCTGCACGGGCAAGGCAACGAAGCGTATCGAAGAACTGCAGGCACACGTCAAGGAATACGTCGCCACGTTGCAGTTCGGCGCCACGACTCCGAGCTTCGACCTCGAAAAGCCCATCGATGCGACATACCCCACGGAGCACATCACCGAGGCGCTGCTGCGCGAGGTGCTGACACGCTTCCTCGGTCGCATTGAGCAAGTGCCTCCTGCCTTCTCGGCATGCAAGGTGGACGGACACCGTGCCTACGACCTCGCCCGCAAGGGAAAAGAGGTGGAGCTCAAGCCGAAGGTGCTGGTCATTGACGAGATAGAGCTCCAAAGCTTCGACTCCGAGGCGATGCAGGCCACGATTCGTGTCGTCTGCAGCAAGGGCACGTACATCCGAGCCCTGGCCCGCGACATCGGTCAGGCTCTGGACAGCGGCGCTCACCTCATCGCCCTGCGGCGCACCCGAGTGGGCGATGTACGGGTGGAGAACTGCCTGCAGGTGGAGGACTTCCCCGGCTGGCTTGAAAATAATTCATAATTCTTAATTCATAATTCATAATAATTTTTCAGGCGGCCCAACTATATTCCCTTCACGACTAAACGACTAATATCCTAAACGACCAAACGACTAATACCCTAAACGACCAAACGACTAATATCCTAAACGACCAAACGACTAATATCCTAAACGACCAAATACAACATGAAACTACAGCAATTCAAGTACAAGCTTCCCGAGGAGCGC
>CADCCR010000186.1 GCA_902799985.1 uncultured Bacteroidales bacterium | reverse complement strand
CACAGGCACCTTCTACATGAACGAGATACTCCGCGACCAGGATCGCATCCGCCTGCAAGACGGTTCTGTCATCACGATTGGTGCTACGACACTCATCCTTAAACTGAATGAAGAATAAACAAAGCCCCCTCCCCGCTCCCCCTTTGGGGGAGTGCTTAAACCTCGCTGCATATGGAAGTCTCAGCGGCAATGAGGCACTTCCCCAAAGGGGGAGCGGGGAGGGGGCTCTTCGCTTCTTAGCTGCAGACCTTGATGGTACTTTGCTCACCACAAGCAAAACCATAACGCCTTATACTCAAAGGGTTCTTGTTGAGGCTCAGCAACGAGGATTGACCATCATCCTTGCCAGCGGTCGTCCGCTTTATAGCATTCTTCCTTTTGCCGAACAGCTTGAATTGCAGAAGCATCGCGGCTTCATCATATCCTTCAACGGCAGCCTCGTCTGGGATTGTGCCAAAGAGAAAGCCATCAACGAACAAGTCATTCCGCTCAGCATCATTCCTCAACTTGTTGCAGCAATAGGCGAGGACTTCCACATTCATGGCTACAAGGGCAATAGTATCGTCATTCAGGGCAAGCCCGACGAAAAGTCGTTGTACATTGCCCGCGCCAACAAGATGCCATTGCTCGAAACAGACAACTTCATCGAGACCATCACGGAACCGCAGCACAAATGCCTCGTCACGGGTGCACCTCGCAAGCTCTGGCACTTGGAGCGGAGGCTTCAGAAGCAGTTCGAGGCATGCTTCAGCATCTGCCGAAGCGAGAGTTTCTTGCTTGAGATAATGCCAAAAGGCATCGACAAAGCCGATGCCCTTAGCCAACTTCTCAAAGCGTTAAACGGCAAGACAGACGAGTTGCTCTGCTGCGGCGATGGCTTCAACGACCTCGGCATGATGCGCTTGGCAGGCATTTCCTGTGCTACACGCAACGCTAAGCGACCCGTCAAGCAGGCAGCCAGCTTCGTAACGGACAGCAACGACCGCGACGGTGTGGCTCATGCCGTAGAACGATTTATCAGTTTAGCGCCAGCACAGCGTAGTTGATGCCGTCGCATTGGACGGATGTACAGGCGGCTGTGTCTTCCTCTTCCGAGGCTCGTTTGTTTCTCTCTGTTGTCTGCCGAGATGCTTCTACCACCTTCACTTTCTCCACGACTTGCGTAACATAGATGGTGTCGAGGACGGGACGCTCGATGCAGACCGTATCGGTGTTTTCCACAATACGTACTTCCGGCTCGCCTGCGAGGAAGAGATTCATCGACATGCCGAGGACGATGCCCGCAACAGCTGCAGCCGGTGTCGCCGCCCAGCCCCAATAGCTGCGCTTCTGTGCAAGCGGACTATCGGGAACGTGCAATCTTTGGTTGTCGCGAGTGGCAAGCCGTTGTGCCGACTCGCGGAGTTTGTCTTCAAACTGTATCATGTTGGGTTAAGTTTTTGCTTGAGTGTTTGCGTTAATGCGTGAAGCCGCGACTTGACGGTTCCTTCGGAACCTGAGCGAGAAAAGCAGCCGTCCTTCAGGCGACAACTTCTCCAGTTCCCTTTGCAAGGCGAGGTCGAAGGCACGGCTGTCTATCTGCTCGATGATATGCGCGTCGGCTGCCACATCATGTTGCTTAGAAACAGACAGCTCGTACTGCTTCCGAATCTCGTCATGCCGATAGTGGTTGCGCAGGAGGTTGAAGCTGATGGTGAAGAGCCAAGTGCGGAAGCCCGTGCCGCCGAACTTGTTGCGCGATGTCCATAGGCGAAGGAAGGCATCCTGCACGAGGTCGGCTGCTGCGGCTTCGTCTTTGCCGACTTGCCGGAAGAAGAATCCCATGAGCCGCCGTGCATGGCGACGATAAAGCTCGCTGTAGGCTCTATCGTCGTCCTTGCTGCTCACCATCGTCATCAGCTCGTCGTCCGTGAGAGAGGCTAGCAATTTATGAAACAAATGGATGCTCATACTATTGCTTGACCTCTTTCTCGAAGTCCTCCATGTAGGCCTTCTTTGTCTGCTCGTCCGCAAAGATGCGGCTACGCTCCACTGTTAGACGAAGGATGTCATGCAAGCGGTCTGCCTGCTCGACTTCGCCCTTCTTTCTGAACTTCGACACAAGGTGCGAGAGGAGCGTCACGTGGTTCAGGTCGAGCTGCTGACTCGTTACCCAAGAGTCATAGACAAGGTCCGGCTCTGCCAAGTATTCCAGATGATAGACCTCCCTGACATTGTGCATGTAGATGCTGTCCTTGTCGAGGATGGTTTGCGAAAGGATGTCGGTCGAGAAGTAGGTCGGCCGCTTGCTCTCCTTTATCAGGTACATGATGATGTCTGCCTCGAAGTGCTTGTACCAGTCCTCGCCATACTGATTTCCATAGTTCTGCACGTCGAAGGTCTTAGGCTTGATGCCAAGCTTGCGGAAGAGCGCCTGCAGGTAGTTTGGGGAGTGAAAGTAGGAGATGGGAATGACGGTGACGTCCGTTCTTTCTTCCAAAGCGTCCTGCATCATCTTCATCGGGCCAAGCAGAACGTCGCCGTTGGCAAAGTACAAAGCCCCGTGCTGCATGCTCCGCAGCATGTTCATGTTGTAGTGCATGATGCGGGTAGGGTAGTACTTCATTCGGTACGCTTGGCGGAAAAGTTCGCCGACCTTCTGGTTCTCCGGGTCGATGCTCCATAGGCGGCAAGCCAAGTAGTTGACATCTTCGGCACAGACCTCTTCTGGCATCAGTTCGATGGCGCGGTAGATGTTGTCGCCTCGCATGGCAGCCGAGTCGGAGCGCAGGCAGTATCGTCCCTTGCAGAGGTTCAGCGCGTAGCTGTCGGGGATGGCCTTCTCCATCTTCTTGATGATGTCGGCCGACGGAGATTTGTCCTCGTCGCCATAGCCCGTAGTGAACATCTCGTGATAGTTCGTCGCGCGGAACAGGTTTCGCCAAGCCCATTCGTCTTTCGAGTCGGCATCCACCTTCTTCTGCCACGCCTCAATCTGCCGGGCATACCATTCCGGCTCGTGGCTTGTACCTATGAACGATTCTATGGTCTCTGCCTTCTGCGCTGAGGCAAATGTGCAATAAACGATTGCTGCTGCAATAATGATTGTCCTTTTCATTGTTTCCTTTTTCAACTTTTAAACTTTTCAAAGGCCTTCATTATTGCAAACACGCGACATCGGAAAGCGTTCACGGAATTTAGAGGTTAGGGGTTAGAGGTTAGGGGTTAGAGGATAGTTGGGGAAGCTGATTTCGGGGCCAAAAGTATTCTCTAACCTCTAACCTCTAACCACTAACCTCTCCCAAAGATTCCCTCACCGCGTGACGCTTTCGACGCGGAGTTTTAAGGTGCCGACGGGGACGCGGACTTCCACCACGTCGCCTTCGTTCTTGCCCAGGAGTGCTTGTGCGATGGGCGACTTGATGGAGAGCTTGCCCTCCGCCATGTTGGCTTCATGCGGGCTGACAATTGTGTAGGTCATCTTCGCGCCAGTGCCGAGGTTCTGCATCTCCACCTTGTTCAGCAGTCCGATGCCGTCGCTACGGAGCTTCGATGTGTCTATCACTCTGGCAAACTCCAGCACGCGTTGCAGGAAGCGAATCCTTCCGAGCAGTTTGCCTTGTTCGCGCTTGGCGGCATGGTATTCGAAGTTCTCGCTGAGGTCGCCTTTGTCGCGAGCCTCCGAGATGGCGTCCTTCACGCGTGGCAGCTCCACCGTTTCCAGTTCGTGCAGTTCGGCTACTATCTTGTCGTAGCCCTCTTGTGACATATATTCCATTGTCCTTTTTTCTTTGCTTTAGTCAGATGTTATGAATGTCATCGATTCATTCCCGATGGCATGATAGCTATGCCGTCAGTATGGCAAAGCAGTTGCAAAGGTACGAAGAAAAGATTAAAGAATAAAGAATATGGGCGAAGAATTATTCTCGACCATTTGATGAAAGTGGCGATAAAGGGAATTCGAAGCAGTCTTTCCTCCAGAAGCGCGAGGTGCTTCCGAAATAAGCGCGAGGCGCTTCCGAAATAAGCGCGAGGCGCTTCGGCGATAAGCGCGAGGTGCTTCCGAAATAAGCGCGAGGCGCTTCCGATCGATAAACATGCCTTAAAGTAGAATAATCTATTTCTATGTCATGTTTTCAGTTATGGCTTTACACTATATTTCTTCAGATATTTCTTCTCTTCCTTGATGTAGATGCCTCTTGTGGGATTGTCGATTTGTCTGCCACTCATATCGTAGATGAACGTTGGAATATTGGGAGTGGCAATGGAATAGACAGCAGTGTTGTGGCAGTTCATGCAGGCAACGGAGAGACCGAGGCCGGTGAACTGGGGATTCATTTGTCTGACTCCACGCTTCGGATGCAGTTCAGCGCATTGAGCGTGCGGGGATAGCCGATGAAAGGAAGATTAGAGGAGATGACGGCAATGAGCATGTCCTTGTCGTTGCCTACGTGGTAGTTGCCTGCAATATGACCCTTCAATTGCGGTTCGCACCCACCTTGTGCGGCAAGGAAGCAAAACGTTATCAGCTCGCGCATCTTCAGGTCAAGCCCCGTGCGAGTATAGTAGTCACCAAAGCAGTTGTCGGCCAGCCATTTGTTGATGTGCCGGCTATCCTCCGGTCCCGACTTCCAGAAGTCACGCATCCCATCGCCGAAGCATCCGACTTGCGCCTGAGTGCCTGCTTCACGTCGGGTCTCCATCGTGGTGGTCTGCTGCGAAGCTAATGGCAGGTCGATGCCACGAGCGAATAGAATCTCGTTGGTAGCCGTAAGGAACGGACGGACGCGCCCCATGCCCAAGTAGGCCGTAGCCTGATAGACGATTTCCTTCACTTCAACAGGTGTCACGCCCTTGTCCAGTGCCGCCGGCAGCAGTTCGCGGTATTCGTCAATGCCTTGACAGCCTAAGAGTGTAGCCAGATAGCAGATGTAGCGCGTGTGGTCGTCAAGCTGTGTTTTCACCTGCTCCACCACTTCGCCGTATGCAAAGGCTTCGAAGCGCCCGATGTACTCGGCATCGGTCACACTGAGCAACGCACCGCTGGCGGGCAGCTTGTCGTACTCTGCATCCGTGACAGGCTCCAGCCATTCATTTGAAGCACCTTCTTCCACATTCGTCATATACGTCAGGTGTTGCATCCACGAGTCCTTGGCAGCCCCGTGCCAGTGTTTCGCTTCAGCAGGGATGGCAACAACTACGCCAGGGTGCAGTGCCACAGGCTCCTTGCCATCTTCTACATACCAGCCGTGACCAGCCACGCAGACCAGCACCTGCACCGACTTGTGGTGGATGTGCCAGTTGTTGCGGCATCGCGGTTCGAAGGTGACGTTCACAGGGCCACCGTTGCCGGCATCGAGCGGAGCCAGGTAACTGTTACCGATGAAATACTTTGCGTAAGCACTATTCAGTTCGCCTTTCGGCCATACATTAAAATCGACAGTCTCTTTCATCTTCTCTTGTGCATTTATGTTCGCTACTGCCATTAGCAGTGCGATGACAGTTGTGATAATCCTCATATATTATCATTGTTTTTTGAATATCAGTTTCGTTGCCTCGGCATAGAATGGTTTTGGTATATATCTTCTTCATTCCACCCGAGTGTTCTTAACCGCCATATGTATCAATGCCTGTGGCATCAGCGAGTGCTTCGAGCCTTACATATTCTCCTTCAGAATCTCTGTCACGTCTTCCTTCGTCAGATTCAGATAGCCAGCAGGATAGACGACGGTTGTCTCGGTGATGCCAGGAATCATCTCGGTGGTAGCGCCGAGTTCGCTGATGGTCAGAGGCAAGCCAATCTCCAGCATCCAGGCTTTCAGAGCTTGCAGTCCTGCTTCGGCTATCTGCTCGTCGGTCATTCCCTCGCCGCTGATGTTCCAC
>CADCCR010000185.1 GCA_902799985.1 uncultured Bacteroidales bacterium | reverse complement strand
CGACCGTAGCAGTCCGGCGGGAAGCAGTCGCACAAGGCTCAGCAGGTCGGCGCAGATGAAGCTGAGCGCCAGGTAGAGCAGCACGATGAGGCTGGACGTGGCAATCTGATAGAGCACCGATGCCCCGCCGAGCGGCAGTTCGTCCAGTCCGCCCCTCAGCACGTAGAACATGCTCAGGAAGCAGGCAGCGCCCAGGATGACTGCGGCCCATCGCCACGCGGCCGCCCAGGGAAGTATCTGCCACACATGCCAAAGCACATAGACCAGGCTTCCGACAGAGAGGCAGAGGAAGACGAGAAACATCAGTCGCATACGGCAGTTGTGGTGTTATCCAGTGGCGTGGCCTTATCTGCGAATGGTGAGGGGGATAGCCTCTTCGTGAGCTTTACAGAAGGCTGCGGCGTCGTCGACAACGAGGGCCAGGTAACCGCCGCCGCCTGCACCGGGCATCTTCCAGGCCAGCACGCCGGACATGGCGGAGTAGCGGTCGATGTAGTCCTGCACACCGGGCTGTATCATGGCGGGGAACATGCTGATCTGTGCATCGAACGAGGCTTTGTAGGCTGAGGCGAAGGCTTGTAAGTCGGTGCGCAGGATGGCGTCCCAGCAGTCGTCGGCTGCCTTGGCCAATGCCTTCACCTTCTGCTCCGTGATGTCTTTCCCTTCTACCACCGAGCACCCGGGCCGCCGGGGGAACATGGGCACGAGGCACAGATGCTGCTCCAGCCAGCTGAGCACTCGCTCGTCGTGGCATTGCTCTATCGTGTCGGGCCAGTAGCGCGCATCGTAGTGGTGGCGGCAGAGGCCGGGCACGCAGATGCCGATGGCGTCCTGGGCACCGGAGATGATGCCGTCGCTGCGCTCGGGGTCGTTCTCGAAGCAGAAGACCAGCTTGGCCAGCATCTCGGCATCCATGTCGGGAAGGTGCAGCGGCCATATCTTCTGTATCTGTTTGCGTGTGGAGGTAGAGAGGCCGCAACGGTCGCGCACCTCAAAGTCGGGCACGAGGGATATCGTGATGGCCCAGCCGGGAGCGAAGCAGCTGACGTAGGGCTGGTCTATCCATGTGCCGGCCAGGTCGAGGCGGGTGGGAATCTGACAGAGCTGCGCCTTCATGCCGGTGCTGCTGCGGGCATCGAGCCCGTCGGCCGGCGTGCGCTCCAGCACGATATACTCTATGCCGCGCTCCTCGCAGAAGCGACGCTTCTCTTCGCTCGAGCCGTCGCTGTTCACCACGAAGCGGTCGGGCTTGAGCATCTCGACGGTCGGCACAAAGTCCATCACACCGCTGCCCTGATTGATGAAGGCCTGCTTCACGTAGCGTATGCTCTGCACCATGAAGAGGCGCTCCTTCTCGGGATAAAGCGTGCGGTGGTTCTTGTATTTCAGAATGGTGGCATCGGAGCCGATGCCTACATACAGGTCGCCATATTGGGCTGCCTGGCGGAAGAACTCCACGTGTCCGCTGTGCAGCAGGTCGTAGCATCCGCTGACAAAAACCTTCTTCATTTACTAATTTACGATTTACTGTTTATTTACTATTTAGTATCTTCTCCCCTCTCCTCGGAGAGGGGTTGGGGGTGAGGCTGTACCCCAACACCACTACGAAGCAGAAGAGTGGCACGACGTACGACATGGAGACGCCCCACGTGTCGCTGACCAGTCCCTGCAGCGGCGTGAGCAATGCCCCGCCGAGGATGGCCATGATGAGGCCCGAGGCACCTATCTTGGCATCGTCGCCAACGCCCTCGAGGGCTATGCCGTAGATGGTGGGGAACTGCAGCGACATGAAGAAGCTGACGAGGACGAGTGCCACGACGGGCAACATCCCGCTTCCGTTCATCAAGATGACGATGAGGCAGAGCACGATGTCGGCTGTTGCGGCCCAGGCCATGAGCTGTGCCGGACGGAAGAACTTCATCAGCCAGGTGAAGAAGAAACGTGCCACACAGAAGCACACGATGCTGGCCAGATAGTAACTGGCCGCGTCGGCCTCTGCGATGTTCAGTTCCTGCATCACCAGACGTATGGTGAACGACCACACGCCTATCTGCGCGCCGACGTAGAAGAACTGTGCCACGACGCCCCACGTGTAGCGCCGGTTGCGAAGCAGTCGCCCGAAGGAAGCACCGACGCTGCCGCCGGCGTTGTCCTTTCCCAGGGGCATCTTCGAGAACAGCATCACCAACATGATGGCAATGAGCACGAAGCCGAGCCCCATGTAGGTCTCGGAGATGCTGAAGAGCGAGATGTCCTTGAGGATGAACTGTCGGGTCGCCGTCTCGGGCGAACCCATCGAGAGGATGTAGGGATTGGCTGTCGTCTCGAGCACAGAGCAGCCGCCTGCCAGAATATAGATGGCGATGAGGTAGAACAGGTAGCTCGCGGCAAGTGCTGCGGGATAGAACAGGATGGCACCGCCAGCATAGAGCAGCAGGCCCAGCAGGATGCCGGACTTATAGGAGAAGCGCCTGATGAAGAGCGCTGCGGGCAAGGCGAAGCAGAAGTAGGAGCCGTAGAAGGCAAACTGGATGAGCGAGGTCTGCGAGTCGTTCATCTGCATCACACGTCGGAACGCAGCCAGCAGTGTGTCGGTCATGTTATTGGCAAGTCCCCAAAGCAGGAACAGCACGGAGACAAGCGCAAAAGGCAGGAAGTATCGTCTTTCGAGAGTCTTCATCGTCAATTCTCAATTCATAATTCTTAATTCATAATCGTTCTCCCCATAGAGGGGAAGTTAGAGGGGTCTAATACAGGTAGAACATCCTCTCCATCATCTGCCACTTTTCGTCGCTTGTGGCTTCGGCATCGCAGCCTTGGAACTGGCTGACGAACGCTTCCCACTCAGCCTGTCGGGGCAGTGTGGCGAGTCGCGCCATCGCTTCGTCCCAGCAGAAGTCGGCCGGAGCGTCCACTATCATGACCAGCATGTTGCCCAGGATGTAGATTTCCATCTCGAGGATGCCCACCTCGCGGATGCCGTCGCGCACCTCCTTCCAGTTGTACTGGGGCGAGTGCCACTTGATGTATTCGCGTCTGGCCTCTTCGTTAGAGCGTAGCGTCAGCGTCTGCACAAACCGCTTCGTCGGGCCTTGATGCTGCTTCTGTAAGTAACCTTCCATAATGATTACAATGGTTTTAGAGTTCTCCCCTTAGAGGGGGAGTTAGAGGGGGTCTTTTATTGGTGAACTTGAATCTGCGGGAACGGGAAGCCGATGCCTTGCTTGTTGTACTCGGCATAGATGCGTTCGTTCGTGTCGAAGAAGACGCCCCAGTAGTCGGAGGCCTTGGCCCAGACGCGGATGACGAAGATAACGCCATTGTCGCCCAGCTCCTTCACGGCGATGAGGGGAACAGGGTCCTGCATGATGCGGCTGTCCTGCTTCAGGAGGTCCAGCGTCACCTGCTTCACCTTGTCAACCTCTGTGCCATACTCCACACCTATCGAGAAGTCCACCCGCCGCAAGTCGTTCTTCGTGTAGTTCGTGATGTTGCCGCTCGAGAGGGCGCCATTGGGTATGAACAGCTCTTTGTTGTCGGGTGTGGTCAAGATGGTGTGGAATATCTGGATAGCCATCACCGTGCCGCTCACACCTTGCGCCTCAATGAAGTCTCCCACCTTGAAGGGCTTCAGGAACAGCAGGATAATACCGCCGGCCAGGTTCTGCAGGTTTCCGCTCAGTGCCATGCCCACAGCCAAGCCGGCAGATGCCAGCAGGGCAGCAAGGCTCGTCGTGTTCACGCCCAGCGTGCCGACCACCATGATGATGAGCAGAATGATGAGCGTGATGTTGACAAAACTCTTCAGGAACGACTGGACGGTCGGCTCCACGTTCCGCCGCTCCAGCATCCTCGCCACCATCTTGTTGATGAACTTTATCACGTATCGGCCTGCTACGGCAAGCACGATGGCGAACAGAATGCTCTTGCCCATCTCTATGCCTGTCGTCGTAACCTGCTCTATCAGCTGGTCTATCTGACCGTTCTTCGCAGCCTCGATGACGCCTTTTCCCGCCTCGAGGGGCGTTGCTTGAAGTATTTCTAACATATGTCTTTCATGCTTTATTTGATGCAAAGGTACGAATAAGTGAACGAAAAACAAAGAAGCTCTGCCATGTTTTCTGCACAACGGATGATTTTCTTCCTCCGGCAGACCCATAATTCAAAGAAAATTCCTAAATTTGCAAACAAAAACCATTATCATGAGAAGCATCTTTACACTCTTCTTCGCACTGGTGGCCCTTATGCTGAACGCCCAGGTGCAGAACATCGTTGTCTGTAAGTCCGACGGCACCACTGTCCGCTTCGATGTGAGCAGCATCGACAGCATCGCCTTCGAACAGATTCCCAAATGGAGCAACCGCTCGCAGGAGGCTCGGAACCTGCTCGCATATCTCGAGGAAAACGTCGGGAAGAAGATTCTCACCGGCACACATGCCTGCGTCAACTACAACACAAACGAGGCCGACTGGGTGTACAAGCACACAGGCAAGTACCCGGCTATCAACACCATCGACTTCATCCACGACATCTACTCCTCTTCCGGCGGATGGATAAACTACAGCACTTCGACCCTATGGCGCAACTGGACCAACAACGGCGGCATCATGTCGGCCATGTGGCACTGGAACATGCCTGCCAACAACGGCACAGACTATACCTGTACGCCCGGCACCGAGGCAGGGCAGACCAGCTTCCATCCCTCTGCCATCTTCTCCCCGGGCAGCGAGGACTACAAGACCATGATAAGCCGCATCGACCAGGTCGCAAGGTGGCTCAAACCGCTCAAGAACGCCAAGATACCCGTCCTGTGGCGACCACTCCACGAAGCACAAGGCAACTGGACTGAGGCCAATCCCGGCACCAGCTGGCACAAAGCATGGTTCTGGTGGGGAATAGACGGACCGGAAGCCTTCGTCCAACTCTGGAAAGTCATGTACGACCGTCTGGTGAACTATCACGGACTGACAAACCTCATCTGGGTCTATAACTCCGGCGACTCGAAGCGCTGGTATCCGGGCGACGAGTATGTCGACATCGTTGCCTTCGACTTCTACAACAAAAGCCTCAGCGAGATGCACCAATGGTACGACTTCTTCCACAAGAACTTCCCCGGCAAGCTCTACGCCATCAGCGAGTTCGGCGGCATCCCGAAGGTTTCGGAGTTCTGGGGAGACGGCCAGTACTGGAGCTTCCTCATTCCCTGGTACGACTACGACCGCACCAACTCGACCACCAGCGAAGCCTTCAACAGCACCGACCACAGCAATGCCGACATCGACTACTGGACTGATGCCCTCCAGCAGGACTGCGTCATCACCCGCGACGAACTGCCCAGCTTCAAATAACCCTTAGCCGCTATTCCCCAAAGCCGCCGCGCTTATCTCCGAAGCGCCCCGTGCTTATTCTCGAAGCGCCCCGTGCTTATTTCGGAAGCTCCCTGCGCTTTTTCCGGAAGCGCCCCGTGCTTATTTCGGAAGCTCCTCGCGCTTATTCTCGAAGCTCCTCGCGCTTATTCTCGAAGCTCCTCGCGCTTATTCTCGAAGCTCCTCGTGCTTATTTCGGAAGCTCCCTGCGCTTATTCCGGAAGCGCCCCGTGCTTATTTCGGAAGCTCCTCGCGCTTATTCTCGAAGCTCCCTGTGCTTATCTTCGGAAGCGCTAGGCTCTTATTTCGGAGGCCCATGCCCAATCTCGGCTTCCTCCGGCCTTCGGTTGGTTTCCTCCGGCCTTTAGTAAGCTTCCTCCGGCTTTGCTTGTCATTCGCGAGCTTTCCCCTCCATCCCCTCCATCCCCTCCATCCCCTCCATCCCCTCCATCCCCTCCATCCCTGCTATCCCCCCGTCTCCCTGTCTCCCCGCCATCCCCTCCACCCCCGCCATCCCCTCCATCCCCGTCTTTCCTCCATCCCCTCTTCCAATCTCTTCTCCCTTTCGTCTCTATTTCTCCCTTTTCCCTCTCTTTTTCTCGCGCGCGTATATATTATATAATGTGTAATCATTCCGCTTTGCCTGTTTCCGCGAAAAAAGTCTGCACTTTCTTTGTCAGTTTATGGAAAAGCCGTACCTTTGCATCCGCAATCGAGGGAAGCCGCCTCGCAAGAAGGTGGCCGAGCTATGATGCGCTCCTTCGGGAGAGAGTTCTTTGATAGGATTACATAGACAGAAATTGTAGTACAAGAAACAAGTGAACCGTCAATATCCTTATAAAGGATAGAGATAAAAGGAGTACAGGTTCCGGCTCTTTTCAGTCAGACAGTTGTTTCCGTTTATTCGTTTCCATTACTATCAAATGGTAAATGGGAGTCCGCGCATTAAAAGCGCGCCTTGGTTCTAAAGAATCCAAGAAATGTTTAAATGGTAAATTACAATGATATTATACAATGAAGAGTTTGATCCTGGCTCAGGATGAACGCTAGCTACAGGCTTAACACATGCAAGTCGAGGGGCAGCATGAGGGTAGCAATA
>CADCCR010000184.1 GCA_902799985.1 uncultured Bacteroidales bacterium | reverse complement strand
AAAGGTGAAAAGGTTAAAAGGTTGAAAGGTGAAGAGGGAACGTTCATGAATCCGATTGTGCGGGCAGACTTCCCTGACCCTGACGTGATTCGTGTGGGCACGACCTACTACATGGTCAGCACCACAATGTTCCACTTCCCTGGGGCCACAATCCTGAAGTCCAAGGACCTCGTCCATTGGGAGTACTGCGTGCAGCCGCTCACGCAGTTGACCGACGAGGACCAGTACTACCTCCGCGACGGCAAGAATGCCTACGCCCGAGGCATGTGGGCATCGTCCATCAAGTACCATGAAGGCAAGTTCTACCTCCTCATCAACGGCAACGACCACAGGGCTTGGCTCCTCACAACCACCGACCCCGAAGGAGAATGGACGGTGCGTCGTCTCTCGCGCAACTACTACGACCCGGGTCTCCTCTTCGACGGGGGCAAGGTCTATATCGTCTGCGGCATCAATCACCTCGTGATGTGTGAGCTCGACGAGGACTTCAACTTCCTCCGCGAGCAAGAGGTCGTGGTGCGCGAAGGCAGCGGCCTCGAGGGCTCCCACCTCTACAGGATAGGCGACTACTATTATATATATGCTACCTATGGCGGCTGGCCGAGCGGTCAGACCGTGTTCCGTTCGAAGGACATCTTCGGCCCCTACGAAGAGCGGGTGCTCGTGGAGAAGTGGTACGACCAGAAGCCCAACACCATCCATCAGGGCGCACTCGTAGATGACACCTCCGGCCAGTGGTGGACCGTGATGCAGGAAGACCTCGGCGCCCTCGGTCGCTTCCCCAACCTGCTGCCCGTCACGTGGCAGGACGGCTGGCCGATAGTGGGAGCAAGGGGCAAGGAGCAAGGGGCGAGGCCCTACGCCTCCTTCCAGGATTGCATACCTTGTCCGGCAAAACTGTCAAATGGTAAATGGATAAATGGTAAATGTCTCAATGGTTCTGATGACTTCAGCCAGCCGACCTTGGGCATGCAGTGGCAATGGAACCACTATCCCGCCGAAGGAGCCTGGAGCCTCACGGAGCGTCCCGGCTGGCTGCGGCTCAGGACGACGGGCATCACAGAGAACCTTCATCAGGCCCGTGGCATGCTCACCCAGCGCATCTTTGCCGACCCCGACCGAGCTTCTACAGCCACCATTCGCCTCGACGTCAGCCATCTCAAGGAAGGCGACCGCGCCGGCATCTGCATCTTCCAAGACCCGTATGCGTATATCTGTGTGGAAGCCTTACCCCCAGCCCCTCTCCGAGGAGAGAGGAGTAATGTCCGCCTGTCTTACCAACTCGTGTGGCGGCAGGACAAGGTTCGGGATGCCGGCAGGGACTTCCAGGCACAAGAATGCCGGCAGAAGCTGACTTTTCCCCCCTCTCCTCGGAGAGGGGCTGGGGGTGAGGCTGTCTACCTCCGCGCCTCCATCCGCTATGGCGAGAACAAGGCCCGCTTCCAGTATTCCCTCGACGGCAAGACCTGGGAACCCTTCGGCGGCGAGACACAGCAGTCGTTCAACCTCTCTGTCTTCGTCGGCTCGCGCTTCGGCATCTTCTGCTACGCCACCAAGCACACCGGCGGCTATGCCGACTTCGACTGGATTTCGACGGAGCCTTAGCCTTCAGGAAGCGACTGACCATGAGATGTACACCACTCGGTGTGACACCACTTGGTGTACATCAATAGGCATCACTTTGTGTGCTCATGTTCAACAGGTTGGTTAATTAATGTTAATGTTTACCACTTGGTGTACAACTTATTTGTTTACATTGAAATCTTTTCCTACTTTTGCAAGTGCAATCCTAAAAACTCCAATCAATGAGCAAGCCTTTTATCTATGGAATGTCAGTTGAAGGTGAGCACTTCACAGACCGAGAGCTGGAAACGAAACGTCTTCAACTGAACTTTGAAAACGGCGTCAATTCCATCATCATTTCTCCGCGCCGCATGGGCAAGACTTCACTTGTGAAGAAAGTGAAAGCCCTCACAGAAAGCCCAAAGCTGAAGATTGTCTATATGGACATCTATAAATGCCGCACAGAATACGAATTCTACGAGAAGTATGCGTCTGCCATTATTCAAGCCACTGCTACGAAGATGGAGAGAATGGTGGAAAATGCCAAGGAGTTTCTGATGGGAGTGAGTCCCAAGATAGTCTTTAGCCCGGAGCCTACCACCGAATTCTCATTGTCCCTCGGCGTGAACCCCCAGACCAGCAATTGCGAAGAAATCCTCGATTTGCCGGAACGGATTGCCCGCAAGCGAGGCATACAGATTGTGGTGTGCATAGACGAGTTCCAGCAGATAGGCGAAATGCCAGACTCGCTGGCGCTGCAGAAAACCATCCGCAGCATCTGGCAGCACCATCAGCACACCTCGTATTGTCTCTTTGGCAGCAAACAGCATCTGATGAGTCAGCTCTTCTATAGCAGGAAGATGCCGTTCTACCAATTCGGCGACATGTTTTTCCTTCGCAAGATACCAAGCGAGAAGTGGATTCCTTTTATCGTAAGTCGGTTTGAAGTGGCAGGAAAGACAATATCGACAGACCTGGCAGGGAGGATTTGCTCCACAGTGGAGAACTATTCCTCATACGTGCAACAACTGGCATGGAACGTGCTGACCGCAACGACAAAGGAAGCCGACGAACAAGCTTTCCAAGATGGCTTGAATGCCACATTGGCTCAGGTCGTTCCTCTTTTTGTGGAACAGACATCCAATCTCTCCTCCTTTCAGCTTAATTTCATCCGTGCCATCTGTGCCGGCTACCACAACGACTTTGGCAAGCGCGAAGTAACAAGCCGCTTCAATCTGGGCACCCGCTCCAATCTTCCCAAGCTAAAGAAAACACTTATAGAACGCGAATTCATAGAAGAAACAGAATCTGGCCTCTTCCTTTCCGACCCGCTCTTTGTCGTTTGGTTCAAAAACAATATGATGTAGCAAGGTCCCCCCCGGCGGCTATGCCGACTTCGACTGGATTTCGACGGAGCCTTAGCCAACGAAATAAAACAATTTATATAAGCCATCACTCAACCTCGAGCCGATGGCTTTGTTTGTAAAAAAAGTGATGCTTGGGGTTAGCTTTTTATATCCCCTTCCTGTCTATAATAGTGTATGACTCAAAAAGAAATCGAACAACTGTTCCGACAGCATTACGCCCAGATGACGCGACTGGCAAGGACGCTGCTCTACGATGTCGAGGAAGCTCGTGACGTCGTGAGCGAGGTGTTTGCCACATTGCTGGGGGCTGATATCACTCCTAAGAATATCGAGGGCTATCTGTTGACGAGTGTGCGCAACCGATGTCTGAATCTGCTGGAGCACAAGAGCGTCAGAGCAAAGTTCGAACGGGCATATACGTTAGAAATGAAGAATGAATCCCAACCTGCCACCGATGATGACAGACTGAAGCGACTAATGGTATATGCAGAGCAGAATCTGACGGAGCAAACGTTGAAGGTGTTCCGGATGCGACATCTGCAAGGTATGAAGTATCAGGAGATAGCGGGCGAGCTGGGCATCAGTCGTGTGATGGTCTATAAACATCTGACACAGGCGATGGAGAAAATCAGAGAATATATAATAAGGTAACGACTATGGACAGAGACGAAAGGATGAAGATGCTACTTGAAATGCAGGAGCATCCCGAACATTATTCAGAGCAGGAACTGGAGCAGGTGCTGAATGATACCGAGGCACAGGAGTTGATGGAAGCTACGGCTCTGTTGAAGCGAGCCATGAAGCATGAAGAGTTCACGATGTCAGGACAGGAGATAGCTGGCGAGTGGCAGCGTTTTGCCGCTAAGCACTTCACTCGTCAAGTGCCAAGGCATGGTTGGTTCAAAGTCGCAGCTTCTTTCGTGGGCATTCTTCTCATCGCAGGCTTGTCCTTTGCCGCCTATCATGCTTTTTACAGGACAACGGACAACAGGCAGAGTTCAATGGTCAATAGTCAATGTTCAATG
>CADCCR010000183.1 GCA_902799985.1 uncultured Bacteroidales bacterium | reverse complement strand
GTCATACTTGTCAACAAGGTGGCGGAACTTGTCATAGTCTAAATACTCCAGCAATTGGGCGAATACGTATTTGTCTTTGTTCATCTTGCAGCCTTTCAATTTGACTGCAAAAGTACAAATTCAAATCCGTGCACCCTTAAAACTACTCGTAAAAGACTTTATTTCAGCGATTTCAAAGAACAATTAGTCCACTTTAACGGGACAGTAGTGAAGTTAAATAAGAAGTTAAGCCAGCGTTGCTGGCAGGAAGTTAAGCACTGCGTGCTGGACGATACAATGGGGATGCAAAAGCTATCGTCCTATGCGTAGCATATAACTTCCACGAGCGAAGCGAGTTTACTTCCTTTTTTTACTTCCTCTTTTACCTCCGAAAGTTGAATTGAATAAGATAAAAAGAAGGCAGGAAAAATAAAAGGGAGGCTGAAATAATATAAAAGGGAGACTGAAAAATTATAAAAGGGAAGCCGAAAAAATCATCAGAGAAACCTTCAGAAATTCATCGAGGCACGCCATAAAACTATTTCCAAGGCTTTGAAATATATTTCAGAGCCTTGGAAATATATTTTAGTGCTTCTGAAATATATTTCCGTGCCACTAAAAAAGTTTTATCTCGTGGGGCTTGGAATTTCATGGAATTTGCCGGAGGAATTGTGTGTGTGGCGGGAGGGGGATTTGCAGAATTGACAATCGCAGTTTCAAAATATGCAATTTTGCGGAAGTTTGTTGCAGAAATTACAAATTTTTTTTGAAGAATCGTAAATCTTCCCCTCGGGGGTGTGTTGCGGGCTTGGCAGAATGGGGAAAAAGCAGTAACTTTGCGCCCGCAAGAAAGACATCTAATACCGAATACCGACAAAAATCACAGTAGGTGTAATTATACGCAAAACAAGTAAAACGAGTAAAGTATATTGCAAAAGAATTTGCGAAACACGTATATTAGTAAAACAAGTAAACAAGCAAAAATGGAGAAAAGGATTATTTCAATACTCGCCGTCCTGCTTGCTTTCGCTGCGGGAACACAGGCACAACAGACCAACGACGGTAACAAGGTAAAACGCATCACCTTCGACCGCGAACAAGTGAAAATTGAATACACCGACGGCACACGCGAAGACGTGGAAGATGCCGTCACCATAAGCCGGGAGGAAATCGCTAATGGAATCAGGACCGTCAAGACTGCCGGGAAATAGTCCGCTCGCCGGTGGTACACCGTCGATGGCCGTCCCTTGCAGGGTGAACCCCGACAGAAGGGCGTCTACATCGTGAGAGACCAGAATAACGTAAAGAAAACCGTCAGGAAGTAAGCGCCATGAAGAAGATACTACTTTCCTCCCTGTTCCTCTTCCTGGCTTGCATCGCCACAGAGGCCAAAGTCGTCAAGGTGACACTCACGGACGGCACCGCCAAGGTATTCACCACTTCCGAACTGGCAGCCATCGACTTCAACGCCGACGGCACTGTCGTCATCACCACCTACGACGGTCGGCAACTGCCGGCACTCAGCGCCAACATCGAGGAGCTGACCATTGGCGAAGAAGCCGTCGTCACCAAGGTGTTCCCCGACACCCTGAGCTTCAACATCGACGCGGACGGCACTCCCGTCAGCCTCCCCAACGACCGCGCCATCATGAAGGTGAACTACGTCTATCCCAGCATCGACCCCTTCGGCGAGCCCATCACCTTGAGCGGCACCATGCTCATCCCCGAAGAGATATGGACGGGACGGCGCTGCAGCGAGGGCATCTTGATGGTGAACCACTACACCAAGTTCCATCGCGACGAGGCACCCACCCGCAGCAACGGCGAGCTGGAGAACATCCTGCTGGCCAACCCGCTGTACCCGCAGTACATCATCGTCGAGAGTGACCTCTACGGCTTCGGCGCTACAGAACGCTTCCCGCAGGCCTTCCTGCAGGGCACGGTCAACGCCCGCGCATCGCTCGACGGACTGCTCTCTGCCCGCGAGCTGCTCAGCGGCATGGGAATCGACTACGGTCCGCTCTGCTTCAACATCGGCTACTCCAGCGGCGGCTTCGATGCCTTGGCCTCGCAGAAGCTGCGCGACATGGAGTATGCCGACCGCATCAGCTTCGACAAGACCTTCTCCGGCGGCGGTCCCTCCGACGTGCGCGAGGCCTATCGCCGATACGTGCTCACGGACTCCACGGCCTACAACGCCGTGCCCCTGCTGCTCATGGTGTGCACCAACGAGACGCAGAAGCTGAACATCGACTACGACAACGTGTTCCAGCCCGACATAGCAGGCCGCATTGACGAGCTCATCCTCTCGAAGTCCTACTCATCGTGGCCCGTCTGCGACAGCATAGGACGCGACAAGAAGATCCACGAGATTCTCTCCGACGCCTACTGCAACCTGGAGTCGCCCGAGAGCCAGGCCATACAGGCCCTGTTCGACAGCTTCAGCATGACCAACGACGACTGGACGCCCGACACCACACAGCGCATCTACCTCTTCCACTCCCGCGGCGACGACTACGTACCCATCCAGAGCGCACGCCCCATGATACGCTTCCTCAAGAGCAAGGGCTTCGAGCCCAGCATCATCCCCGGACGCACCAACCTGCAGACCAACTTCGTAGTGCGCAGCATGGGGCATCTTGCGAGCACCTTCATTTACTACATCCAGACGCTGGCAGCCATCAAGGCATGGCCCATGATGTACACCGACGGACAGCTGAACCCCATCTACAAGGCACTTGCCAGCCAGGAGGTTGACCTCGTGATGAACATGCGCCTGCTGGACGCCATGGGCTTCGACTGCCGCGCACTCATCCGCCGCATCGCCTCCCTCATGGCCGGCAATGAAGGCGGTGAAAGCATAGAGCTCAACCCGCTGACAATCTACATGACGATTCACGAACAGCTGCAAAAGCTCGGCATCAGCGAACAGGAACTGATGGAGATGTCCGAGGACTCCGGCATCAACATGACCAAATTCTTGGCCGACCTGTACGCCTACTTCGCCGAACAGCCTGCCGGTAGCAGCGACGACAGCCCGACGGCACCGGCAAGACGGGCTGCACGCCTCATCAAAGCCTTCGACAGCAGCGCCACGCCCGCCATCCGCTACGAGGAACAGCTTCGCGACTGGCTGGGCGATCACCTGAAGTAACATGCAGTATCAATAACCAAACCAGAAAAAATACAAGACAATGAAGAAGACAACATTTGGGTTAATAGGCGCCACCATCGTTTTCGGCGTGGCAGCAGTGTGCTATTCACTTAACTCCTGCAAAGAGGCTTATACCCAGGAAGACGCTCCCGAGGAACAGGTCGTGTCAACCGAGCTGATTCGCACCTCGCAGAGTTGGAACGGCGTGGAGCTGCCCGACTACTTGCAGGGCCGCCCCGAACTGGTGGCCGTGAAGTACGTCTTCCCTGCCGGAAAGAAGCTGGGCTGGCATCACCATCCCGTGATGAACTACGGCGTGCTGGTGCAGGGCGAGCTGACCATCATCGGGCAGGACGGACAGAAGAAGGTCGTGCACGAGGGCGAGCCCGTCGTGGAGATGGTCGGCACCGTGCACCACGGCGAGAACCGCGGCACGAAGCCCGTCATCCTCTACATGTTCTACCTCTCGCAGAAGGGTCTGCCCCTGGCCGTGCAGCACCCCGAGATACCGCTGGACTAATCATCCCACAGGCCGGTGCGGGTTCGACTCCCACACCGGTCACAACGAAACATCAATACTAACCCCAATAAGCAATTCACAATGAAAAAGAAACGATTATTCATGCTCACTCTGCTCTGCGCCATAGTGCAGGGAGCGTGGGCGCAATCCAGTTGGGATGAAGTCTATGCAATTACGCAGACCAATTCTGCAAATTGGACACAACTTACTGAGGGGTCCACTACGGGCAAGACACTTGGCACCGCAAATGCCACGACGTACTACTACGCCGACACGAACCTTACGTTCAGCAATTCCACGGTTAGCGGCAGCGGCCTGACCATCCTGGGCACGGTGTATCTCTACGTGCCTCAGGGCGT
>CADCCR010000182.1 GCA_902799985.1 uncultured Bacteroidales bacterium | reverse complement strand
GAATGTGATAATTTTTATTTGCAGATTTTTGCAAACAGCTGATAATCAGACAGTTATCATATTTGTTAAAATACTCTAATAAGCTATTATAACTATCTAATAATCAATGAGTTATAATCTATTTACCCACGCAGAAATGGGAGAAGATGTTGTGGAGGACGTCTTCGGAGGTGATTTCGGTGCCGGTGATTTCGCCGAGGTGGTGGAGGCATTGGCGGAGGTCTTCGGCGATAAGGTCGGTGGGTGTTTGGTCGGCGAAGGCTTTCTTGGAGCGGCGGAGGGCTTTGAGGGCTTGCTTCAGGGCATTGTAGTGGCGGACGTTTGTCACGATGGTATGCGTGTCGTCAAGATTGGCGGGCAAGGATACTTCCTTGACCAAAGCTCTGCGCAGGAGGTCGAGGCCATCGCCGTTGGCCGCGGAGATGTGGAACAAAAGGCTGTCGGGCTGACGATGATAGAGATAGGAACTGCTAGGCAGCGTCATATCGCACTTGTTGATGACCTGCATGACGATCTGGTTGTCCCTGAATTGTATGTCGGGGAATGGCACGTTGTTTTCGGTCAGGAGGAGAATGATTTTTGCTCTTTCGGCAGCTTGGATGGAGCGTTCTATGCCCATTCGTTCCAGTTTGCTCTGTGTGCTTCGGATGCCTGCTGTGTCGATGAACCGGAATGTGATGCCGTCGATTTGTATGGTGTCCTCGATGAGGTCGCGTGTTGTTCCTTGTATGTTCGATACGATGGCTCTTTCTTCGCCAACGAGGGCGTTGAGAAGGGTTGACTTGCCGACGTTTGGGGCGCCGATGATGGCTACGGGTACGCCGTTCTTGATGGCGTTGCCCATATGGAAGGAGTCTGCCAGGTCCTTGATGTGAACTTCTATTTTGTCCATCAGCTCGCAGAGTTGCTGGCGGTTGGCAAATTCTACATCCTGATCGTTGAAGTCGAGTTCGAGTTCGAGCAGGGATGTGAGATGCAGAAGTTGCCCTTGCAATTCTTTGAGCTCTTGACTGAACTGGCCGCGCATCTGGCTCATTGCCATTTGGTGTGTTGCCTGTGTAGAGGAAGAAATCAGGTCGGCCACAGCTTCTGCTTGACTGAGGTCGAGCTTGCCGTTCATGAAGGCTCGCATGGTGAATTCACCAGGTTCGGCTTGACGTGCACCAGCCCAGATGAGCGACTCCAACAAGTTCTTGACGATGTATGAGCTGCCGTGCAGGCTAATCTCTGTGCTGTCCTCGCCCGTGTAGGAATGGGGTGCACGAAAGACGGAGACGAGGACATCGTCGAGTTCCTTGCCGTCCATGTCCTTGATTTGCCCAAAGTGCAAGGTATAGCCTTCAGCCTTTTCGAGTGACTTCGAAAAGATGCTGCCGGTGATGGCAACGGCATCCGGTCCGCTGACGCGAACGATGGCGATGGCTCCGCCTGGAGGTGTTGCAAGGGCGCAAATGGTATCCTGCTTCATGGCTATAGTGTTTCTAATGCTTCTTTCAGGGCTTTGAGGTCGCGGTCGGTTGTGGCCCAACTTGTGACGAAGCGGCAAAGGGTGAGATTATCGTCGATTGGAGCCCATGTCTCGAAGAGGACATCTTTAAGAATGTGATTCATTTGCTCGTTGGTTAGCTCGACGAATTGTTGGTTAGTGCTGGAGTCGCGAAGGGGGACGCCTGCATCTGCAAACAGCTTTCGCATCTTCATGGCCATGTCGATGGCGTGCTTGGAGATGTTGAAGTAAAGGTTGTCCGTGAATAGTGCATCGAACTGAACGCCAGCTAATCTGCTCTTAGCGAGCAAGGCTCCATGGCGCTTCACGATGTTCATAAAGTGGCGGGGAGCATTACCTCGAGGGAAGACGACTGCTTCGCCACAGAGTGCCCCGACTTTCGTGCCACCGATGTAGAAGGCATCGCAATGGTGTGCCAACCACGGAAGGTCGAAGTCACACTCCGAAGAGGCAAGTCCGTAGCCCAGGCGTGCTCCGTCGATGAAGAGTTTGAGGTCGTATTGACGGCAAACGGAAAGAATCTCTTCTATCTCTTTGGCTGTATAGACGCTACCAAGTTCCGTGGGGAAGGTGATATAGACCATGCCCGGGATGACCATGTGCTCGAGCGTTGGATCGGCATGAAAGGCTTTGAGCCAGGCTTTCAGTTCGCCTGCGTCCATCTTGCCATCATGAGAGGGTAGGGTGATGACCTTGTGTCCGCTGGCTTCTACGGCTCCCGACTCGTGGACGTTGATGTGGGCCGTCTGCACGGCTATCACACCTTCGAAGGTCTGAAGCATGCCGTCGATAACAGTTGCATTCGTCTGTGTGCCTCCGACGAGGAAGAAGATGTCGGCATCGGGACACTCGCAAGCAGCCCGTATCTTCTTGCGTGCCTGCTCGCTCCACTCGTCGAAGCCATACGACTGGCTTTGCTTGCCGTTCGTCTCAAGCAGGTGACAAATCACTTCAGGATGTGCACCGTTGTTATAATCGCTTTCGAAAGATGTTTTCATGGCCATTAGATTCGGTCGAGGACGAGCTTGATGAGGTGGTCGATGCTGCCTTTATAGTCGGTGTTCATCTCCTTTGCGAAGCGGTTTGCGATGACCATGCAGCAGGTCATGGCGCGGTGGCCGAGCAGGGCGGAAAGGCCTGCGAGGGCTGACGACTCCATCTCGAAGTTGCAGACCTTCAGTTCGCCTTGGTCCGTTGTGTAGCGGAAGGACTCGACCTTCTCGTTCTGCTTGGGGTCTTGTATGCCGATGCGAATCAGTCGGCCTTGCGGTCCGTAGAAGCCGCCGCAAGCGATGGTGATGCCGCGAAGCATTTCCTTGCCTGCCACTTGCTCGATGAGGGAGGGGTCGGCAGTTGCCACATAGGGTGCTCCCTTCTGCGGACACCAGTCCATGTGGCTGGTGAAAGCCTTTTCCATCTCGAGGTCACAAACCTCGTTGCGCCCGGCATAGTAGTTGAGCAGTCCGTCGAAGCCGATGCTCTTGACGCTGGCGATGTATGTGCCCAAGGGTGCTTCGGGCTGGAGGCTTCCACAGGTGCCGATGCGGACGATTGTGAGGGTTCGGTGCTGCGGCTTCTCCATGCGTGTCTTGAAGTCGATGTTGGCCAACGCATCAAGCTCGTTCATGGTGATGTCGATGTTGTCGCAACCGATGCCTGTGCTGATAGTCGTGATGCGTTTGCCCTTGTAGGTGCCGGTGATGGTATGGAACTCGCGATTGTTTATCTCACATTCCTGCTGGTCGAAGTGGCTGGCAACGATGTTGACGCGGGCCGGGTCGCCTACCAGGATGACGCGGTCGGCAAGCTGTTCGGGCTTGACGTGAAGGTGGAATATGCTGCCATCTTCGTTGATGATGAGTTCGGAATCTTCGAATTGTTTCATTTCTAAGTGCGATTTACAGTTAACGGCGTTTCTCCCTAATCCTTAAATCCTAACCCCTAATTTTTAATCTTTATTTTTAATTCTTAATTCTTAATAAGTTCCATGCGTCGTATGTCCTTTTCGAGGGCCAGTTTGTCGGCAGCAAGGCGTTGGAAAGCTGTTTCCGTGAGGCGAATCTGAGGCGCTATCTGTACACGTTGTACCTCGTTCATCGCGGCATACTTGGCGCGGAGTCCTTCCAATTCCTTTTGCTTCGCGTTGTATTCCTTTTCCGTCTCGAGCCAGACCTTTGCTTTCTGCTGTGCCTGCTTGTTCTGGAACTCTGCTAAGGTATAATAAGTCTTGCTGTCGTTGATGACAAAGGTGAAGTCCCGTTGCTCTTTGCTTGCCGTTCCGCGTTTCTCGCTTCGTGCGTCTGCAAGGCGTTTCTTGGCAGCATTCACGGCCTCCATGTCAGTCCATGTGTCTTTGATAGAGGCGATGCGTGCCAGCGAAGCGAGTTTCTCGGTGCCTGTCTGGTCTTCGTTGTAGATGCGTCGCGTCTCTGTGGGGATGAATGTGTACAGACAAACGGTGTCGGCCGGCTGGTTGCGGTCCGTCACGAACCATCCCAGCTGTTGGAACTCGTCGATGACCATGA
>CADCCR010000181.1 GCA_902799985.1 uncultured Bacteroidales bacterium | reverse complement strand
GTCGGCGAAAGCCAAGGATTGGCATGGCCCTCCGAAATAAGCACGAGGCGCTTCCGGAATAAGCACGAGGTGCTTCCGAAATAAGCGCGAGGCGCTTCCGAAATAAGCACGGGGCGCTTCTGAAATAAGCACGGGGCGCTTCTGAAATAAGCACGGGGCGCTTCCAAGATAAGTGCAGAGGGTTTGGCACAGATTGCGCAAGAAGCTGAGGGCTTCCTGCAAAGCCATTTACCAGTTATGCAATTCCTGAAGCACCTACTTTCCCAGGAACTCGGTGGGTGTGAGGCCTGTCATCCGCTTGAAGAGGCGCGTGAAATGGTGGGGAAAGTCGAAGCCAAGCAGTCGGGAGGTCTCGCTGATGTTGTGCCCTTGCATTAGCAAACTCTTAGCCTGATTGATGATATAGTTGTGGATGTAGCCGATGGCCGTGCCGCCAGTTGCCTTGTGAATGAGGTCGCCGAAGTAATGCGGCGAATAGGCCAGCTCCGAGGCGCAGTAGGTGACGGTCGGCAAGCCGTGCATCAGCTGGCGGTTCTCGCGGAAATAGGTTTGCAGCAGATTGTGGAAGCGCTTCAGCAGGTCGACCTCGCCTTTGTCTTCTTCCGAGAGTTGCCGCAGATAGATGCGATTGCAGTACTCCAGAATCAGACGCAGATAGGCCAGCAGTATATTTCGGAGCGAAGGAGAATCCTCGTGTTTCTGTAGTTCTTCCCGCATCTGCGAAACCAACTGTGTGATGCAAAGCCATTCGTCGGGCTCCATGCGCAGCGAACCGTCGAAGAAATACGAGAAGAACTGGTAGCGGTCAATCTGACGTTCCAGCTCTGTTCCGTGCAACAGTTCGGGCGACCAGAGCAACGCCCATCCGCTCAGCGTGATGCGCTCGCCATTGTCCTCCAGCCCGCCTATCTGTCCTGGTTCAACGGCAATGATGGAACCATCGCTCACCTGCAATTTTCTCATACCGTAAGAGAGATTGAAGGGGAACTGCCGCTGAATAAAGAGCCCATAGACGCCATAGTTGTTCAAGCTATGGCGGAAGGGTTCCAGCTCGTCGTAGTGGATGATGCTCACCAACGGGTGCAGCACCGGCGCTTCGACGAACCTTGCATAATCATTCGGGCTGTCAACTCTCAAAATCCTTTTCATAGCAACCGCAAAGTTACGAAAAATATGGCAGAATAATCTAAAAATGGTACTTATTTTATGTCTTTTATTCATTTCCTGCGGAATTGGTAAACATTCAGCCAATATGTGTAATGTATATATATAATAATGTCCGTACCTTTGCAGCCGGAAATAATTCTAATACTAACGAAAATGAAACAGATACTTATGATTATGGCAGCGATGCTGCTCAGTTGCTGCTCTTCGGACAGCGAAGCGATGGCAGAGGTGGTTTCTCCTCAAGCGAACACAGAAGGAGAAATTGGCAAGACGCTTGTGGTCTATTACAGCTACACTGGCAACTGCCGCGAGATTGTGACGACGTTGAGAAGCCAGATACAAGCCGACGTGCTGGAGATTCAACCTGCAGAGAAGGGACTGCGTTACGAGGCAAACAACTATGCTCTGGGCACGCAGCTACTGAATGCCATCAAGGCTAATCCTAATGATGCCAGCAGCTATCCGGCCATCGACCCTGTGACGACATCGCTCGCCGATTACCAGAACATCATCATCGTCACGCCGCTATGGTGGAGCCAGATGGCAGCCATCATGCAGACATACTTGTTCCAAAGTGCTTCGCAAATGGCTGGGAAGCACGTCGGACTGATTGTCTCGAGCCACAGCAGCGGCATCAGCGGAGTGGTCAGCGATGCCAAACGACTGTTGCCCGACGTAACTTGGATGGGCGACGCCTTGTGGATAAACGCCAGCAACCACTCCAAGCGTGCCTCGCTCATCGAGAACTGGTTGGGGACATTGAACTTTGCTAAAGCACAAACAACCATGAACAAAATGTCTATCACCATCGGCGGACAGACACAGAGCGTGACGCTCGAAGACAATGCCGCCACAAAAGCATTGGTCGAGAAGTTGCAGCAAGCACCTGTCACCGTGACGCTCGACAGCAGCGGCGACTTCGAGATTTGGGGAGCACTTGGCTTCTCTTTGCCTACAAGCAACCAACAGATAACGGCCCAACCGGGCGACGTCATCCTCTACAGCGGCAGCAACATCTGCATCTTCTACGGCACGAACGCGTGGAGCTACACCCGTTTGGGCAAGATTGACGGCTTGACGGGAAGCGAACTGCGATCGTTCCTCAAAGCTGGCGAGACTGGCATCAGCGTCACACTATCGCTCCCCTCCGATGCCACAAAAATAGTAAATGGTAAATGGTTAAATGGTAAATGGGACTCTCCCTTAAAAGACGAGGACATCTATTCGTTGAGCGGGCAGAAGGTCAGCAATCCTTCGAAAGGATTATACATTAAGAACGGCAAAAAAGTGATATTATGAAGAAGGTTATAGTTATTTCTACGAGCCTGCGTCGTGGCTCAAACAGCGACATGCTCGCTGACAAGTTTGTGGAAGGTGCCAAGGCTGTCGGAAACGATGTTGAGAAAATTTCCCTCGTTGGCAAGGACATTCAGTTCTGCAAGGGCTGCTTGGGCTGTCAAAAGTTGGGCCGTTGCGTCATCAACGACGACGTGAACGACATCATGGCAAAGGTGCTGAAGGCCGACGTCGTCTGCTGGGCCACACCTATATATTATTATGAGATGAGCGGACAGATGAAGACGCTCATCGACCGAATGAATGCCATGTACGAACAGGACTATCAGTTCCGCGACGTCTATCTGCTGACCACGGCTGCCGAGGACGAAACCGAGACGCCGAAGCGAGCAGAAATAGGCTTGACGGGCTGGATAGACTGCTATCCCAAGAGCCGTCTGGTTGGCACGCTCTTCTGCGGCGGCGTGAACGATGCCCGCGAGATTGAAGGGAACCCAAAACTGCAAGAAGCATTTGAATTAGGAAAGAAGGTATGAAGAAATTTATCTTCTCCGCTATCCTGCTGAGCGGGATGCTCGCAGGATGCTCAAACAAAGAACAGAATGAAAAAGTTCCGCCTGCGCCTGAGGCGACAGCCGAAGAAGAGAATATGACACCATTGACGTTGACGCAGGAATGGGACAAAGTGTTCCCCCTGAGCGATAAAGTAAAGCACAGGAAAGTGACGTTCGAGACGCAATACGGGCTGACGCTTGCAGCAGACCTCTATACGCCTGCAGCGAGTGAAAAAGCCCCTCTCTCATCCCCCAAAGAGGGAAGATTTGCCGCCATTGCTGTGAGCGGTCCCTTCGGAGCTGTCAAGGAGCAATGTAGCGGTCTCTATGCCATGAAGATGGCTGAGCGCGGCTTCGTGGCATTGGCTTTCGACCCGTCTTATACTGGCGAGAGCAGTGGCGAGCCGCGTCGAACTGCATCGCCCGACATCAATACCGAGGACTTCATGGCTGCCGTCGATTTCCTGTCGAAGCTGGATAATGTGGATGCCGACAGGATTGGCATCATCGGAATCTGCGGATGGGGTGGCATCGCGCTCAACGCTGCTGCTGCCGACACACGCATCAAGGCTACCGTCGCCTCTACGATGTACGACATGACGCGCGTCAGCGGCAACGACTACAACGATGCTTTCGACGACGAGCAATGGCGCCACAGGAACCGTGAGAACCTCTCGAAGCAACGTCTCGCTGCCCCCAACGCGATGGCCGGCGGCGTACTCGACACCGTGCCCCCACAGGCTCCACGCTTCGTCCACGACTACTACGACTACTACAAGACCTCGCGCGGCTACCACAAGCGCAGCGGCAACTCGAACGATGGCTGGCGCGTCATCGGCACCCAGGCTTACGCCAACAGCCGCTTCCTCTACTACATCAACGAAATCCGCTCTGCCGTCCTCATCATGCATGGTGCCGATGCCCACTCGCGCTACTTCGGCGAGGCTGCCTATCACTACATGGTTGACGGTCATGCCGAGGGCTACAAGTTTGTTGGCGAGCCCAATCCTAATCCCGAGAACAAGCAGTTGCTCATCATCCCCGATGCCTCGCATTGCGACCTCTACGA
>CADCCR010000180.1 GCA_902799985.1 uncultured Bacteroidales bacterium | reverse complement strand
GCCTCGAAAACTGAGGTGTTTTTGAACAAAAAAGGTGAAATGGCGGAATGATTTATTTTATGTAGGTTACCTACATCGTGTAAAATGCAGAAAGTCAATATGTAAACCTCGATTATGTAGGTATGTAGGTAGATTTGTGATTTTTTGCGCGAAGAAAATTATTGAAGAACATGAATGTCGTGGTTTTGTTCAAAACTTCATCGTCACTTACGGCTTCAAGGAACATCCCGCAAAAAACATGGAAGCCCTCTCCACAACGGAAGTCGAGGGGCAGGTCCTGAAGAAGAAACACAAAGGAATCATCGAAGAATAAATCCAAAAACCTGACGGGCGCATGATGAGTCTTCATCCGCCCGTCAGGGTGTTACGCCCTGTCACTCAACAAGTTTGACGAGTGACGAGTATTTATGTTGCCTGCGGCGTTGACTCCATAACACAAAGGCACAAAGGCACAAAGGAATGTACCACAGAAAAAAGGCACAAAGGTCTTGGAAAGCAAGCTTTGTGTCTTCAAGTCTGGCGTAGCACACTTCATGTCTTTGTGTTCGATTATAACCATCCGAGACTTCAGTCAGAAAACAACATCGGTAATCATGACACCCCTTCTTTGCCCTGAGAGTATAGTAAAGGGGCGTTTATACCGGTGGCAGATGGCGGGAAGGGGAGGTCGCGGTCGTGAATATCGCAGCTTTAGCTATATTTTTTTGCATGGGATGCGGTTGTATTCGGAATAAATCCGTAACTTTAGGCACGGAAACTATATGGCAGTCGGCTTTTAGGCTGTTGCATGAATCCGATAACACCCAAAAAGAGATAAAACTATGAGAGCTCCTTTAACCAAAACACAGTACGGCCTCTACGTAGAATGTATGGCTCGCCAAGGAGAGGCGTGCTATAACATACCTTATTTATATACGCTGGACGGCAGCTTGGACGGCGAGCGGCTGTGCAGGGCTGTGCAGGCGGCTGTGGCTGCCCATCCCACGTTGTTCACACGCATAGAACTGACTGCCGAGGGCGACCCGGTGCAGACCATCGACGAGAATGAGTCGTTCGGGCTGGTCGTGGAGGATGTGGCCGACATCGAGGCGGAGAAGGCACGGTTCGTGCAGCCCTTCGACCTGCTGAAGGACCGCCTGTTCCGCATCCGTCTGCTCAGGGATGCCGAGCACTTCTACCTGTTGCAGGACATCCATCACATCATCAGCGACGGCACTTCGCGGAGGATTCTGCTCGAAGACATCGAACAGGCATACGAAGGCAAGGTGTTGAAGGGCGAGGCGCTCTCGCTCGGCGATGTGGCCAAGGCAGAGGCTGAGCTGCGCGAGGGTCCGGCCTTCGAGGAGGACAAGCGGTGGTATGCCGAGCACTTCGATTGCAGCGACTGCTATTCACCCCTGCTGCCCGACCTGGAGGATGAGGAGCCGAAGGAGGGTCTGCTGACACGAACGATGATGGTGGAGGCGGCCCGCGTGGACGCCTTCTGCAAGGAGCACAGCATCTACAAGAGCACATTCTTCACGGCTGCCTATGCCTTTCTGCTGGCTAAATACGGTGGCGAGCAGGAGGTGCTGTTCAACACGATTCACAACGGACGAGCCAACAAGCGACTGGCCCATTCTGTGGCGATGCTGGTAAGGACGCTTCCCGTCTATGCCAAGTTCGAGGACGACACTTCTGTGCTCGACTTCCTGAGAGCGGGACAGGAGCAGATGACGGGGCAGCGGCAGCATGAGGCGTATGCCTATGCCGATGTGGCGGCTGACCTCGGTCTGCAGGCTGCCACGATGTTTGCATGGCACGGGACGCTGTTCGACAGTCTGGAGCTTTGTGGCATGCCGATGAAGGCCGAGCGCCTGAACAACAACACGCGAGAGATGCCTATCTATGTGAAGGCATTCATCCGCGACGGACGCTTCTGCGTGGAGGCGGAATATAGTGCCAACAGCTTGAGCGAGAAGCTGGTGGGGCAGTTCCTGGAGAGCTATGAGGCTGTGGTGGAGGGATTCCTCGCCAAGGAGAAGCTGTGCGACATCGTTATTGCGACGGCCGGCCAGGTGAGGTTGCTGGATGCCTTCAACGACAGCGATGTGGACTACGACGCGAAGCAGACCATCGTGTCGCTGTTTCGCCGACAGGCGAAGGAGACGCCGCAGAACACGGCTGTGGTCTATCAGGGCAAGAGCTACACCTATGCCGAGGTGGATGACCTCAGCGACCGCATCGCCGGCGAAATAGCATCCAAGGGCCTCGGGCTGGAGGATGTGGTGGCGGTGCTGATTCCGCGTTGCGAGTGGATGTCCATCGCGTCGCTGGGTGTGCTGAAGGCCGGTTGTGCCTACCAGCCGCTCGACCCGAGCTATCCAAAGGAGCGTCTGAACTTCATGATGCAGGATGCGGGTGCCCGTCTGCTGATAGCCGATGAGGAGCTGCGCCCGGTGGTGGATGAGTATCAGGGCGATGTGCTGCTGACGAAGGACCTGCCCGGTCTGCCTGCCGCTGCTGTCCTGCCTGCCGAACCCAAGCCGGAGAGCCTCTTCATCCTGCTCTACACTTCGGGCTCCACGGGTGTCCCCAAGGGGTGTGAGCTGACGCATGGCAACCTTGTCTGCTTCTGCCATTGGTACCAGCGTTATTATGGTCTCGAAGCGGAGCACAAGGTGGCAGCCTATGCCAGCTACGGCTTCGATGCCTGCATGATGGATATGTATCCTGCGCTGACCTGTGGCGCTACGGTGCACATCATCCCCGAGGAGATTCGCTTGGACCTGATTGCCCTGAACGACTACTTCGAGCGGAACGGCATCACCCATTCGTTCATGACGACGCAGGTGGGCTATCAGTTTGCCACGAGCATGGAGAACCACTCGCTGCACTATCTCTCGGTGGGCGGCGAGAAGCTGGCGTCGCTGGCGCCTCCGCAGAACTACACCCTGACGAACATCTACGGTCCGACCGAGAGTACCGTCTGCATCACGACCTTCGACGTCAAGCGGCCCATGAAGAACATCCCGATTGGAGCGAAGCTGGACAACACGAAGCTGTATGTTGTAGACAAGGCGGGGCATCGTCTGCCTGTGGGTGCGACGGGCGAGCTGTGGGTGGCAGGACCGCAGGTGAGCCGTGGCTATCTGAACCGTCCGGAGAAGACGGCCGAGGTGTACATAGCCAATCCCTTCGACGCAAGCGAGAAATATGGCCGTGTCTATCGCACCGGCGACATTGTGCGCTATCTGCCCGACGGCAACATCCAGTTTGTGGGTCGCAAGGACGGACAGGTGAAGATACGCGGTTTCCGCATCGAGCTGAAGGAGGTGGAGGGCATCATCCGCGAGTTCCCGGGCATCAAGGATGCCACGGTGCAGGCGTTCGACGAGGAAGGCGGCGGAAAATTCGTTGCGGCCTACATCGTCGGCGACACACAGATTGACATCGAGGCGCTCAACAACTTCATCCTGGAGCAGAAGCCGCCGTATATGGTGCCTGCCGTGACGATGCAGATTGATGCTATCCCGCTGAATCAGAATCAGAAGGTGAACAAGCGTGCCCTGCCGAAGCCGGAGAAGAAGAGGGATGCCGAGCAATCAGGGCATGGCGAAGCTGCGCCCCTCAACATGCTGGAACAGGAGCTGAAGGAGATGATAGCCGGCATCGTGAACAACGACGACTTCGGCATCACTACCGTGCTCGGCTATGCTGGTCTGACCTCTATCTCTGCCATCAAGCTGGCTGTTCAGGTGAACAAGCGGTTTGGTGTCTCCCTCGATGCCAAGTCGCTGGTCAAGACCGGCACGCTGCAAAGCATAGAGAACGAAATACTCGGGCAGTTCATAGTGCAGAGTTCAGAACCCATAGTTAATTCTGAGTCCATAGTTGATTCTGAGCTCAAAACTAAGAACTATGAACAATGCACTATGAACTATCCCTTGAGCTATGCTCAGACGGGTGTCTATTTCGATTGCCTGAGAAACCCGGAGACGACGCTCTACAACATCCCGACGAAGATTGGGCTGCCAGATGGCACCGATGCCACGAGGCTGGCTGAAGCTGTCAGGAAGCTCGTAGGGAAGCATCCGGAGATGACCATTCACT
>CADCCR010000179.1 GCA_902799985.1 uncultured Bacteroidales bacterium | reverse complement strand
TCACCTGTCCACCATTCCTGGAGTATCATTAACCACCATAGCGTCCATCGTCGCAGAGACCCAGGGATTCGACCTCATTACTAGTCGAAAGCAACTGGCAAGCTATGCAGGTCTGGATATTCCCGCACACCAGTCCGGCAAGGAGGATCGCCCAAGGCACATTTCAAAGAAAGGGAATGCCCATATGAGGGCGGCACTCTATTGGCCTGCCATTGTCGCTACACGTTTCAACGATCCATTGAAGGAGGACTATAACAGGATCGTATTGAAACATACCACGAAAAGGAAGGTGGCAATAGTGGCCATCATGAGAAAGCTGTTACTCCTGATGTATACGGTATGGAAGAAAGAAGAAGATTTTGACAGTGGCATTGACAAAAAAGGGGCAGGAAACTAGTCCTTGCCCCACGAGATAGACCAAATGTCTTCCCTTTGTGGGTGCAAAGATAGGAGATAATTCAATACCTTCCAAATATTTCTTCAAAAATCTTCCATCTTTGTCAAAGAACGTTTACTTTGCGACGCTTCGCGGCCGCAGGTCCGGAGCGTCGCATAAAGGTCCGGAGCGTCGCAGATTGATTCCTTCAAATATCAAATTGCAGGAGATCAATAATAATTTGCCCAAATTCTTAAATATTGTAATAAATTCGCTTGGAATTTAATACAGTATCTTAAAAATATCTGCGATCTTTTTTTAAGGATAATATTCTGGACGAACAATTATTTTTTAATTATTTTTCTGTGAAACGATTTTAGGGAATTGAATGAATGCCCCGTTAGGGGTGCTGAATGGCTTAGAGCTGGCAGATGAGAGCTTGCTCACAGCTGGCAGGTATAAGACAGGAAGCAGAGGCGCCATCTGGCGGCTCTATTCAATTCACTCATTTTTCATCTTTTAATATAAAGTTATGGCGAAAAAGAACTTTGTGGAGAAGATGTTTGATGACATCGCTCCTACCTATGATAAATTGAATCATATCCTTTCGCTCAATGTGGACAAGAGCTGGAGGCGAAAGGCGGTGAAGCGGATCTGTTCGACCAATCCGCAGCACGTTCTCGACATCGCCTGCGGAACGGGTGACTTCGCAATTGCTCTTGCCCAGGCGGGTGTGCCAAAGGTGTCGGGAATAGATATCTCGGAGGGTATGCTCGAAGTGGGACGCGAGAAGGTGAAGAATCTCGGTCTGGACATCGAGATGAAGGTAGACGACAGCGAGAGCCTTAGTTATGCCGACAATACCTTCGATGCCATCAGCGTGGCTTTCGGTGTGCGCAATTTTGAGCATTTGCAATTGGGACTGAATGAGATGAACCGCGTGCTTCGTACCGGGGCCTTGGTTTGCATCGTGGAGCTTTCGGTGCCCTCGAATCCGATTCTGCTATGGGGTTACAAGCTCTATTTCCTGCACGTCCTTCCGTTTATTGGCGGACTAATTTCGGGCAACAAGGCTGCTTACAAGTATTTACCGAATTCGGTGCTGAACTTCCCGAAGCCGGACAAGGTGTGCGAGATGCTGCGCCTGGCGGGGTTCGAGAAGGTGGAGGCCAAGGCGTTTACTTTCGGGCTTTGCAGGATGTTCACGGGGGTTAAGAAAGGGTGATAGTGGCGGCCAAGCTTGGCCGCGACGTTTAACAGAATAACGAAATGGCAATGAATAACGAGATAAAGGTGAATTCGATGAAGGCGTGGCTGCTGGCTGCACGACCGAAGACGCTGACCGGGGCGATGATCCCCGTGATGCTGGCAGGTGCGATGGCATATCGTGTGGGTGCATTCGACGAAACTTCGTTCGGGACACCTGGATTGCATCTTTTCCTTTGGCTGTGTTGCGCATTGTTTGCGTGCCTGATGCAGGTTGCTGCCAATATGATCAACGACCTGTATGACTTCCGCAAAGGAACGGACCGCGAGGACAGACTGGGCCCTGAGCGTGCCTGTGCACAAGGATGGATCACACCCGAAGCTATGCGTAAGGGCATCGTCTGCGTTCTGGTGGCGGCTTGCATTGTCGGACTTGCTGCCGTGTATAGGAGCTACGAGTTCCTGCCCTGGAAGGGCGTGGAATTCGTTCTGCTGGGTCTGATATGCGTGGTCTTTGCTTTCCTCTACACCACCCGACTGTCGTATATGGGATGGGGCGATCTGCTCGTGCTCATCTTCTTTGGATTCGTACCCGTCTGCGGCACCTATTATCTGCAGACACTCTATATTGGAACGAATGCCATTCTGCTTAGCCTGATTGCGGGCATTGCCATTGATGCGCCCCTGATGATTAACAACTATCGTGACCGTGACCAGGACCGTATTTCGGGCAAGCGTACGATAGTGGTGCGCTTCGGCGAGAAGTGCGGACGCTATGCTTATCTGCTGATCGGCGTGATTGTGATGGCGCTGGTCTTCTGGCTTTGCTGGCGTACGATAATGTTCGATGGCAGGCCAGTGCGTTTCGTTTTCCTCGCCTTGCAGTTGATCTATCCTGTTATGCACTTTATGACTTGGCGCAAGATGGTCAAGATCTTCTCGGGCAGAGCTTTGAACGGAATTCTGGGCGAAACTTCGCGCAATATGTTCCTGATGGCGGCATTCCTGTCGCTGGCGTTAATGTTAGGATAACTTATTTCAAACCAATTAATTTATAGACAAAATGAAGAAGACAATGTTGTTGATGGGTCTTGCCATTCTGACCCTCTGCGGTTGCAGCAACGAGAATGGAAAAGTTGAGAAAAGCACGAGTGATGTGGTGATTGAGACCATTATGACCCGTCGTTCGATTCGCCAGTACAAGGATGAGCCTGTGAGCCGCGAGCAGATGGAAACCATCTTGAAGTGCGGCATCAATGCCCCCAGCGGCAGCAACAGGCAGGAATGGGAGATTCGCGTCGTGGATAATCCCGAATTCATCAACGGTTGCACTGAAGCCTGGAAGAAGACCCTCGATGCCGACAGACTTACGAAGATGGTCGATGAGAACTTCAAGAATATGTTCCGCAACGCTCCTACGGTTGTGTTCATCGCTTGTCCGAAGGGCACGGAACTGAACTGCGGATTCCTTGGCCAGAATATGATGCTTTCTGCCTGGTCAATGGGTATCGGCACCTGCTGCCTGGGTGGTCCCGTGCAGTTCTTCCGCACCGAGGCTGGCGCTGAGTACTTGAAGAAGCTGGAATTCAGCGAGGGATACGAGATCCTCTATGCCATCGCTTTCGGCTATCCCGACGAGACACCTGATGCCAAGCCAAGGGATTGGGGCAAGGTGAAGTTCTTGGATTAAGAGCTGGTGAGGGCGGCCATATACGGCCGCGAACGGAAACACGGAGGCGGCCAAAAACTGCCGCAGCAAGGACAAACACCGGCTCCTGAATGAACAATAGAAAAAGCGATACTATCCTTTCCGATAGTATCGCTTTAATTTTGAATAAAGGGCGTGATTAGAGCACCTTGAGGAGCTCGACGTCGAAGATGAGGGCGGAATAGGGAGGGATTTGAGCACCGGCTCCACGTTCGCCATAGGCGAGGTTGTAGGGGATGTAGAAACGGTACTTGGCGCCTTCCTTCATAAGCTGGACACCTTCGGTCCAACCAGCGATGACCTGGTTGAGGGGGAACTCGGCGGGCTCACCACGCTGAACAGAGGAATCGAAGACAGTGCCATCGGTCAACGTGCCGTGATAGTGGCAACGAACGGTGTCTTTTGCCGATGGCTGCTTGCCGTCACCTTCGTTGAGGATCTCGTATTGAAGACCACTGGGGAGGGTAACGACATTGGGTTTCTTGGCATTCTCTGCCAGGAACTTCTCCCCTGCTTCGCGAGCCTTTGAGGCTGCTGCCGCCTGCTTGCTCTGCTGGTCGTTGAAGAACTTGTTAAGAACCTGCTGTGCCTCGGAAGGATTGACACGAAACGGGCGTCCGGCAACCATATCGGCGATAGCCGTTGCGAAATCGTCGGCGTTCAGTTCGGAGAGGATGCCTTCCTGCGAAAGCTGTCCTCGAAGTTGCTGGCCTATGCTCAGGCCGAGTGAATAGCTTAGTTTGTCCATTATTTTAAAAGATATTTAGGGATATTAGGGGATATTTAGGGACGTTACAAATGTTTTGTAGAGATGGGAACTAAGGAAAATAGTTTGGAACCAAAGAAGCAATCGTCTCTTAAAA
>CADCCR010000178.1 GCA_902799985.1 uncultured Bacteroidales bacterium | reverse complement strand
TGCCGCGCTGGTCTGACATCTATGGAGTCACGACCGGCGCGGCACGCTGTTATTTACAAAACTCTGTGCGCTTCCGGAATAAGCGCACAGAGATGATAGCATAGGTACGAAGCAATGAACCGCGATACTTTTAGGTTTCCAATTATTGCTGTCCGGTGCTTTCCTCCGGACAGCAATAATTTCCAATCCGTTGTTACTTGATGTTTGGCTCTTCGAGGCCCAGTCCTTTCTTCTTATCGACGACCTTCAGGACGAAGCCAAGCAGGAGGGCTGCCACGCCGAGGCAGGCCAGCATGACCAGCGGAGCGGTGTAGTCGAACTGAGTCGGGTCGGTAACGCCGGGATTTGTCTTGTCCAACACCTTGCCGATGAGCAAGGGGAAGAGCCACAGGCCTATGTTCTGTATCCAGAAGATGAGGGCGTAGGCAGAACCGATAACCTTGGCATCCACCAGCTTGGGCACGCTTGGCCACAACGATGCAGGCACCAGGGAGAAGCTCGAGCCCAGCACAAGGATGGTGATGTAGGCAATGGCGATGCCGCCCACGGCCGAACCCTCGAACAGAGGCAGCACGAAGGCAAAGGTCAAGTGGCAGAAGATGAGCAGCAACGAGCCGAGTATCAACATTGAAGCAGCCTTGCCCTTATGGTCAACATAACTGCCCAAGATGGGCGTGATGAGCACAGCCAGCAGGGGGAACACTGCGAAGATGCTCTCGGCGCTCTGACGCATGTAGCCCATATAGCAATAGGTAACGAGGGCGATGATGCTGGCGCAAAGCAAACCGTACTTCGCGCCGGACTTCTTCTGGAAGTTGCTGGCGAAGCCGGTTGCCGCTACAAAGAGCATGATGACGTACTGAATGATGGTCACGCTCTCGCTGGCCCAGAAGGAACCCTCTGCGGGAGCCGACAGGGTGAGGTTGCACTGGAGCATGTTGACGGCGTACTTCTGGAAGGGGAAGATGGCACTGTAGTAGAGCACACAAAGCAGAGCCACAAGCCAGAAGCCGCTCGAGGTGAGGATTTGTCCCAGGTCGCTGATCTTGAAGGGGTCGTCCTTCTCCTCTGCCTCGCCTGTCTGTGCATCGAGTTTACTGTCCATTACAAAGTAAATGATGCTCATGATGAGGGCAATGCACATCAGCACTACGCCAAAGGCAACCGAGCGGCTGACGCTGACCTGACCGCCCAAACGAGCAAAGAAGGGCGAGAAAATCATGCAAGTGGCCACGCCAAGACGGGCCAAAGCCATCTCGCTGCCCATCGCCAAAGCCATCTCGCGGCTCTTGAACCACTTGACGATACCACGGCTGACGGTAATGCCGGCCATCTCGCAGCCGCAGCCGAACAGCATGAAGCCGCAGGCAGCAAACTTGGCAGAGGCGGGCATGCCTTCATAGAAGGGCGAGACGCCCAGCTCGTCGAACACGGGGATGTAGTTCAGATGGTTGGTGAACCAAGTCTCGAGGCCGCTTCCGTAGAAGCTTTCACTCACGGCATACCACTTGATGACGGCGCCGATGAGCATCACTACGGCTGAAAGTACCATCGTGAAGCGCACGCCCATCTTGTCGAGAATGATGCCTGCAAAGATGAGGAAGAAGGCAAAGACGTTGAGGAAGACCTCGGAGCCTTGCATCGTGCCGAAGGCTGTGGAGTCCCATCCTCTTGTCTCTTGCATCAGGTCTTTAATGGGGGAAAGGATGTCCATGAAGATGTAGCTGCAGAACATGGCGAGCGCCAAGAGCAGCAACGCCGTCCAGCGCATACCGGCGCTGTCGCGGAGAGTTTTCTGAATTGCTTGGGTCATTTGTTGTCGTTATTACGTTATTTCGTTATATCGTTATTTCGAGAGACTATTTTAGCCAGCGGTCGAGCCATGCAAAGTAAGTCCTTTGCCAAAGGATTCCGTTCTGGGGCTTGAGCACCCAATGGTTCTCGTCGGGGAAGATGAGCAGCTGTGCTTCGATGCCTCGCATGCGGGCGGCGTTGAAGGCCGACATGCCTTGCGTGGCGTTGATGCGGTAGTCCTTCTCGCCATGGATGCAGAGGATGGGCGTATCCCACTTATCGACAAAGCGATGCGGACTGTTCTGGTAGGTGCGGCGGGCGCGTTCTGTCTGGTCTTTGTTCCAGTAAGCGTCGTCGTACTCCCAGTTGGAGAACCAGTTTTCCTCAGTCTCGGTGTACATTGCCTCGAGGTTGAAGGCGCCGTCATGCGCGATGAAGCACTTGAAGCGGCCTTCGTGATGACCTGCCAGATAATAGACCGAGAAGCCACCAAACGAGGCGCCGACGGCTCCGAGGCGGTCTTTATCGACATACGGCAAGTTCTCCACGGCATCATCTATCGCGGAGAGGTAGTCCTTCATGCACTGTCCTGTCCAGTCGCCGCTTATCTCCTCGAGCCATTCCTGCCCGAAGCCCGGTACGCCGCGACGGTTCGGAGCAATCACCACATAACCCTGCGATGCCATAATCATAAAGTTCCAACGGTAACTCCAGAACTGACTGACGGCACTCTGGGGGCCGCCTTCGCAGAAGAGGAGCGTGGGATATTTCTTCGAAGCGTCAAAATGAGGAGGCAGAATCACCCATGTCAGCATCTCCTTTCCGTCGGTGGTCTTCACCCAACGCTGTTCGACGGTGGGCTTTGCCAACTGGTCGAGAATGTCCTTGTTCACTTCGGTCAGCTGCTTTATCTGCGTGTTGGCGATGCTGTCGCCAGGCGTTACGACGTAGAGGTCGGCAGGAGCCGTGATGCTGTGGCGTTCTGCAACAAGTTCCCTTTCATTAAGCATCTGCAAAGAACCAAAGTCGGCCCAGTCGTTGCTGAGTTGCTTCACTTCGCCCTTCAAGTTGGTCTTGTAGAGATTCTCTGTGGCGTGCCATACTGCTATATAATATAATGTATAGGAATCGGGCGCCCAGCAGAAGTCATCGACGCTGGAGTCGAGGGACTCGGTGACGTAGGTCTTGGTGTTCTCCTTCAGGTCGTAGATGCAGAGGCGCTGGCGGTCGCTCTCATATCCGTCGCGCTCCATCGAGAGCCAAGCCACGTAGCGTCCGTCGGGCGAGAACTTCGGATTGAGGTCGTAGCCGACGTTCTCATCCTTATGCTTAACGTTGATTTCCTGATCTTTCAGTGTCTTGGTGGGATTCAACTGCTTTCCATCGCCATGATAAGCCATCTCATTGCAGCCAAGTATACCAAACTCTCTGAACTGCTTACACAGGTTCTTTGTGTGCTCAATATTGTTAAGGTCGCGAGCTTCAACTTCATAAAGGAAGTCAGGGCTCCAAGCCAATTGCTCAATACCGCCGAAGGGCTCCATGGGGCATTCGAAGGGTTCTCCCTCGAGGATGTCGAACTCCTCACCCGTTTTGAGATCGAGTACAAAAGGATGCTGGATGCTCTCCACATAGTGGTCCCAATGGCGATACATCAGGTCGTTCACGACGCGGCCGGTAGCTTTGGGCAGGTCTTCGGGGTTCTTCTGGATGATTTCATTAAAGTCGATGCTCTTCAAGAGGATAGCCTTCTTGCCATCTGGAGCGAAGAGGAAGCCCTCGACCTTGCCGTCAGTCTCGCTCATTTGCTTGCGGCCGTTGCCGTCAAAGCCCATCTTCCAAACCTCACCCTCACGGAGGAATGCGATGGTCTCGTTGTCCAGCCATTGTGCATCGGTCTCGTTCTCGGCATCGGTTGTCAGTTGTCGTTGCTCGCTGCCGTCGGCGTTCATTATCCAAAGGACTTGGTGGCTCTTGTTCTCCTTCACGCTGTAGTAGCCCATCTGGAAGGCGATGTGCTTGCCGTCGGGCGATGCCTGATAGCCACCGATGCGGCTCATCGCCCAAAGAGCCTCAGGCGTCATCAAGTCGCCTTCGAGCTGAACGGTTTGCTTCTCTATGTTGACCTTGTCACTTTCCTTCTGTGTGCCACAAGACATGAGTAATAATGAAATAATGAAGAAATGAAAGAATGAAATAATGAAAAAATGAAAGAATGAATGGTTGTTGCGTATCATCTTTAATCCTTAATCTTTAATCCTTAATCAATTATCTTCGCTTCGCCTGTTCCTGCTGCATCTTCTGCAGGGCTTCGAGGCGTGCCTGCAGGCCCGACACCTTCTTGGGGTCGTTCTTGTGCTGCTCGTGGTATGCCTCAAGGCCGGCAAGGAGCTTCTTGTCGTCGGTTGACCAACGCAGATACCACATCGTGATGATGCTGAGCAGACCCGACACGAAGTAGTAGTAGCTCAAGCCGCTGCTGTAGCCGTTGAACACGAAGAAGAACATCAGAGGCATGAGGTACATCATCCATTGCATCATCTTCATCTGCTGCGCCTGTTCGCCCGTGAACTGGTTCTGCTGCTGGCGCATCGATATCCACGTGTTGATGAGGTTCGTGGCACTAAACAGCACGCAGAAGATGCTCAAGTGGTTGCCGATGAGGGGCAGGTCGGTGCTCCAGCGGATAAGGTCGTCATAAGCAGAGAGGTCGTCGGCCCAGAGGAAGCTCTCTCCGCGAAGGTCGATGGCGTTGGGAATGAAGTTGAACAATGCAATCCAGATAGGCGCCTGTATGAGCATCGGCAGGCATCCACCCATGGGGCTGACGCCGTACTGGCTGTAGAGCTGCATCATGGCCTGCTGCTTCTGCATAGCCTGGTCGGGATTGGGATATTGCTTGGAGAGTTCGTCGAGCTTCGGCTTGAGCACACGCATCTTGGCACTGCTCATGTAGCTCTTCTTCTGTGTCGGCCAGACTGCCACCTTGACGATTACCGTCAGCAGGAAGAGGACAAGTCCCATTGGCAGACCGGCATGTTTGAGCCAGTCGAAGATGTAGAGGATGGACCAGCGGTTGATGAAGCGGAATATCCACCAGCCTAAGTAAACGAGTTCGTCGAGGTCGGCATCCGTGCCGTAAGCTGTCATCTTGCTGTGGTCCTTGAGGATGTGGAAGTCATTCGGACCGAGGTACAGCTGGAGCTTCGTCGGCTTGGAGGCTTCGAAGTCAATCTGTGCTGCGGCCTCGTACTCTTTCAGGAGACCAGCAGCGTTATCGCCACTGGGCTGAGTTGTTGCGAGCGTGGCCTTCGTCATGGGCTTCTCGGCGATGAGGACGGCGCTGAAGAACTGGTTCTTGAAAGCAATCCACTCAAGAGGTTCCTCGATGTCCTTGGTTTCGTTGCTCGTCTCGCTGAGGTGCTTCACGCTCTTGTCCTGACGCTTGTAGGTGAGGGAGCTGTAGCGGTTCTCGAAGTCGGCACCCTTCTCCTGCTGCAGCACCGTTGCCTTCCATCCGAGGAGCAAGGCCGACTGTCCAGGCATCGTCATGCCTTCCAAGCCCTGCGACGTGATGTCCATGTCGAGCATATAGGCATCGGGACGAAGCGAGTAGCGCACCTGCAGCTGCTTTCCCTCCTGGTTGACGGCAAAGGTAACGCTGTTGTCGGTCTGTTCGATGACGTTGAACGTGAGGTCGGTCAGGCAGAGGTTCTCCTGCTTGAGGGGCAAGGTCAGCTTCATCGAAGCCTCTTCTTTGCCGAGAATCACGACATCGCCTTCTCTGCGACGGCTCTTATAGCCGATGATTTCAGCGTCTTCCACTACAGCACCCTTGCTGTTGAGGTTCACCTTGACCTTATTGTTCTGAAGCGTGATGCGCTGTCCTTCGCCGCTCAGCTGCGAGAAGAAGAGGGCGCTGCTGTCGGCGATGGTTGGCGAGGCAGCTGCCTCGGCGGCCTTGGCTTGTTCGGCTTCTGCCTGTTTCTGCTGCTCTACGGCAGCGATGCTGTCCTGGCGTGCCATTGCTTCCAGTTCCTCCTTGCTTGGCTGGCTGTACCAGCTGAAACCTATTAAAACGAGAGCAATGAGAATAAATCCTGTAACTGTGTTTTTATCCATGTTGATATACATTTTGGGCGCAAAGATACGAAAAAAATAGGAATTAAGAGTTAAAAAAGAAGAATTATGATTTATGAATTATGATTTATGAATTAAATGTCCTACCTTTGCACAAAAATAGAACAAATGAAGCGTTTCACCATACTATTCTTCTTCTCTTTGGTGGTCTTCCATGCCAGTTCTGCCATAAAGGTGGAGACCGATGAGAAAGCCGACACGTCTGCCCTGCTCCGCACTTATCTGCTGGCGCTGGACTCGTTGGCAATGGAGCGTGACTCGCTCAATGCCCTGGGCAATACTCCTGAGCCTAACCCTTACTACTACCAGCTTCTCCTGAGCCCCACGCTCTATTCCTCGCCTTTGAAGCAGGTGATGAGTCCCGAAGAACATTTCAGCCTTGACCCTCAGATGCAGCGACTCTATGCCTCGCGCAGAATGCTGTCGCAGCTCTACACGCGGGCTCCCCTGCTGGTGATGCAGACGGAAAGCGACATCCAGGCGCAGTCGGCACTCCGAACCGACGTGAACGAGGTGCTGCAGGACAAGGACAAGCTCTCCGACAAGGTGGCTGCCGCAACGCTGGCTCCGAAGGTGGACGAGGTGGTGGAGGTCATCACGCGCCGACCTAACTTCTGGAAGTTCTCGGGCGATGCCGCGTTGCAGTTCTCGCAGAACTACTTCTCGGGCAACTGGTACCAGGGCGGCGAAGACAACTTCACGGGTCTGTCCACGCTCACGTTGCGTGCCAACTACAACGACCAGAGAAAGATAAGTTGGGACAATACCCTGGAGATGCAGCTTGGCTTCCAGACGACGGAGAGCGACAAGGAGCATTCCTTCCGCCCGACCAACAACCTGCTCCGATATACCACGAATGCCGGCTACAAGGCATGGAAGAACCTCTACTACTCCCTTCAGGTCATCCTCAAGACACAATTGGTACCAGCCTACAAGAGCAACAGCACCCAGAAGAACACCGACATCCTTTCTCCCCTTGACGTCACCGTTGCCCCCGGTATGAAGTACGACATAGCATGGGGCAAGAAGAAGCAGTTCACCGGCACGCTGCAGGTGGCACCGCTTGCCATGAGGGTTATCTACGTCCACGACGACGACCTCATCAAGAACTACGGCATCGAGGAGGGTAAGAACCAGAAGACGACGTTCGGTCCCAGCGTCACGCTGAACACCCGCTGGCAGATATGCAAGCAGGTCAACTGGGTGAGCCGTGTCTATTGGATGAGCAACTACGACTACCACATCTGGGAATGGGACAACACCATCAACTTCTCCATCACCAAGCTTATCTGGGCGAAGCTGTTCCTCTATCCACGCTTTGACAACAGCAACGAGAGATACCGCTCCGGAGAGAACCACGACGGCACATACATGATGTTCAAGGAGTGGTTCAGCCTCGGACTGAACTACAATTTCTGACATGACAATAAAGACAGCCGAATACATCATCAGCAGTGCCCGCGTGGAGCAATGTCCCGAAGGCAACCTGCCGGAATTCGCCTTCATCGGGCGAAGCAACGTGGGCAAGAGCAGCCTCAGCAATATGCTTAAGGGCAGGGCAGGACTTG
>CADCCR010000177.1 GCA_902799985.1 uncultured Bacteroidales bacterium | reverse complement strand
CGATGCCGCCCGCATAGCCTGCACCCTCGCCGCAAGGGAAGAGGCCAGCTACGCGGATGTGCTGCAAGGTCTCGTTGTCGCGAAGGATGCGGACAGGACTGCTGGTCCTTGTCTCGATGCCGATAACGGTGGCTTCGCTCGTCAGGAAGCCGTGCTTCTGCTTGCCCCAAAGCTTGAAGGCTTCGCGCAGACGGCTGCTGATGAACTCCGGCAGCCAGAAATGCAATGGGCTGGCTATCAATCCCGGAGCGTAGGAAGATTCGTTGAGGTCGGCAGAAAGGCGTCCGTTCACGAAGTCCGTCATCCGCTGTGCCGGAGCGGTCTGCAAGCGGTTTGCCTGCAGCCAGCATTGCCGCTCGAGTTCCTCTTGAAGAAAGACCCCCTCCAAACCTCCCCGAGGGGAGGCTTCTTTCCCTCCCCCTCGGGGGAGAAGAAGGGGGGTCACATCTTCCGCCCTTATCTCCACCACCATGCCGCTATTGCTCCAACGGCCGTTTCGGTTGGAGGGACTCATGCCGTTGACCACAACCTGTTCCGGTCCGCTTGCCGCAGGCACAACGAAACCGCCGGGGCACATGCAGAAGCTATAGACGCCACGGCCCTGAACCTGCGTCACCATGCTGTACTCGGCAGCCGGCAACCACTTTCCCCTACCCTCGCGACTGTGATATTGTATCTGGTCGATGAGGTGGGCCGGATGCTCCAGACGAACACCAATGGCCAGTCCCTTCGCCTCGATGTCGATGCCGCTCTCTGCAAGGTAGCGATAGACATCGCGAGCCGAATGGCCTGTAGCAAGGATGACGGGACCCCTGAATTCATTGACCATTGACCATTGACCATTGACCATTTTCTTTGCCACGATGCCAACGACGCGTCCTCCCTCAACACCAGTGCCGGAGCAATGCGAAGAATGGTCAATGGTCAATGGTGAATGGTCAATGATAAGCCCTGTCATCTTCGTCTGGAAGTGCACCTCGCCGCCACAGGCAAGGATGGTCTTGCGCATGTTCTCGATGACACGCGGCAGGCGGTCGGTGCCGATATGCGGATGGGCATCGGAGAGGATGGCCGGGCTTGCTCCGTGCTGCACGAAGATTTGCAGGATGCGGTCGGTGTTGCCGCGCTTCTTGCTGCGCGTGTAGAGCTTGCCGTCGCTGTAGGCTCCTGCCCCACCCTCGCCAAAGCTGTAGTTGCTCTCGGGGTCAACACGTTGCTCCGGACGGATGCGTGCCAAGTCCTTCTTGCGCTCGCGAACATCCTTGCCTCGCTCCACGACAATAGGCTTCAGCCCCAATTCGATGAGTCGCAAGGCTGCGAACAGTCCCCCGGGACCAGCTCCGACCACAACAACCGACGGACGGTCGCTTACGTCCTTATATATATACGGCTCGAAGTCCTGCAAAGGCGGTTCCTCGCCGACATAAACCCTTACGGTCAGATTGACATAAATCGTCCGTTGGCGGGCATCGATGCTGCGACGCAATACGCGCACAGCTCCAGCATTGATTCCCTTTTCCTCGCGAAGATAAGCAAGGATGCTCTGTTCGTTGTATGCTTGTCTGGGCAAGATACGCAAGTTTAGTTCATGTACCATTCTTTGATGTTTTAGCACAAAGGCGGATTGTAGCCGCGGAGGACCTTTAACCTTTTCTGCACAAAAGTACAAAATAATTCATAATTCATAATTCATAATTCATAATTATTTTATACTTTTACACGCGAATTACAAAAGGATAACCCAAAAGCAAGAATGAAAGTAATGAAATTTGGCGGAACATCCGTTGGTTCCGTAGATAGCATACTTAGCGTAAAAAGGATTGTAGAGAGACAGGAAGAACCTGTCATCGTAGTGGTCAGCGCTCTTGGCGGCATCACCGACAAGCTCATCCGCACGAGCCAGATGGCAGTTGCTGGCGACCAGCTCTACCAGAAGTCTTTCGAGGAGATAGTGCTTCGGCATGAGGAAATGATTAATGCCATTCTGCCGGCAGGAGAACTTCGCAACAAGCTCTTTTCTACCGTCAGCGGACTGCTCGAGGAACTGCGCAGCATCTATCAGGGCGTCTATCTCATCCACGACCTGAGTCCCAAGACGCAAGCGGCCATCGTCTCCTATGGCGAACGCATCAGCAGTCAGATTGTAGCGACGCTGATTGAAGGCGCTGAATGGTTCGACAGCCGCGAGTTCATCAAGACAGAGTTCAAGGCAGGCAAGAACAGACTCGTCCGCGAACTGACCAATAAACTGGTTCGCAAGACCTTTGGAGAAGTGAAGAGTGCTTCTTCGTCCTTCACTCTTCGTTCTTCACTCAAATGTGCCGTTGTAGGCGGCTTCATCAGCACCGATGCCGAGAGCGGCGAAGTGACGAACCTCGGGCGCGGCGGAAGCGACTACACAGCCAGCATCATTGCTGCGGCTCTGGATGCCAGCGTGCTGGAGATATGGACCGACGTCGATGGCTTCATGACAGCCGACCCGCGCGTCATCAGCTCGGCATACGTCATACCCGAACTGAGCTATGTCGAAGCAATGGAGCTCAGCAACTTCGGCGCGAAAGTCATCTATCCGCCAACGATTTATCCCGTCTGCATCAAGCACATACCCATTCTTGTCAAGAACACCTTCAACCCCGATGCTCCGGGCTCTATCATCAAAGACGAAGTGATGGACGACTCGAGGAGCATCAAAGGTATCTCCAGCATCAAGGGCACAACGCTCATCACCGTATCGGGTCTGTCAATGGTCGGCGTCATTGGTGTCAACCGCCGCATCTTCACTTGTCTGGCAGATAATGGCATCAGCGTCTTCATGGTCAGTCAGGCATCCAGCGAGAACAGCACGAGCATCGGCGTTCAGGATGAAGATGCCGACGAAGCTTGTCGCGTCTTGGACATCGAGTTCAAGAAGGAGATTGAGGACGGCTCGATGTTCCCCATGCTTGCCGAGAAAGGCTTAGCTACGGTCGCTATCGTAGGCGAGAACATGAAGCACACACCAGGTATTGCCGGTAAGCTCTTCGGCACGCTTGGGCGCTCGGGTATCAGCGTCATTGCCTGCGCCCAGGGTGCCAGCGAGACGAACATCTCCTTCGTCATCAACCAGAACTTCCTCCGCAAAGCACTTAATGTCATCCACGACTCCTTTTTTCTCTCCGAATATCAGGTGCTGAACCTCTTCGTTTGTGGTGTCGGCACAGTGGGCGGCAGCCTCTTGGAACAGATTTACCATCAGCAGGAGAAGCTGATGCGCGAACTCCGGCTGAAGCTCAATGTCGTGGGCATTGCCAGCGGCCACAACGCCATCTTCACCCGCGAAGGCATCAACCTGGAGAACTACCGCGAACAGCTCGCAGCAGCTCCTGTAAGCAGCATCCAACGCCTGCACGATGAAGTCATCGGCATGAACATCTTCAACAGCGTCTTCGTCGATTGCACGGCAAGCCCCGAAGTGGCCGGCCTCTATGCCGACTTCCTCGAGCACAATATCAATGTCGTGGCAGCCAATAAGATTGCGGCTAGCAGCGACTATGCCAACTATCGAAAGCTCAAAGAGACCAGCCAAAAGCGTGGCGTCAAGTTCCTCTTCGAGACGAATGTTGGCGCAGGTCTGCCCATCATACGCACCATCAACGACCTCTGCAACTCGGGCGACAAAATACTTCGCATCGAGGCAGTTCTGAGCGGAACGCTCAACTTCATCTTCAACACAATCAGCAAGGACATTCCTTTCAGCGACACGGTTCGCATGGCAAAGGAAGAAGGCTACAGCGAGCCCGACCCGCGCATCGACTTGAGCGGCAAGGACGTCATTCGCAAGCTGGTCATCCTGGCTCGCGAGGCAGGCTACGAAATCAGTCAGGAGGATGTGGAAGCCAAGCTCTTCATTCCACAGTCGTTCTTCGAAGGAACTTTGGATGAGTTCTGGCAGAATCTGCCTTCGCTCGATGCCGACTTGGAGGCTCGCCGACAGGAACTGGAGAAGCAGAAGAAGGTTTGGCGCTTCGTGGCAAAGCTCGAGAACGGCAAGGCCAGCGTCTCGCTCGAAGAGTTCGACCACAACCACTCGTTCTACGTACTCGAAGGCAGCAACAACATCGTGATGCTCACCACTGAGCGCTACCGCAAGTACCCGATGCTCATCCAGGGCTACGGCGCGGGAGCCGCAAGTACCCGATGCTCATCCAGGGCTACGGCGCGGGAGCAAGCGTGACGGCCGCTGGTGTGTTCGCCGACATAATGAGCCTGGCATAACCTTTTCACCCTTTAACTTATTCACCTTTTAACCTCTTCACCTTTTAACCTTTTGAAGCATCTCATCATTCTTGGCGACGGCATGGCCGACTGGCCGTGCGACGAGTTGAAGGGCAAGACATTGCTCAAGTATGCCGACACGCCTCATTTCGACTGGCTGGCAAAGCACGGACGCAACGGCTTATTGAAGACCGTTCCCGACGGCTTCCATCCTGGCAGCGAGGTTGCCAACTCCAGCATCCTCGGTTACGACCAGCACATAGTCTATGAAGGCAGAGGACCACTCGAGGCAGCAAGCATCGGTGTGGAACTTGCCGAAGACGACCTTGCCCTTCGCTGCAACTTGGTTTGCCTCGAAGGCAATCTCTTGAAGAACCATTCCTGCGGACGGCTTGAGACGGAAGAAGGCGACGTGCTGATTCGCTTCCTTCAGGAACAGCTTGGCTCAGAGCGCGTTCACTTCTATACAGGTGTTCAGTACAGACACTTGCTGGTCATCAAGGGCGGCAACAAGCATCTGCATTGCACGCCGCCTCATGATATTCCCTTGAAGCCGTGGCGCGAATACATGCTGCGGGCCGAATGTCCCGAAGCAGAAGAGACCGCCCGACTGCTCACCGATCTCATCCTTCGCAGTCAGGAGCTGCTGGCAAAGCATCCGCTCAACATCGAGCGGCAGCAGAGAGGCATGGACCCCGCCAACTGCATCTGGCCGTGGGGAGGCGGCTATCGGCCCAAGATGACACCGCTGACGGAGACTTATCCGCAAATCAAGAAAGGAGCCGTCATCACAGCCGTTGACCTTATCCGAGGCATCGGACGCTATGCAGGCTTGGACGTCATCAATGTGCCCGGCGCAACAGGACTTTGGGACACAGACTTCCGCGCAAAGGCACAGGCAGCGATTGACGCTTTGCAAACCAATGACTTCGTTTATCTGCATGTCGAAGCAAGCGACGAAGCCGGTCACGATGGCGACCTGCACATGAAGCTTGGCTGCATCGAGCACCTCGACCATCTGCTCCTTGCACCCATCCTCTCTCAACTTTCAACTTTCAATTTTCAATTGTCAATAGCTTTGCTTCCCGACCACCCGACGCCCATTCACCATCGCACTCATACGGCCGAGCCTGTTCCCTTCTGCATCTATTATCCTGGCATTGAGCCCGATAAAGTGCAGACTTTCGACGAGGTTGCTGCCAAAGAAGGCATCTATGGCAACCTTGAGGGCGACGCTTTCATCAAAGAATTTATGAAAAGGTAAAAAGACATGAGATACTATAGCACAAACGGCAAGGCACCGCTTGCCACACTCGAAAAGGCTGTCGTCAAAGGACTGGCCGAAGACAAGGGCCTCTATATGCCCGAGCGCATCAAGCCGCTCCCGAAGGAGTTCTTCGACAACATCCAGGACATGTCGCTCCAGGAGATTGCCTACCGCGTGGCAGACTGCTTCTTTGGCGAAGACGTGGATGCAGAGAGCCTGCGCAAGATAGTCAACGAAACACTCTCCTTCGACATACCTTTAGTAAAGGTGAAAAGGTTAAAGGGAGAAAAGGAGACCCTCTCTAACTCTCCCTTAAAGGGAGATGACAACGACACCATCACTTTAAGGGAGGGTGGGTCTGTTTATTCCCTCGAACTCTTCCACGGCCCTACCCTCGCCTTCAAGGACGTCGGTGCCCGCTTCATGGCTCGCCTGCTGCAATACTATGTAAATAATAAATCCTTAAATAGTGAATCCTTAAATAGTAAATCCTTAAATAGTAAATCCTTAAATAGTAAATGTATTAATGTCCTCGTTGCCACGAGTGGCGACACGGGTTCTGCTGTTGCCAACGGCTTCCTCGGCGTGGAAGGCATCCACGTCTATGTGCTCTACCCGAAGGGAAAGGTCAGCCCCATACAGGAGTGCCAGTTCACGACACTCGGGCAGAACATCACAGCTCTTGAGGTGGACGGCGTGTTTGACGACTGTCAGGCTCTCGTCAAGAATGCCTTCATGGACGAGGAACTCAACGCCCGAATGCGGCTCACCTCGG
>CADCCR010000176.1:7157-13179 GCA_902799985.1 uncultured Bacteroidales bacterium | reverse complement strand
AGACCCATGATGAGGCAGATGAAATTCGGCGTGAACCACTTGATGTCGTAATATGCCATGTTGACGTATTGCACGAGTACCTGCGTCACAATGTACGAGCGGATATATTCCCACACCCAATAGGCAACGAGCAGGATGCCGGCCAGCTCCAGCTTCTTCGCTATGCGGGCGACGAAGACTTCCCGTCGGGCGACGGACCGCAGCACTTGGAAGACGATGACAACCAACCAGCCGAGTAGCAGCACATTGGGTATAATCGAGCAGTACACGATGATGAAAGGCTTGGACTGCGTGACGCGGTCAGCAGGAATGGCAAGGCTCACCTGCTTCATATCCACGCGGCACACCTGACCATCCACTTCGCTGAGCAAAGCAAAATCCTTGGGATAATGGTGGGCCTGCACATTGACATCGATGTTCATCGTCGGCTTGCTCTTTCTTCTCACACCGCCCTCAATCTCTTCTATCGTCGAGAATTCATCCGGCTCCTTGTCGAAGTAAAGTTCCTCACGCTCCTTGTCGGTAGAACTCGAATAGCTGACATGGACAAGGTCACACACGATAGCAGCCACCAGCACCACCGCCAGCACACTGCAATACAAACGAAGTTTCTTCTTCATAACAGTAATGTTTTATTGTTAAACGATAAATAATTTCGGTGCAAAGGTAAGACGTTTCATAATAAGCTGCAAGGAAAAGGACAATTATTTTATTGAAAAACGATAATTTTTCAATGGAAAAGCAGTCACACATTATTATATATATACGAGAAGGGCAAGAGATGATTTTCTGTGTCACCCGTTTGTCTGTTCAGAAAAATATCGTATCTTTGCCTTCGAATAGACAATTAAACGACAAAGACTATGAACATTGGAGACCGTGTGCCCGAGGTTTTGGGCAAGGACGAACAGGGACGGGACATCCGTCTGAGCGATTACAAAGGCCGTAAGCTTGTGCTCTACTTCTACCCGAAGGACAATACAAGCGGCTGTACGGCTGAGGCTTGCAGCCTGCGCGACCGTTATGGCGAGCTGCAAGGGGCTGGCTACGAGGTGGTAGGCGTGAGCAAGGACTCAGCCGCCTCTCATCAGAAGTTCAAGGAGATGCACGCGCTGCCTTTTCCCTTGATAGCCGACGTGGACAAGACGCTCCTTGAGGCGATGGGCGCCTGGGGCGAGAAGACGATGTACGGCAAGAAGACGATGGGCACCATCCGCACCACGTTCATCATCGACGAGAACGGCATCATCGAACAGATCTTCGCTGGCAAACAGGTGAAGACCAAGGAGCACGCGGCACAGATACTGGGAAAGTGATACATCGAAGGGTAATAAAAGAGACCGCAGATTGAGTTATTTAAAACCACAGATTAAGCGGATTAAACGGATTTGAAGAAAAGAAATTAACTTCGGATTAAACGGATTTAAACCACAGATTGAGTTATTTAAAACCACAGATTAAGCGGATTTAACGGATTTGAAGAAAAGATATTATCGTTGGATTAAGCAGATTTAAACCACAGATTGATTTCTTCAAAACCACAGATTAAGCGGATTAAACGGATTCTCTTGTTTGCTGATTGTCAGCATTACTTAATCCGTTTAATCCGCTTAATCCGTTGTTTTATCTATTAACTGTATTTGCTCCCGGAGGAGGAATGCTTTTCGCCGCGAACTCCCCTCCTCCTCGGGGGAGGGGATGGGGGAGGAGGCTTTTACTCGCCAGCCTTGAAGAGGTCCTTGATGCCGCCGATGGAGCCGAGCAGGTTGGTGGCTTCGTAGGGCAGATAGACGGTCTTCGTCTTGTCGCCTTCGGCCAGCTCCTGCATCATCTGTATGTACTTCTGCGCAAGCAAGTAGTTGGCGGGGTTGGTTGACTTGCCGACGGCCTCCGTTATCAGTTCGATGGCCTTTGCCTCGGCTTCTGCCACGCGGATGCGAGCCTGTGCCTCACCCTCGGCCTGCAGGATGGCTTCCTGCTTGGCGGCTTCGGCTTTGTTCACGATGGCTGTGCGCTCGCCTTCGGAAGCCAGGATTTCAGCTGCCTTCTGACCCTCGGAAGTGAGAATCTGGGCACGCTTGTTACGTTCGGCCTGCATCTGCTTCTCCATGGCTGTCAGCACGCTGTCGGGAGGCGTGATGTCCTGCAGCTCAACGCGGTTCACCTTGACGCCCCACTTGTCGGTAGCGTCGTCGAGGACGGCCGAGAGCTTCTTGTTGATGGTGTCGCGGCTGGTCAGCGTCTCGTCGAGTTCCAGTTCGCCAATGATGTTACGCAGGGTCGTCTGGGTCAGCTTCTCGATGGCGTTGGGAAGGTTGTTGATTTCGTACGTCGCCTTGAAGGGGTCCACGATTTGGAAGTACAGCAGGGCGTTGATTTCGGTCTGCACATTGTCCTTCGTGATGACGTTCTGCTTGGGGAAGTCATAGACCTGTTCGCGCAGGTCGATGGTCGTGGAGTACTGATAGCGTCCGTGGTTGAGCACGACGATCGACTTGGCGCGGTCGATGAAGGGGATGATGATGTTGATGCCCGGCTGCAGCGTAGCATAGTAGCGACCGAGGCGCTCCACAATCTTCGTCTCCGACTGAGGGATAATCACCAGTGCCATCTTGGCAAACAGTACCACCAAAACTACGATGGTAATGAAAATGATAGTCATAATGTCCATGATTTTAATTTATGAATTTAATGATTAACTATTTTACGATTAACAGACCCTCTCCAAACCTCCCAAGACCCTCTCCAAACGGGAGGCTTTCCTTGCCTGGAGTTGACTTCGTCGAGCGATTGCTTCTTCCCCTAGAGGGGGGAGTTAGAGGTGGTATCTTTCTCCCACTAGAGGGGGGAGTCAGAGGGGGATCTCTTGTTAGGTGGTCACTTCCACGGTGATAATGGTGCTTTCGCGGCTGGTGACGCGGACGTTTGCGCCGACAGGAATGTCCTGAGTCTCGTTGGTGACAGCCTTCCAGATGTCGCCGTCGATTTGTACGCGACCAAAGCTGTCGGCCTTGACGGTCTCAACCACACGGCCTTTGCGGCCAAGCAAGGCATCGGCATTGCTGACGCGGTTCGTCTCTCCCTTGTGCAGGAAGCGCACGGCAAAGGGCCGCACGAAGAACAGACTGGCCAGGGTGAAGACGGCAAAGGCTGCCAGTTGCAGGATGATGCCGCCGCCCAGAACGTCTGTCAGACAGGCGAAGACCGCTCCGATGGAGAAGCAGATGATGAAGAAATCGCCTGCTGTAAGCTCCAGTATCAGGCAGACAACAGCCAGGATAGCCCACATCTGCCACATGTGTTGTGCAAAGTAATCGAGCATAGCTATTAACTAATTTAAGGTTTATTATTCTTTCGTTATGACGTTATAACGTTATTTCGTTATGAAGAGCTCTTGTCAGAGGGAAAAAATGAAGTCGTCCCAGTCCTTCGAGGAGCCTTTCCGTCCGAACACCTTCGAGTAGAGTCGGCTGCGTGTCGTGGCGATGCTTTCCTTCGAATGGGCTGTCAGAGAGGCGATGTCCCTGGGCTGGATGTGCATCTTGATGAGCAGGCTGACGTGCAGCTCCTGTTCGCTCATGGAGTAGAGGCTGTAGAGTTTCTCCGTGAAGCCCGTGTAGATGCTGTTGAGCAGCCTGGTGAGTTCGCCCCAGTCCTGGTAGTTGAGGCTCTTTCCGGTGTTCAGGCATTCCTGCAGGCGGCGGTAGATGTCGGACGAGAAGATGACCGTTTCGGCCTGTTGCCTCTTTTCATTCTCGATGATGGCCACCTTATTATTATAGTCGAGCGCCAGCTTCTTCTCCTCCAGTTCCAGGCGGAGCATCGAGTTCTCGTCGCCCATCTTCTTGATGAGGCTCTCCAGCTCGGCTATCTTCTGCCTGCCGCCCTCGATGTCGTACTGTTCCTGCATGGCGTGGGCTCTGTCCAGTCGTTCCTGCATGGCAGCTATCTTGCGGCGGCTGTTCTGCACGGCTACCACGAAGAGTGCGATGTAGGTGACTGTCCCGAAGACGATGAGGAACAGCTCGCGGCTCGTCAGTATGGATAACAACGCGTTCACCTGTTCGGACTGTTATTTGAGTCGGACTGTCGACTTGACCGTCGTCTTCTGTCCCATTGTGTCGCTGATGGCTTCGGACGTGATGCTCTTCATCCATCCGTCGGCCTGCAGGGTATAGACATCCTCTCTACTTGTTCGATAAACATCTGCTTCAGTTCCTGCGGAGTCATGTCGATGGTGGAGGTAGTCTGGATGGTGCCGTCCTGTCCGACGCTGTAGGTGCGCTTCATCTTCAGGCCCTGCTGGTTGAAGTATTCGTCCTGCATGTCGGAGCTGACGGTCTTGCCGTTGAGGGCAAACGGGCTGCTGTTCATCTGCATCTGCTGCGTGATGGCCTTTTCGGTGAGTTGCCCCATAATCTGGTCTTCCAGCATATCCGTCGAGAAGCCGGGTATGGCAGGAACTTCCTCCAGCACCTTGTCGAGGAACTTCTTGGCGCCGCTCTTCATGTCCTCGAAGTTGAGAATCTTCGTCACTTTGCCGTCCTTGTCGGTGGCCAGCGAGGTTTTCACGTTCTTCAGCATCTCCATACTCAGGGAAACGATGCGTCCCACCATGTCGTTCTTGTCGGCATCGGTCTGTACGTCGGTCACGGTGACTTCCATCACATAGCCGTCGGGCGTCACGTCGGTCACTGCGTACTGTGTCTCGACGGTCATCGTGATGGACTTCTGCCCAGCGATGTTGGTAGTGGTCTCAGCCACGTAAACCTTCTTCATGCCCTTCTCCATCTTCGGGGCAATCTTTGTCTGTGCTCCGGCCACCAGTGCTGTGAGGAGCAGTAAGCCTGTCAATAGAATCTTTTTCATAGTTTGTTAATTATTAAATAGGTGAATGTCTGTTTCAGTTGCCAATCGTTGTTCTGTGGGAGCAAAGGTACGGCAAAATGTTGAGTCCACCAAGTTTTTTCGTTTGCAATAATTTGCAGTATGATTCTCTGTTTGCAAAAGTTTGCGAGGCGCATCGTAAGTACCTGTTTTCCTTATCGTTTCTTGTAGAACCGCACATAGTCTATCTGGTAGCGGTAGGGCAGTTCCTTGGGGTCGACGCGTCCCACCCAGTGTCCGCCCAGCTGCATGTCGAGCAGCAGGTACATGGGTCGGTCGTAGGGAAACTGCCGTGGGCCCAGCTCAGGCTCGCGGCGGTAGGTGAAGGTCAGGCGGTCGTTGATGAGGAAGCAGACGCTGTCCTCGTAGAGCTCCACGCTGTAGACGTTCCATTTCCCCTGGCGGATGGGTGCCGTGTAGTGCCATTCCTGGCTCTGCCGCGCCTCCTTGTCGTATTCGGTGACGGCGGAATGAATCGTCTGGTGGGCAAAGTCGTCGCTGTTCAGCCTCTCCATGATGTCTATCTCACCGCCATGCGGCCATTGTCCCTCGGGCAAGAGCCATGCGGCAGGCCATGCTCCGCTGGCATTGTCCATGCGCAGGCGGATGTCGATCCTGCCTCTCTGAAAGAGCACTTTGTCGCGGGTGTAGACGCCTCCTGTCAGGAAATGTGCTGTGTCCTCGGGCAGGAAGTCGTTCGTGCGGCCGTAGAGGATGAGTTTGCCGCCTCGCACCTTGTAGAGCCTGTCGTCGGAGCTCATGTATTTGTTCCATTCCGGAGGGTTCGGGAAGCGCGGGATGCGCGTCCATTCGTCGGAGAGCTGTCGGCCGCTGAACTCGTCGTGCCACACCAGTTCCCATCCCTCGCGCCGGAGCGACGGGCGTTTCCTCGGCTTGGCATTCACGGCAGAAGCAAAGCCGATGAGGGCAATCAGACCTATGGTCGCGGATTTAAGATACTGCATAATCTGTTCTTTTTGCATGCAAAGATATGGATTTTCTGTCAAACAACCACGCATATATAGGAGAAAGAACAAGTAAATTCACTCGGAAGCGCCTCGTGCTTATTCCGGAGACCCCCTCCAAACCTCCCCGAGGGGAGGCTTCCTTCGCTGCAACATCCACTCCCCCTCGG
>CADCCR010000176.1:0-7098 GCA_902799985.1 uncultured Bacteroidales bacterium | reverse complement strand
CCTCCAAACCTCCCCGAGGGGAGGCTTCCTTCGCTGCAACATCCACTCCCCCTCGGGGGAGACGGAGGGGGGTCGCCTTCGGAAGCGCCTCGCGCTTATTCTGGAAGCGCCCTGCGCTTATCGTCGAAGCGCCCTGCGCTTATTTTGGAAGCGCCTCGCGCTTATTTGTGATGCGACGCGGGGTGAAAGGATTTACGACGTGATGCTACGATTGTTACGACGCGATGTTGCGATTGTTGCGACGTGTGCCAACTTTTTGTACGGGGAAAGGCGTGCCATTATTGACAGAATGCTACTGTTCATGTCTTTTGTGTCCGAGTTATTTTGTCCTTCGCTTTTTTTTTGCTATCTTTGCAGCGCGTATTATAACAAACGAAGAATTAAGGTATGGCAACGACTGTAAGAAGAAGACTGACATCGTTCCGCCTCAGGACCGACCTCGTCGAGAGGCTGAAGCGGAAAGCCGCACGCGAGAACTGCACGCTGAACAACTATGTGGAGAACGTCCTGCTCGACGTCGTCTATGACGAACCCAACGAGGTGACAAAGGCCGCCATCGAGGAAGCGAGGAACAGAAAGGATTACCCCGAAAGCGAACTGTACGGCAGCGCAAAGGAAATGTTTGAAGCAATGTCGAAGGAAAATGAAGAGAATCTTTCCGTCGGGGCAGTATAAGAAAGACCTCAAGCGATACCTCCATCAACCGGCAAAACTGGAAGCCTTAGGGCAGATAATCGACATGTTGGCTAACGAACAGCCCATCCCTGCACGATACAAACCCCACATGCTTCTCGGCCAGTACAAAGGATGCATGGAATGTCATGTGCAAGGCAACTTCCTGCTGATATGGCTCGACGAGGAAAGAGACATCATCGAACTGGTACGACTGGGTACACATTCAGAATTGTTTGAATAACTAAATAACGAAGAAACAGACATGAAGATTGAGAACAAGATAACAGAGGCTGTGCTGCAGATTGTGGAAGAGCTCTACGGGCAGCAGGTGCCCGAGAAGATGGTGCAACTGCAACAGACGAGGCCCGAGTTCGAGGGACAGGTGACGCTCGTCGTCTTCCCGTTTACGAAGATGAGCCACAAGGCACCCGAACAGACGGCACAGGAGATAGGCGAAGCCCTCGTGCAGAAGCTGCCTGAGGTGGTCAGCCGCTACAATGCCGTGAAAGGCTTCCTCAACCTCAGCATCAGTTCGCAGCAATGGTTCGCTGTGCTCGGCGAGATTTGCGGCAATCCCCGCTTCGGCTTCACGCCCGTCACGGAGGAAAGCCCGCTGGTGATGATAGAATACTCCAGCCCCAACACCAACAAGCCCTTGCACCTCGGCCACGTCCGCAACAACCTCCTCGGTTGGGCCTTGGCACAAGTCATGGAGGCCAACGGCAACAAGGTGGTGAAGACGAACATCGTGAACGACCGCGGCATACACATCTGCAAGTCGATGCTCGCCTGGCTCAAGTGGGGCAACGGCGAGACACCCGAGAGCTCCGGCAAGAAGGGCGACCACCTCATTGGCGACTACTACGTGGCCTTCGACAAGCATTACCGCGAAGAAGTGAAGCAGCTCGTGGCCCAGGGCATGGACGAAGAGCAGGCCAAGCAGGAGGCGCCGCTCATCAAAGAGGCCCACGCCATGCTCGTCAAGTGGGAGCAGAACGACCCCGAGGTGCGTGCCCTCTGGCGCAAGATGAACGAGTGGGTGTATGCCGGCTTCGACGAGACCTACAAGGCGCTCGGCGTATCGTTCGACAAGATATACTACGAAAGCGAGACCTACCTGGAAGGCAAGGAGAAGGTGGAGGAAGGCCTGCAGAAAGGCTTCTTCTACCGCAGGCCCGACGGCAGCGTCTGGGCCGACCTCACCAGCGAAGGCCTCGACGAGAAGCTCCTGCTCCGCTCGGACGGCACCAGCGTCTACATGACGCAGGACATCGGCACGGCCAAGCTTCGCTTCCAGGATTACCCCATCGACAAGATGATATACGTCGTGGGCAACGAACAGAACTACCACTTCCAGGTGCTCAGCATCCTGCTCGACAAGCTCGGCTTCAAGTGGGGCAAGGACCTCGTACACTTCTCCTACGGCATGGTGGAGCTGCCCAATGGCAAGATGAAGAGCCGCGAGGGCACCGTTGTGGATGCCGACGACCTCATCGCCACCATGGTGGCCGATGCCCGACAGATGAGTGCGGATAAGGTCAACAGGCTGGAAGACATCACGGAAGAGGAAGCGCAGGAGATAGCCCGCATCGTCGGCATGGGCGCCCTGAAGTACTTCATCCTCAAGGTCGATGCCCGAAAGAACATGCTCTTCAACCCCGAAGAGAGCATCGACTTCAACGGCAACACAGGCCCCTTCATCCAGTACACCTACGCCCGCATCCGCAGCATCCTGCGCAAAGTGGAGGAGCAAGGAGCAAGGAGCAAGGAGCGGGAGGATAGTTCGGAAACAAAGTCTCTCTCTTGCCCCTTGCCCCTTGCCCCTTGCCCCTTGGCTCTGTCGGAGAGGGAAATCAGCCTCATCCAGAAGCTGCAGGGCTTCGAGACCGCCGTCAAGCAGGCAGGCACCGACTACAACCCCTCGTGCATCGCCAACTATTGCTACGACCTCGCCAGCGAATACAACCGCTTCTACCACGACTTCAGCGTGCTCCGCGAAGAGGATGAGCAGAAGCGTACCTTCCGCATCGCACTCTCGGCCGCCGTTGCACAAGTCATCAAGAACGGCATGGGACTTCTGGGCATCGAGGTGCCGGAGAGGATGTAAAAGCCTCACCCCTAACCCCTCTCCGAGGAGAGGGGAACTTCCCGCCGAGGAGGAGGATGACGGCCGCCGCGTAATTATGAATTGTGAATTATGAATTATGAACTACTGAAGGATAAGGTTGACTTCAACGCCATTGCTGTCGATGCAGGCTGCAGCGGCAACCCGGGCGCGATGGAGTATCAGGGCGTCTATCTCGGCAACGAGGAGCGGCTCTTCCACTTCGGTCCGGTGCTGGGCACGAACAACATCGGCGAGTTCCTTGCCATCGTCCATGCCCTGGCGCTCATCAAGAAGAACGGCTGGGACATGAAGGTCTATAGCGACAGCATCAGCGGCATGGCCTGGGTGCGGAACAAGCGGGCGAAGACCACCCTGAAGCGCGATGCACAGACCGCCGCGGTGCTCGACCTCGTCATCCGCGCCGAGAACTGGCTCTGGCAGAACCCCAAGCCGACTTCGGAAGAAAGTAGAAGACCTCCTTTGGCTTCTCCAAAGGAAAAAAAAGCCTCACCCCCGACCCCTCTCCGAGGAGAGGGGAGAAAAATGGCAAAAGGTAAATGAATAAATGGTCAACGAATAAATGGTCAATGCTCAATGAATAAATGTTCAATGGTCAATGTTCAATGGTCAATGAAAAAATGGTAAACGGTCAATGATTAAATGGTAAATGTAAGGTGAAGCGAAGCGCACACTATCTTGAGTACCTCTACTGCCATCTGCTCATCATCTTTCTGATGGGCAGGATAGGGTTCATCCTGAACAACCGTTGCATTCAGGAGCTGTCCCTTCTGGATGCGGCAGGTGCCTGCTGGCGCGGCTTCGTGGGGCACGACCTCATGGTGGCCGCTTTTCTGCTCGCTGTGCCATGGCTGGCAGGGCTCCTGCAGACCCTCTCTAACTCCCCCTTAAAGGGGGAGAAACCGATACAGAAAGCCTCCCCTTTAAGGGAAGGTTTGGAAGGGTCTGGTTTTAATCTTCGGGCTTGGCTCGCACCATACTTCATCCTCATGGGAATCGCGGTGGCTGCCATCATTGTGGCCGATGCCGTGATGTACGAGTACTGGCAGTTCAAGCTCGGGATGGTGGTGCTGAGCTATGCCGCTTCGCCCGAAGGTGCCACCAACAGCGTCAGCTTCTCCTATATCCTGATTCGCGTTGTCGCGTTCGTCCTGCTTTCTCTCTGGACGATTATCCCCTGCCTTTTGCTCACGCCGAGGAACTTCCCCACGAGTCGCACCGACCGTCTGTGGTTCCGCAACATCAGCATCATCTGGACCTTCCTGCTCGTCTCCGGCGTGTGCTTCATGCGCCAGGGCGACGTCTATGGCAGTCCGAAGACAATCGTCGCCAACCATGCAGCCGTCAATCCCGTCTATGCCTTTGCCCAAAGCATAAGGTTTACCGATGAGATGTCCAGTCGCTACAACCTCCTTTCCGAGGAAGACCGGGCCGACTACTTCAAAGGCCTTTACCCCGAGCCGGCCGACGACATACAGGACACGCTGCTCACCATGCAGCGCCCCGACGTCCTTGTCGTCTTCCTCGAAGGCTTCGGCAGCCGCTTCATCCAGGAGCTTGGCGGCTTGCCCGACGTGGCGCCCGGCTGGAGCCGCCTCATCCCCGAAGGCATCTTCTGGCAGAACTACTACAGCAACTCGTTCCGCACGGACAGAGGCACCGTCTCTGCCTTCTGCGGCTGGCTGAGCTACCCCGATGTGGGACTGATGAAGCAGGCTGAGTACCACGATGCCCTGTCGTCCCTTGCACACACATTGGGCAAGGAGGGCTACGAGACAGGCTACCTCTACGGCGGAGCCATGACGAACATGGGCAAGCGACAGTTCCTGGAGGACACGGACTTCCGGCATCTCTACGACGACACGGCATTCTCCCCGGAACAGAAGAGCGGCTGCTGGGGCGTTCCCGACAGTACGGCCCTGCAGAAAGCCTGCCAGCTCATCAGCCAGTGGCAGGACGGGCACCACTTCCTCGTGGCACAGACACTCTCCAGCCACGAGCCGTGGGACGTGCCCTATCACCGGTTGGACGACAAGATACTCAACGCCTTTGCCTACACCGACTACAGCCTCGCCTGCATGATCGACTCCCTGAAGCAGCTGCCCCAATGGCAGAACCTGCTCGTCATCATGATTCCCGACCACGGCTTCCTCTACCGGCAGAGCTACGACGACCCGGGCTTCTTCCACGCCCCGATGCTGTGGACGGGCGGCGCCATACGTCAGCCCCGCAGGATGGACATCCTCATGAACCAGAGCGACCTGGCAGCCACACTGCTCTCCCAGATGGGCATCTCCCACGACGAATACCCCTGGAGCCGCAACGTGCTGAGCCAGACCTACACCTATCCCTTCGTCTACTGCACTTGGCCTGCCGGCATACTCTTTGCCGACAGCACAGGCACCAGCATCTACGACCTCAACGGCGACATGGCCCTCATGGAGCAGCCTGCCGACGATGGGCAGCGCATCCTCCGCGCCAAAGCCATCCTGCAGAGCAGCTACGACCAGCTCGATGCAGTGCGCCCTCCAAACCTCCCCGAGGGGAGGCTTCCTTCGCTGCAACATCCACTCCCCCTCGGGGGAGACGGAGGGGGGTCGCCTTCGGAAGCGCCTCGCGCTTATCTCCGAAGCGCCCTGCGCTTATTTCGGAAGCGCCCTGCGCTTATCTCGGAAGCGCACGCCGTGTTTGCAACAATAGCCCTTTAATCCCCACTGAACAATGATAAAGCAATTCCTCAATATCGTAAAACGTTACTTCCGGCCCTACAAGATGTACATCGTGTGGAGCATTGTGCTCAACTTCGTGGCACAGTGGCTCAACGTCTTCTCCTTCGTAGTGCTCATACCCATCCTGAACATCCTCTTCAAGATAGACCAGAACGTCTACACCTACAAGCCCTGGTCGTGGAGCAGCCTGAACAAGGACCTCATCGTGAACAACGCCTACGCCTGGGTGCAGGAACAGATAAGCAGCAACGGCGCCTTCCTCACCCTCTGCATGATGGGCGGCATCCTCATCGTCATGACCTGTCTGAAGTGCGTCGGCTACTGGGGCGCCGCCAACATCATGATGCCGCTCAGCACCGGCGTGGTGCGCGACATACGCATGGACATGTACAACAAAATCATGCGCCTGCCCCTCAGCTTCTTCTCCGCAGAACGCAAAGGCGACATCATCGTGCGCATGAGCACAGACATACAAGTGGTGGAGAACTCCGTCACCTCCGCCATTTCGACCCTCATCCAGCAGCCCATCGCCATCATCATCTGCTTCGTCACCCTCTTCACCGTCAGCTGGCAGCTCACCGTCTTCGTGCTCGTCGTCACACCACCCGCCGCATGGCTCATGGGCTCCGTGACAAAGCGCCTCAAGAGCCAGTCGGCCAGCGTACAGGCCGGACTCGCCGAAATCATGTCGCAGATAGAAGAGACGCTCAGCGGCCTGCGCATCGTCAAGGCATTCATCGCCGAGGAGAAGATGGCCCGCCGCTTCAACTTCATCAACAACGAGTTCCGCAAAGGCATGATAAGCATGATGATGCGCATCAACGCCGCACACCCCGTCTCCGAAACCATGGGCACCGTCATCATCGTCATCGTGCTCCTCTTCGGCGGATGGCTCATACTGGACGGCAACGGCTTCATCGACGCCTCCACCTTCATCTTCTACATGGTCATCCTCTACAGCGTCATCAACCCGCTGAAGGAGCTCTCGAAGGCCACCTATCAGATACCAGTCGGACTGGCATCGATGGACCGTATCGACTTTATCCTCAAGGCTGACAACCCCATCAAGGAACCAACAGAGCCTCAACCGATGACATCGTTTGAGAAGGATATTGAACTGCGTAACGTGTCGTTCAGCTATGTTGAGGGGCGTCAGGTGCTGAAAAACATCAACCTGAAGGTGCCCAAGGGCAAGACCATCGCATTGGTGGGACAGTCTGGCTCGGGTAAATCTACACTGGTAGACCTGATTCCCCGTTACCATGATGTCAACGAGGGTGAAGTGCTGATTGACGGAAAGAACATCAAGACGGTACGTATCTCAGAGTTGCGTGCGCTGATAGGCAACGTCAATCAGGAAGCCATCCTTTTCAATGATACCTTCTATAATAATATAACCTTTGGTGTGGAGAATGCCACGATGGAACAGGTCATTGAGGCTGCGAAGATAGCTAACGCCCATGAGTTTATCATGGAAAGCGAGCATGGTTACGACACGATGATTGGTGATCGCGGCGGCAGACTCTCTGGCGGTCAGCGTCAACGCGTCAGCATTGCCCGCGCCATTCT
>CADCCR010000175.1 GCA_902799985.1 uncultured Bacteroidales bacterium | reverse complement strand
TGCTCGATGAACGAGTCGTGCTTCTCGGCCGTACCTTCCGTAAGGGGCTGGAACCAATGCGTATAGTGCGTCACGCCGTTCTCCTTTGCCCACGCCATCATGCCGGCAGCCACAGCATCGGCCACCTGGCGGTCGAGGCGAGCGCCGTTGTCGATGACATCTACCATCTTATCATAAACGTCCTTCGGCAGGTACTTGTACATCTTCTCGCGGTTGAAGACATGCTTGCCAAAGTACTCGCAAGGTCTTTCACTTGGTGCTTTTACGTCAAGAGGCTTCTTCTTGAACGCCTCGCCGACAACCTGAAATCTCAAATCGTTTGCCATAATTGTGTTTTGTTAAAGGGTGAATGATTATTGTTTACTTAAGTATTCGCTAACTCTTTTAGCCGTCTGGAGTCCTGATGCAATGGCTCTCACCACAAGCGAAGCGCCATTAGCAGCATCTCCACAGACAAAGACATTCTCAGGGTACTCGGGATGTTCGGGTTTAAGGAAGCCCATCGCCAGCAGGACAAGGTCGGCCTTGATGACGAAAGGCTCGCCCTTTGCTACCATGATGGGACGGGCGGTAGCTCCCGCTGGTGACCCAGCGGGCACGGTGGCCGGCTTCCATTCTATCTCCTGCACCTTGACGCCTGTCACCTTTCCATTCTCTCCGAGGAACTCGAGGGTATTGATGTTCCAACGGCGTGTACAACCTTCTTCGTGGCTGCTGGTCGTCTTGAGGATGACAGGCCAGCTTGGCCAAGGCGTAGAGGGATTGTGACCGACTGGCGGCTTGGGCATAATCTCAATCTGCGTCACACTCTTGCAGCCTTGACGATGAGCCGTGCCGATGCAGTCGCTACCCGTATCGCCGCCACCGATGACGAGGACATCCTTGCCCTTTGCCGTGATGCGTTCTTCCTTTGAGAACTCCATGCCAGCAAGGACACGGTTCTGCTGAGAGAGCAGTTCAAGAGCAAGATGCACGCCTTTAAGTTCGCGGCCAGGAACTTTCAAATCTCTTGCGACAGGTGTGCCAGTAGCGATTACGACTGCATCGTAATCGCTAAGTGAAGAGTGAAAAGTGAAGAGTGAAGAATCATCTGTTGTGGACAATGCGGTAGCAAATTCTTCATTTTTCATTCTTAATTCTTCATTAAACCTGAAAGTTATGCCTTCTTGCTCCATGACCTCAATTCTCCTGTCGATGATTTTCTTGTTCAGTTTGAAGTTGGGGATGCCATAACGCAAGAGTCCGCCGGCGGCTTCGTTCTTCTCGAAGACAGTCACCTCGTAGCCCATATAGTTGAGGGCATTCGCAGCAGCAAGTCCAGCAGGACCACTACCGACGACAGCCACGCGAAGTCCGTTGCGCTTGGGGTGCTCAATGGTCACATATCCTTCCAGGAAGGCTCGTTCGGCAATGGCGCATTCATTCTCGCGATTGGTGACAGCCTCGCCCGTGGTATGATAGAGCACGCAAGCCTTCTCGCAAAGAGCCGGACAGATGCGGCCCGTGAACTCGGGGAAGGGATTGGTCTTCTTCAATAACTTATATGCTGTTTCCCACTCGCCATGATAAAGTGCGTCATTCCATTCAGGGTCTTTGTTGCCAAGCGGACAAGCCCAATGGCAGAAAGGCACGCCGCAATCCATGCAACGGCTGGCCTGTTCCTGCCTGTCGCGTGTGTTGAGCGTCTGTTCCACTTCGCCAAAGTCATGTATGCGGTCGTGAATCGGTCTGTATCCAGCCTCTTTGCGAGGCACAGTCAGAAATGCTTTCGGATTTCCCATCTTATCTATTGAACATTGATAATTGAACATTGAACATTAGTAGTCTCTCTGAACTTCTGCAATCTTCTGCGAAAGCTTTGCCATCTGCTCCTCCTGCAAGACGCGCTTGTATTCGATAGGTACAACCTGGATGAAATCCTCGACATAACGTTGCCAGTCGTCGAGCATTTGTCCTGCAAGGGCAGAACCTGTGTGGAGGTAATGCTGACGGATAAGTTCGAGCAGTTCCTTGCGGCTGACCGTATCCTCCACAAGGTTTATCTCCACCATATCCATGTTGCAGAAGTAGTCGAAAGTGTGGTCTGGGTCATAGACGTAAGCCACGCCGCCACTCATACCGGCTGCGAAGTTGCGCCCAGTCTTACCAAGAACCACGACACGTCCGCCTGTCATGTATTCGCAGCAATGGTCGCCTGCGCCTTCGATGACAGCAATCGCTCCGCTGTTTCGCACGCCAAAGCGCTCGCCGACTTGTCCGTTGACATATAGCTCGCCGCTTGTAGCGCCATAAAGACCCGTGTTGCCAGCTATGATGTTGTCCTCGGCATGGAACTCAGCATTACTTCCGCGAGGAGGCAAGATGCTGATACGTCCTCCGCTCAGACCTTTGCCGAAGTAATCGTTAGCCTCGCCTTCGAGCCTCAGGCTCAGTCCTTTCACAGCAAATGCGCCAAACGATTGCCCTGCAGAACCTTTGAACTTGATGTTGATAGTTCCATCCGGCAGTCCTGCTTCACCATATTTCTTGGCAATAACTCCCGAAAGCATCGTGCCGACAGCTCGGTCAGTATTCTTGATGGCAAAGTCGAGCGTCGTCTCTTCCTGCTCGTCGATACTCTTCTGCACCTCCTTTATTATCTCCTCGTCCTTGACGCCGCAGACCTTTGTAAACTCGCTTCTGTCCCAATAGAGAGGCTTGTCTGTCTCTGGCTTGTAGAGCAGACGGCTGAAGTCGATGGTGCGCCATTTGTCGGCGGCAGCAAATTCTTCATTCTTCATTCTTAATTCTTCATTTTGAACAATCAGTTCCGTGTGGCCGATGATGTCCTTCAATTTGTGAACACCTATCTCGCTGAGATATTCTCGTACCTGCTGGGCGAGGAAGGTAAAGAAGTTGACCACATACTCCGACTTGCCCATGAAACGAGCGCGAAGGCGTTCGTCTTGCGTAGCCACGCCTACAGGACAAGTGTTGGTATTGCACTTGCGCATCATCACACAACCCAAAACAATAAGCGGCAACGTGCCGAATGAGAACTCGTCTGCGCCAAGCATGGCCATGATGATGACGTCCTTGGCAGTCTTCAATTGTCCGTCAGTCTGGAGGCGAACTTGACTGCGCAAGCCATTCTTTACAAGTGTCTGCTGTGTCTCGGCCAGTCCAATCTCAGGACTGATGCCAGCAAAGCGCATGCTACTTGCAGGACTTGCGCCCGTTCCACCCTCAGCACCACTAATGACGATGAGGTCGGCCTTTGCCTTTGCCACACCAGCGGCAATGGTTCCAACACCACTTTCGGCAACCAACTTGACGCTGACCGCAGCCGTCGGATTGATGTTCTTCAGGTCGAAGATGAGTTGCGCAAGGTCTTCGATACTGTAGATGTCGTGATGAGGCGGTGGAGAGATGAGACTGATGCCAGGAATGGCGTTACGCGTCTTGGCTATAATCTCGTTCACCTTGAAGCCGGGCAACTGTCCGCCCTCGCCAGGTTTTGCACCTTGTGCCACCTTAATCTGAATCTCCTCAGCATTCACAAGGTACTCTGCCGTCACGCCAAACCGACCTGATGCAATCTGCTTAGTCTTGCTGGAAAGCGACACACCATCCACTTCCGAATGATAGCGGGCATTATCCTCGCCACCTTCGCCAGTGTTGCTGCGTGTGCCAAGTTTGTTCATGGCCAACGCCAAAGCCTCATGTGTCTCGATGCTTAATGCCCCAAACGACATGGCACCCGTCACAAAATGCCTGACGATGCTTTCCACCGGCTCTACCTCGTCGATGGGCGTTGGCTTTGCAACTTTCTTGAACCCGAAGAAGTCGCGGATGAAGATAGGCTTCTCCTTCTCGTCCACCATCGCAGACCATTCCTTGAATTTCTTGTACGAGCCAAGCCTTGTGGCAATCTGCAGGTTGGCAATCGTGTCGGGATGCCATGCGTGTAGGATGCCATCCTTTCGCCAAGAGAACTGACCGTTGTTTGGCAAGAACTCGTTAATATCAGCAGGCTTGAATGCGTCATCGTGTAAGCAAATCGCATCACGGGCAATCTCCTTCAGTCCGATGCCACCAATACCTTCTTCAGGCCTTTATCGACCGCCTTGATATAGTTGGCTTCAGCGGTAGCGTATTCCTCCTGAATCTTATGCTTCTTCACGAGGTCGTCCAAGACTGCAAAAGTCATGTAAGGACAAATGGCACTCGCGCCATAACCTAACAACAAGGCGGCATGCATCACTTCGCGAATTTCGCCACTCTCTACGATAAGAGCCGTTTGTACACGCTTACCGACGGAAATCAAATAGTGATGAACAGCACTTACTGCCAACAATGATGGGATAGCGGCGTGTGTCTCATCGATGTCTCTATCAGAAAGAATGATGTAGTTAACACCTTCATTTACACTCTGCTCGGCTTCTTTGCATAGGTCTTCAATGGCTGCGCGAAGTCCACTTGCTCCCTTCTGTATCTCGAACAAAATAGCGAGCTTCTTAGTATTGAACCCCTTGTACCTTATATTACATAATATATCGAGCTGTGTGTTCGTGAGCACAGGCTGTGGCAAGCGTACCATCTTACAGTTCGAGGCATCGGGCGTCAGGATGTTTGTGCCTACGGCTCCTATGTACTCCGTCAACGACATCACCAGTTCCTCGCGAATGGGGTCGATGGCAGGGTTTGTTACCTGGGCGAACTGCTGACGGAAGTAGTTGAAGAGAATCTGCGGACGGTCGCTGATGACTGCCAACGGCGTGTCGTTGCCCATCGCTGCCACAGGTTCCTGTCCTGCTGTTGCCATCGGGACAATCGTTCTGTCGATGTCCTCCTGTCCGAAGCCGAAGTTGATGAGCTTGCGTTCGTAGTTCGGGACAGAATTCTCGACATGCCGACCGCTCTTGAGCTTCTCCAACTGGATACGGTTCGCCTGGAGCCATTCACGATAGGGGTGCGCCTTTGCCAGTTGTTCTTTTATCTCGCCATCATAGTAGATCTTTCCTTCCTGCGTGTCGATAAGCAGAATCTTACCAGGCTGCAAGCGTCCTTTGCTGACAACGTCGCTTGGTTCGAAGTCCATCACTCCTACTTCCGAAGCCACTACCATTATGCCTTGCTTCGTAATCGTATAGCGACTGGGACGAAGGCCGTTTCTGTCGAGCATGCCGCCTGCATAGCGTCCGTCACTAAAGAGTAGTGCAGCAGGTCCGTCCCACGGCTCCATCAAAATGGAGTGATATTCGTAGAAAGCCTTGAGGTCCTCGCTTATCGGATTCTTGTCGTTGAAGCTTTCGGGCACAAGTATTGCCATTGCCTGGGGCAGCGAGAGACCACTCATCGTAAGGAACTCGAAGACATTGTCAAGGCTTGCCGAGTCGCTCATTCCTTCCTGAACGATAGGCCGCAAGTCCTTGATGTCGCCCAAAGCCTCGCTGCTGAGCACGCTCTCCCTTGCTTTCATCCATCCACGATTGCCTCGAATGGTATTGATTTCGCCATTGTGTGCCAACAGACGGAAGGGCTGCGCCAGCTTCCACTTCGGGAAGGTATTGGTAGAGAATCGAGAATGCACGAGGGCAAGTCCGCTCGTAAAGTATGGGCTTGACAGGTCGGGGAAGTATCTTCGCAGTTGCCCGGAAGTCAACATGCCCTTGTAGATGATGTTCTTCGAAGAAAGGGAGCAGATGTAGAAGTCAGACCATACAGACCCTACAGACCCTCCCCCTTTCCCCTCCCTTGTAGGGCGGGGAGTAGATACTTTTGCCATTGCATCTACTCTGTTCTCTATTCGCTTCCTTATTATATATAGTTTGCGGTTGAGTTCAGCCTCTTCGTCTTGGTGGTAACTACTCCCCTCCCTACAAGGGAGGGGCTGGGGGTGGGTCTTCTTC
>CADCCR010000174.1 GCA_902799985.1 uncultured Bacteroidales bacterium | reverse complement strand
GTAGAGGTTGCGGATGGTGGCTTCTTCAACAGCGCGGAAGAGTCCCTGATGCGTGCTGCCTACAGTATAATTATAGGTAATGGTATGGCCTTGGCCGTCGAAGATGCCGCTGTACCTGTTGGCATTCGATGCAATCATCATGTCGGGGAATTCGCTGGTGCTGAGGTCGATGTCGGCCGTCAGCTTCAGGTTAGCGGAAGGATTGCCCTTTGCCATGTATTCGGCAAACCAGGCAAGCTCTCTTGCACTTGCAACGAGGCGGAAGCCGTCGGCATCGGTGGGCAGACGGTAACTTGCATCCCATGCGCCGCAGACAGAGCACCAGCCGCCGTCGAATGTATGGGGAGGAATCTCGGAAGTGCCCGAGTTGCTGTAGACGATGGCGCCGCCAGCGCTCGTGCCGTCGCACTTCAGCTCGCCATTGGCATAGACCTGCGCATGCGAATCGAAGGGAACAGGCAGAGCGTCCTCGCCAAGCGTCTGATACCAGCCGATGGCGCTCTGGTCGCCATTCAGCATGTAGCAGAACTCGCCGCTTGCCAAGTCGCCCGTGAAGGCTGTGCCTTGCACTGTTCCAATCTCGTTGATGTAGTAGCAGTTGTTGAGTTCGACGGGACCGCCTGCATGTGTCAGGGTGAAGCAGTTGCCCGTGCCCGTGCCCTCTTTGAGCTTGCACGCCGTGTAGCAGTTGTTCAGGATTGTGTTGGATGAGCCATTGGACCATCCGGAGAAGCTGCTGTACATCGAGCTGCCGGGATTGCCCATCTCGCCGAGCGTAGCGCAGTAGTTGAAGGTGATGTTGGCATAGTTAGCGCCCAACATGCCTGCATCGCCTGTCACGCCGCTGCGGTTGCCCGTGATGTCGACATTCGTCACAACGTTCTCCACGAGCACTGTGCCATCAGCACGACCGATGAGCGCACCGAAGTGGATGGCCGTAGAAACCACATCGCCCTCCACGCGCAGGTTGCGGATAGTGGCGCCGTTGACGTAGGCAAACAGACCGCAATAGTTGCTGGTGACGTCGTAGCTGTACGTTACGGTGTGGCCCTTGCCGTCGAACGTGCCGGCATACTTGTTGGCATCGGTGCCCACCATGACGTTACCCGTGAGCGTGATGTCGGCAGCCAGATAGGCTTCGAGGGTGGTCTCGCCGTCATTTACGGCCTGAGCGAAGGCCTCGAAGTCGGCGGCCGTCTCAATCTTCATGCCCGTCTCGACGGGTTCGTCGGCATTGAGCTTCAGCAGACGCCAGCGACCGGGATAGCCATTGGCAGCAGCATTGGCCTGCGCATAGTCGTCGTCGCCCACCTCCTGCTTCGCCAGGCTGTTGTTGGCGCGGTCGTTGCGCAGATAGCCCTGGACGTGCAGCGAGTGCTCCGACTCGTCGTTGGTCATGTAGAAGCGGCCGGCACCCGCCTTGAGGTCGGTGAGCGTGTAGCCCACAGGCTCGTCGGAGAAGATGACGTCGTTCTCGCCCTCGTTCATGTTGCCCAGATACTTGCCGTTCTCCTTGTTGAGGAACGCCCACTGGTCGCCCACCTTCTCGGCCGTCCAGACGAAGCCGTCGGCCCCCTTGTCGAGGTCGCCCCAATAGACATACTGCTCGCCCCAGTTGACGCTATAGCTGGCCTGTGCGTTGGACATCGCCTTGGGCTTAGCCGTAGCATTGCCCGCAAACTTGGCACGGTCGCTGATGATGTTGAACTGGTCGCCCTCCTTAATCTGGTTCACGTCCGTTATCCAGGGGATGCCCGGGATGCCGCCCATCTCGCTCACCTCAGCATCGGTGAGGGGCGTCTCCCAGAATGCCACTTCGGAGACGTAGGTGTCCACCTTCTCGCCGTCCTCGTCGCAGAGCAGATAGAAGGCAGGGTCAATCTCCCAACGCGTCTCGGAGGTAGCATAGTCGACCACCTTCTCGCCGTTGACGTAGACCTTGAGCGAGCCTTCGCTGTTGGTAAACACAATGCGATACCACATTTCGTCCCAGATGCAGCCCACGTAGCCGCCCATGGCACCTGCTCCGATTTGGCTCTTCGAGATGAAGAGGTCGCCGTCGTTGTTGTTGCTCAGGTTCGTCTGGAACAAGCCGTCGTAGGAATAGGCATCGGGCACCATCATGTCCATCATAAACGAGAAGGAAGTGGATGCCGCAGCACCTTCGCCACGATCCACCTTCAGAGCAGAGGCTTTAGGCACCAGAATGGCGCTGCTGCCTGCCGTCGGACCGTCGCAGGCCGCGATGCCCGCTTCGCTGACTGTTGCCGGCGCGATGCTGTTACTGCCAATCACTGCCGGGCTTAACGTAAGACCACCCTTTGTGGCTGCCATCAAGTCATTCGGGTTGCTGAATGTCCACTGACCGGTTGGTTCAGGCACCTGAGCCAAAGCCTTCAGATTTCCTGCCATGCCCACCAGGCAGAGCAGAAGCAAAGATAGAAAACTTCTTTTCATGGGTAATGGTTTGTTTGGTTAATAAAATAGTTGTTTTACAAGTTTGTTTTTAAGGTTATGCCCACAAATTTACTATTTTTTACAAACATGACAACCTTTTTGAACATTTTTTCGTTCTTTTAGGTCAAAAGTGACAAGTGCTGGAGACAATAAAGATACCCCTGACTGCAATTTGGAGGCTCCAAAAAGCAATCAGGGGTAAGGATGGGCAGGTCAGATGGGAAGTGTTATTCTTCTTCGTTCCAGATGTCCCAACTGTTGTCTTCTTTGGCGAGGGCTTTGCTGCCGTCGACCGTTGTGTCGCTGATGATGAGGCTCTCGGCCAGCATCTGTGCTGCCTGTGCCTCGCTGATTTCGATGGATGGCTTAATGTACTTCATTATTTCAGGATTTTCTTGTTGCCGATAATGTTGATGCCGCGCTGCATCTTCTGGAGGCGCTGACCGGCAAGATTGTAGATGGATTGACCATTGACCATTGACCGTTGACCATTAACCTCATTGATGCCTGTTGCGTTGTCGCCGTCGAAGTAGAAGGCCTTCACGCCGCTTGCGCTCTGAATGTAGGCCTTGCCAGCGGGGATGGTGCCTGTTGCCAGGTAGAAGCCCACCTCTTCGCCTTCGGGCTGAGCCAGGATATACATGGAGCCGTCGGCTTCGGTAGCTGCCTCGGTGCCCTTCAGGTCGTTGGCAATGTTGATGGCAGGCAGAGCGCCATTAGCCAGCTTGTTGTAGTAGGTGCCCTTCAGGATGACGGGAGTGCTTGCGGGAACATTCGCAACTTCCTTGAGGTCGAGCCAGCTCTTGTTGATTGTAGCCGCATAAGCCTTGACATCGCCGCCCAGCGTGTAGCCGGTCGTGGCGTCGTAGAGCGTTGCATAGCCAAATTCGCCTACGTAAGAGACGGGCAGGCTGGTTTCGCTCAGTTCGGGATAAGCGTCGGTGCCGATGGTCTGACGGAAGGCATCGCCCAGCTTGTAGCAAAGCTCGCCAGTGGCAGCCTGCTCTGCCGTTACGCCTTCGTAGCTGTTCTCCATCGTACCGCCCATCGGATAATCGCAAGACATCTTGGGCAGAGTGGTGTAGCAGTTGATGAAGTGACCGCCAGCCGTCTCACCGGCAACGGCATTCTTCTGTGCATTGGTGGTGACGAACTCAAAGGTACCGATGGCATAGCAGTTCTGTATGATAGCATTGTCGTGGTGTTCACCGGCGATAGCACCGCAGCGCAGGTTGGCTGTGCTCTCAATGTGAGCGTTGACGAGGCCGAGGTTGTAGATCTTGCCGCCACGTGTGCGGGAGAAGAGACCGCCCTCGCATTCCGTCTTGACGAAGAGGTTGCGGATGATGTGGTTGTTGCCGTAGAATGTGCCGCGGAAAGGCTTCTGCCATGATGCATCGTTGTTCAGGCCGATGGGCTGGAACTTCTCGTTGTACTCCATGTCGATGTCGGCGGTCAGGGAGCCGTTGGCTGCCTGGTCCTCAGTATTGACAATCTGCGAGAAGCGAATCAGCTGGCCGAGGTTGCCGATGGTGTAGGCACCGAGCACAGCATCGTAGCCCGGAGCTTCGTATTCGCTGCAAATCTGGCAGATGCCGTTCACAAAGTTGTGGGGGCAGACAGCCTCGTCGGTCTGGATGAGGCGCACCTTGGCACCATGGTCCGACCTGCCGTCGCAGTTGATGTGCAGCATGTAGTTGCCGTCCACTTCCTCAATGGTAGCGTATGTGGCATTCTTGCCTGTCAGCTCGAAGTTGCGTGCCACGCCGCCGTCGAACTTCTCCTCCATCTGGACTGTTCCGTTGCCGTCCTTGTCGTACTCTGTCAGCTTCATGTTATC
>CADCCR010000173.1 GCA_902799985.1 uncultured Bacteroidales bacterium | reverse complement strand
CCAGCAAGGCGAAAACTGGGAGCCCGACTGCCGTCTGTTCAGCCAGAGCTGGTTCCTTGCACCGTGCATGAGAATGTCGGAGAACCAGACCAATGCCGGCGGCAAGTCGTACACCTATTTCTATAGGGTGGAGGCTTCTGAACCAAAGCTGAAGGCTGCACATGGTGAAGAGCTTCCCATCGTATTCTGCCATCCGGATCAGACAGACATCGACCCCACCTTCTGCAAGACCATGCGCAAGATGTGGGTGCAGTTTGCCAAGACAGGCAACCCGTCGCTCACTGCCGAACAGTCTCCTGACGGCAAGGCCAAGGAGTGGCCCCTCTACGACACGACGGACAAGAAGGTGATGGTACTCGATGTGAACGACATCCATCCTGCAAAGGAGTCTGAAGTAAAGATCGTTGATTGGAACAAGAGCTATTTCCTGACCAAATACTACATGTTCTGATTAGTTCACAATACCGCCCGAAAGCCATTGGTTCGCTTTCGGGCGGTATTTTTTCTGAATCCACTAACCATAGCACAGCTTTTCTGTATAGGGAAGCAGATTCTCATTCGCCATTAAAAGGCAGTTCACCCAAATATTTGTCAAAGTCACTTTGGAACAGACGGTCTTGTACTGGTGCACATTGATGCCTATGAGGTGGTGGGAGCAGACCCGAGTACAAAGCTTATCACCAGAACTGCATTAGAGGAATGCCACATGGGTACCGTTATGCTACTTATGAGCGATACGCCCGGAGCTCTGTATAACATCCCGCTGACACGCCCCGACGACTCCTATGTCTCAGGGCAGGGCATCCTGAAAGTCTCTGACGGCACGGTCATCGGCACCAAACGACACTACGTCTTTGCACAACGCAACGACATCTATGGCTTCTACATGGCGGCCATCGGCGACCCTATCGCCAAAGGTGATGTCTATTTCGTCAAGGATTCGGAGAATGTCCTGGTTTACTATGTCCTATCGACCGATGTTCCGCCTACTGTGGACGATCTTGTGCTTCATGCCGACAAGGACAATGGCCCGATGCTCAGTGCCAACAGTGGACGTGTCATCAACAGCGTGACCTTGGGCGGACGAACCTTCTACAAGGACGGACGCTGGAACATCATCTGCCTGCCGTTCAATATGTCGGGCAAACAAATCAAGAATTCACCATTGAAGAATGGCACAATCTGCGAATTCGACCCCGACGGCTCATCGTATGACACTGCCACCGGAGCGTTGAATCTCATGTTCGAGAGTGCTTACGAGATAGAAGCAGGCAAGCCCTATCTGGTGCGCTGGAACAAAGGCGAAGACATAGCCAACCCAACCTTCAGCAATGTCACTATTGTCAGCGTGACACCAGAAAACCAGATTAGCAAGGACGGACACATCACCTTCCATCCCAGCTACGGGACTCTCGATTTGAAGAACAGCAAGCAACAACTGGTGACCATACGCAACTCCATGTCGGCAGACAGCTGTATGCATGCCGTGAAAGCCTACTTCACGCTGGCTGCCTCCGAAAACGGATTGGCCGATGCCGAGGTGCAAATCAATGAAGAAAGTTCCTCGACAAGCATGGATGTGGAAAAAGAAGAGATGGCCTACATCATATATTATAATAATGTGATAGACTACGAGAATGTCACCTTGACCGACTATCTGGGTGAGGGAGGCATTGTGGAAGTGCCCGACAGCATAACGGCCATCGTCGGTGGCAAAGACGTAAAGCTGGCTCTGAAGGCAATCGGTGCTAATGCCTTTAGCAGCGTAGCTGGTGAAATCACAGCCCTCGACATGAGCCGTTGCACAAGTCTGCTCCCCCTTACCAGCTTGTCTATCTGCCGGCCGGCAAGACTCAGCCCTCCGACAATGTGGTGATGGACGGCAAGTGCAGTAGGTTGGTGCTCAGCGATCAGTTCGGCTTCACAGGTGGTGATGGTGGCGATGGTCCATCCAATCTTCGCCGCCATCGCGGCTACACCGACTGGGATGAGGAATAAAGATTTGACAAGAATTTCCTGATTATCGACATCGACGACTAAAGCCGAGTCGGTGGACTCTTAAAAGTATGCGCACTTATGACCACGAGTGCGCGTACTTTTTCTTTATCCACACTGGCAGTGCCATTTCGTTAAGATTACCATCACAAATCCCGCATACGCTTTGATGTTTGTGAATAAAGTCGTACCTTTGCGCCTGAAATAACGAAGAACATGCTAAAAATAGAGAACCTACATGCCAGCATTGGTGGCAAAGAGATACTGAAGGGCATCAACCTGACTGTCCGCGACGGCGAGGTTCATGCTGTGATGGGACTCAACGGTGCGGGCAAGAGCACGCTCTCAAACGTCATCGTGGGGCATCCTGCCTACGAGGTCACACAGGGCAGCATCACTTGGGACGGCAAGGACTTGCTGTCGCTCAATCCCGAGGAGCGTGCCCACGAGGGCATCTTCCTGAGTTTCCAGCAGCCGGTAGAGATTCCAGGCGTTTCGATGGTCAACTTCATGCGTGCCGCCCTGAACGCCAAACGCAAGTACCTGGGCCTCGAACCCATGCCGGCGGGCGACTTCCTCAAGCTCATGCGCGAGAAGCGTGCGATAGTGGAGCTTGACAGCAAGCTGGCGAGCCGCAGCGTGAACGAAGGCTTCTCGGGGGGCGAGAAGAAGCGCAACGAGATATTCCAAATGGCGATGCTCGAACCGAAGCTTGCCATCCTGGACGAAACGGATAGCGGTCTCGACGTGGACGCACTCCGCATCGTGGCCGAAGGCTTCAACAAACTGCGCCGTCCGGAAACGAGTGCCATCGTCATCACTCACTACCAACGCCTGCTCGACTACCTGAAGCCGGACATCGTGCATGTGCTCATCGACGGACGCATCGTCAAGACCGGCGGCCCCGAGCTCGCCGCTGAGATTGAAAACCGTGGCTTCGATTGGATAGTTAGAGGGATTAAGGATTAAAGATTAAGGATTAAAGTTTATTTGTGATTAAGGATTAAGGATTAGGAATCAGGGAATCTTTCGTTATAACGAAATGACGTTATAACGTTATAACGACAGAAAGAAACGAAAGAAAGGAAGGAGAGGAAAGAAACGAAAGGCAATGGAAGCAACAAAGCAATACATAGACTTCTTTGACGAGGTGCGCGACGTGATAACCGCCCGTAGCTGCCGCGAGATGAACGACTGCCGCGAGGCTGCTCTGCAGACGTTCTCCTCGAAGGGCTTCCCTTCGCAGAAGGTGGAACGCTACCGCTATGCGAAGGTCGAGGCTGACTTCTCGCCTAACTATGGCATTGCGCTCACGCCGCTTGGCGGACAGCTTCCACCTTACTGCTTCCGCCTTGCGGAGGCCGAGCCTCGCGTGCGCGTATTATATAATAATGTAGCGGACACGGCCGACAGCATCGTGGCCCTCAACACCATGCTCTGCGTCGACACGCTGGTCGTGCACGTGCCGCAAGGCATCAAGGTGGAGCATCCCATACAAATCAGCAACATCCTCAAGGGCGAGCAGGATACGATGGTCTGCCGTCGCATCCTCGTCGTGATGGACGAGCTGGCCGAGGCCGACATCATCATCACCGACCGCGCCGCCAGCCAGAGCCGCTTCCTGACGAACCAGGTGGTGGAGGTCGTGATGGGCAACGGCTCGCACCTCAACCTTTATGACATAGAGGAGACGCATCTGCTTTGCACCCGCTACAACAGCGTCTTCGTGCGGCAGGGGCGCGACAGCAGTCTGCATCACACCTGTCTGACGCTCTTCAACGGCCACACGCGCAACCGCCTCGACGTCCTGCTACAGGGCGAAGGCAGCGAAGTGACGGCCAACGGCTGCGTCATCGCCGACAAGATGCAGCACGTGGACAACAACACCCTTATCGACCATCAAGTGCCTCATTGCCAGAGCAACGAGCTCTACAAGTATGTTCTCGACGACAGTGCTGTAGGAGCCTTTGCCGGCAGGGTGCTGGTGCGCGAGGGGGCACAGAAGACGTCGAGCAACGAGACGAATGCCAATCTGCTTGCCACACGCTCGGCCCGCATGTACACACAGCCGATGCTCGAGATATATGCCGACGACGTGAAGTGCAGCCACGGCAGCACCGTAGGGCAGATGGACGAGGCTGCCCTCTTCTATATGCGTCAGCGCGGCATCGACGAACCGGAGGCACGCCTGTTGCTCAAGGCCGCCTTCATCACCGAAGTCATCGAAACCATTCCCCTCGAGTCGCTCCGCGACCGCCTGCATGTGCTGGTGGACAAGCGCCTGAGGGGCGAATTAAGCAAATGCGAAGGATGCAAACTGTGCAAATGAACAGCCTCACCCCCGACCCCTCTCCGAGGAGAGGGGAGAATTGCCGCGAAGGCCTTACTCCTCGGGGGGAGAATTGCCGCGAAAGCCTTACTCCCCAGGGGGAGAATTGCCGCGAAAGCCTTACTCCTCAGGGGGAGAATTGCCGCGAAAGCCTCCCTCCTCGGGGGGAGGTTTGGAGGGGGGCTTTCCCTATCCTGGAACGGAAGATATATGAGAAGTACCCTTTGGTCTACCTCGACAATGCTGCGACGACGCAGAAGCCGCGCTGTGTGGTGGAGGCCATGACGGACGAGTACTACAATGTGAATGCCAACGTGCATCGTGGCGTGCACTTCCTCTCGCAGCAGGCCACGGAACTGCACGAGGCGTCGCGCGAAACAGTGCGTCGCTTCATCGGTGCCCGCAGCACCAGCGAGATTGTCTTCACCCGCGGCACCACCGAGAGCATCAACCTCGTGGCATCGTGCTTCGGTCAGGCTTTCATGAAGGAAGGCGACGAGGTCATCGTCTCCGAGATGGAGCACCACAGCAACATCGTCTCGTGGCAGCTCCTGCAGGCACGACAAGGCATCAAGCTTCGCGTCGTCCCCATCACCGACGACGGCCGACTCTGCATGGACGAGTACGAAAAGCTCTTCAACGAACGCACACGCATCGTCAGCCTGACGCATGTCAGCAACGTGCTGGGCACCATCAACCCCGTGCGCGACATCGTCCGCATCGCCCACGAGCATGGTGTGCCCGTCCTTATCGACGGCGCTCAGAGCACGCCCCACATGAAGATTGAAGTGCAGGAGCTCGACTGCGACTTCTTTGCCTTCAGCGGTCACAAGATATACGGCCCCACGGGCATCGGCGTGCTCTACGGCAAGGAGCAGTGGCTCGACCGCATCCCCCCCTACATGGGCGGCGGCGAGATGATAAAGACCGTCAGCTTCGACAGGACGACCTTCAACGACCTTCCCTTCAAGTTCGAGGCCGGCACGCCCGACTATGTGGCCAGCACCGGTCTGGCCCGTGCCCTCGACTACGTCTGTTCCGTAGGCTTCGATGCCATCGAAGCCCACGAGCGCGACCTGACGGCCTACGCCCTTCAGCGCATGAGTGAGATAGAGGGCATGACCATCTTCGGCCCGAAAGACATCGAGGTGCACGACGCCGTCATCAGTTTCCTGGTAAAGACCAACTCCAGGACCCCCTCTAACTCCCCCTTAAAGGGGGAGAACCCCAATGCCGTCGCACAGAAAGCCTCCCCTCGGGGAGGTTTGGAGGGGGTCCGTGGGTCTTTCATCCACCATCTCGACATGGGTACGCTGCTCGACCGCCTCGGCATCGCCATCCGCACCGGTCACCATTGTGCCGAGCCCCTCATGCATCGCCTCGGCATCGAAGGCACCTGCCGTGCCAGCTTCGCCCTCTACAACACCAGGGAGGACGTCGATGCCCTCGTTGCCGGCATCCGTCGCGTCATGCAGATGTTTTAGGTTCGTCCCTACGCAAAGCACCCCGAAGCTTCCCGGCTCCGGGGTGTTTCTTTTTTATTCCCGTCCGGTGCTTTTCTCCGGACAGCAATAATTCTTCTTATGTCTTGCTGAGAATGTATGTATTCCCACGGCCTTGTCGATTTTCCGGAGCGTTGCGAGGGAAATAACCGCGTGCGCTTCCGAAATAAGCACGGGGCGCTTCCGAAATAAGCACGAGGCGCTTCCGAAATAAGCGCTGGGCGCTTAATGTTCTGTCGGATTTGTAATCCGACAGCATTGAATATAAGCATTTGAACTCCGGCTTTGCCGCCTGAGCACCTGTATACAGGAGCGCAAGAATGCGAAAGAAAGAGTTGTGGGATTACAAATCCCTATATTCCCTACGTGCGGATTTCAAATCCGCACGATCGGCGCTTCTGAGATAAGCACTGGGCGCTTCCGGTCTCGGGGCGTGTCATTTTTGCTGGCGGGGCGTCTCGCGGTGCGTCTCGAGCCAGACGGCGGGCGTCATGCCTGTGAACTTGCGGAAGTTGCGGTAGAAGGACTGTTCGCCCGAGAAGCCAGCCTCGGTAGCTATCGCTGAAAGCTTGCCGGAGCTGCCGTGGCGGTCGTGCTGCTGGATGAGCATCTTGGCATGCGACACACGGAGCTGGTTCACGTAGTCGGAGAACGAACAGCCCAGTTGCTGATTGACATAGTTTGAGACGTATGTGCGGCAGGAGCCTACCTCGCGCGCCACGTCGGAAATGGTGATGTTTGGATGCAGGTAGTAGGCCTCCTTCACCATGAGTTGCTCTATGCGCAAGCCCAAGGCGTTGAATTGTTCGTCGGGGTTAGAGGAGAAGGTCATGGCGTCGGTTTCCGGTGTGTTGTCTGAGATGTACTGTTCGGCGTGGAACGTGCGGGTGTAGCCGATGTACCCCAGCACGAAGAGCAGGATGGCGATGGGGTCGAGGGCGGCCAGGATGAGCCATTCGCTCCGGACGACCTGTTCGCGCCCCAGTATGTTGAGCACGACGGTGTTGACCGACGTCAGCAGGATGGCCACAAGGAGCCAGCGCACGATACGCACGTCCTTCCCCTCCGTTTCGGCGTAGAACTCCTGCAGCTCGCGGTCGAATGCTATGAGACGATGGTAGCCGAAGCCTGCCACGCAGAGCACCTGTATGCCGTTGAGCACGGCACGCACCGTGTCCGTCTCCTTGCCTGGAGCAATCAGGATGGCCAGCGCCACCAGGAGGCCCGGAATCAGGATAAGACATGCGGAACTGAGCTGGAGCGGACGGGCCGTGAGGCGGCAGATGTAGAGGTAGTAGACGGGGTATACCGACAGGGAGCATGCCGCCCAGACTGCCTCGAGCGGGCGCGGCAATCCCTCCGCAGCATATACATTATATAACAGGGCATGGCAGGAGTACAGCACGGTGCAAATGCCGAAGAAAAACGTCAGCATCCGCTGTGCGGCATCAATGCGTCCGATGCTGAGAATCAGACGAATGAACCAAAAGGAGCATACCAAGAGTGGCAGCACACTGAAGAATAAGCCTGTTTGCATCTTTGCAATTTTGTCCTGTGGCTTTCTAAATTGTAGCTTTGTCGTGCAAAAACTGTTGTTTCGCTGTGCAAAGATACGGATTTTTTCCGATAAAGAGACAATTTCCTCCATAAAGAGATATCCAAAGAATCAGGTACTTGTATGATGTGTTAGTCTTTTTGTACGATATGTCAGAGGGAATAGGCCGAATTTTCACCCCTTGTGTTCAAGAAAAAGCTAACTTTGCGGTGTAAATATAAAAATGTGAACATATTATTAACTAAACAGCAAATACTATGAAGAAGAAGTTTACATTATTCATCATGATGCTTGCAGCCCTGTTGAGCAGCAGCAGCACATGGGCGCAGACCTTCATTCAAGGCGATATGAAGTACACTGTGCTCGATGCAGATGCCAAGACTGTGTCTGTGGCAAAGGCAAACAACGACATCGCGGGCTACATCGAGATTCCCTCGAATGTCGTCAACGAGAACGTGTCCTATACCGTCACAGCTGTGGCCACCGATGGTTTCTACAGCACTGCCATCACCGGCATTTCCATTCCCGCCACGGTGATGAGTATTAAAAAACAAGCTTTCCAGGGCTGTCAAGATTTGTGCAACATCAACATCGAAGACAGCGAGAACGAGCTTTCCCTCGTTTCAGGCTATGATGGCATCTTCAATTGGGTCAATTCCGACAAGACTATCTATGTGGGCCGTGACCTGGTTGTCACCACAGGCGAAAATCCTTTCTATGCCAATGTTGTCAGCGTTACGTTTGGCGACAAGGTGACATCCATCGCCAAAAGGCTGTTCTATGACCAAAA
>CADCCR010000172.1 GCA_902799985.1 uncultured Bacteroidales bacterium | reverse complement strand
TACTGAGCGAGAACTTCATAGCACAACCTCTCACGCCACTGGTCGTGGGCGACCTCTATACCGAGGTGAAACGGCTCCTGCCGATGCCCTTCAATACATACGACCTGACCATCTGCGCCGGACAGACACCCATCGAGCAACTCATTCCGACCAGCATGTTGGACCGCCCCGACACCTCCCGCGTCTATAGGCGCGAACTCTATAAGGGCAATCCTTGGGTGACACCGGCCAGCCGTCCCTACACCATCAAGAAAGGCTTGCAGGGTCGCCACCTCAGCGTCTGCCACAGTCACGGCAAATACTACAACTTCGACAAGCAGGAGTGGGTGTGGCAACGACCCAGGCTCTTCTGCACCACCGAAGACCAGTTCACACAAACCTTCGTTGTGCCCTACCTCATCCCCATGCTGCAGAACGCCGGAGCCATCGTCTTCACCCCGAGGGAACGCGACTGGCAGAAGCACGAAATCATCATCGACAACGATGAGATTCTCGACGGCAGTCGCTACGAAGAACGCGTCAGCAGCTACCATTGGCAGTACGGCGGCATCGGCTTCGCCCATACCGACGAGGGCTACGAGAACGGACACAATCCCTTCCGCAAAGGCACCTACCGCATCACAGAAGCCACGACAAACAAACGCACAACCAGCGAAATCGTCTGGATTCCCGATGTGACTGTCGAGGATGACTATGCGGTCTACGTCTCCTATCAAACGGTGCCCGGCAGCATCTCGGACGCCAACTATACGGTCAAGCATGGCGGCATAGCCACCGAGTTCCGCGTCAATCAGCAGATGGGCGGCGGCACTTGGGTCTACCTCGGCACGTTCCACTTCACGAAAGGCAAGAGCGACGACAACTGCGTCATACTCTCCAACCTGAGCAACTACAAGGGTGTCGTCACGGCAGATGCCGTTCGCCTGGGTGGCGGCATGGGCAACATCGTCCGCGGCGACTCGACAATGGTGCTGCCCATCAGCAGCGACCTGCCCCGATGCCTTGAGGCCGCACGCTATTCTGCCCAATGGTACGGCATGCCCGACAGCGTCTACTCCCGTCGCGGCAACGACGATGGCAAGGACGACGTCAATACCCGACCCTTCGCCGTCAACCATGTCACCCGCGGCAGCGGCTACCTCAGAGGCGACAGCGGACTGTCCGTGCCCATCGAACTCTACGCAGCCATTCACAGCGATGCTGGCTTCCACACCGACAACACCCTGGTCGGCTCGCTGGGCATCTACACGACAGGCTTCTACGAGGGACGGACAGCAACCGGACTCTCAAGGCTCGTCAGCCGCGACCTCGCCGATATGGTCATGACACAAGTCAACAACGACCTCTCGCGCGAACTGGGCTTCTGGAACCGACGCGACCTCTACGACCGCAACTATGGCGAGACGCGCGACCCGCAGGTGCCCGGCATCATCTTCGAGATGCTCAGCCATCAGAACTGGGCCGACCTGCGCTTTGGCCACGACCCATACTTCAAGTTCCTCATGTCGCGCGCTATCTACAAGGGCATACTCCGCTTCGTGGCCACCACACATGGAAGCAAAGATGTTGTCATTCAACCGCTTCCCGTGGCAGGTGTCTCGGCCGAGGCTAATCATCAGAAAGGTCAGATAACCGTCCGCTGGACACCTCGACTCGACGCGGGAGAGCCCACGGCACACCCCGACGGCTATGTCGTCTACGTGAAGAGAGCCGGCAGCGACTTCGACAACGGACACTATGTGAGCGGACAGGACTGCATCTTCCAGATGAAAGCCCAGCCGGGTGTCCTCTACAGCTTCCGCATCGAGGCAGTCAACGAAGGTGGTGCCAGCCTGCCCAGCGACATCGTTTGTGCCGCCGTAGCAGAGAGCGTCAACGCACCATCCATTCTGCTCGTCGATGCCTTCCAGAGACTGGCAAGCCCCCTGCCCTTCGACAACGAGACAAGCGGCGGCTTCGACTTCGACAACGACCCTGGTGTCATCGACGTGAAGTCGCCCGGCTATTGCGGACGCCAAGTGGTCTTCGACAAGACTTACTTCGGCAAGGAGACAGGCGACGGCTTCGGCGTGAGCAACGACGAATTCGAGGGTATGTTCCTGGCAGGCAACACACACGACTACAGCGTGCGCCATGCTGCCGACATCCTCACAGGACATCCCGACTGCAACATCAGCAGCTGCACACCCATCCAACTCCCCTACCTCGACCTGCGCACCTATCGCATAGCCGACTTCATCTTCGGCGCACAGAGGGACGACGGCTATTCCCTGACCCGACGCAACGCCTTCACGCCCGAGATGCTGACCGCCATCTCACAACTGACGCTCCAGAACACGTCAATCATGGTGAGCGGAGCCTTCATCGGCAGCGATGTGCAGAATGCCGGACAGGCCGCCTTCGTGGCCGAGAAACTGAGGTATCGCTTCGTAGGTTCAGCCCCGACGGACAGCATCTGCACCGTCCAGGGACTCAACAACACAGCCAACATCTTCAGCCGGCCCAGCGAACAGAACTACTGGGTACGCAGCACCGATGTCATCGAAGGCGTAGGCGGTGCCTTCAGCTCAATGATATATACCAAGGGAGGCTACTCTGCCGCCGTTGCCTATCCTGGCCCCGGCTATCGTGTCCTTGCCTTTGGCTTCCCCATCGAATGCATCACCGAGGCAGACCCTCGCCGCAGCATCATGAACATCGCCGTCGACTTCCTCCTTGGCAAGTGAACTGTAAATCGCAAATAGTAAATCATAAATAGTAAATCATCAAATAGTAAATCATCAAATAGTAAATCATCAAATAGTAAATCCTTAAATAGTAAATAAATACGGTGTATACAATAATGTGCAATATGAAGGGCTCGCGAAAGATTTCAGTCGACGAAGCCCACTTGAACACCATCGAGAAATATGCGCTCTTCTCCGACCTGCTCGACAGCAACGGCATCGTGGAGGAGGGCGTACTGGACAAACTGCGGCTGAACGTCCGCTCCCTGCTCTCTTCGGGCGAGCCCGACCCGCAGCTGATTGACTTCTGCGAGCGCATCCTCTTCCACAACGACATGAAGGCGTTCGGCCTCCATCAGTTGTTGCTGCTCTACATCGAATGGGAGAAGGAGAAGCTCGACGCCCTGAGAGACACCATTCAAACAGAAGCAGAAGCTTGATGGTCAATAAATTGGATTGGCTACCCACCACGCGGAAGGAGATGGAACTGCGCGGATGGGACCAAGCGGATGTCATCCTCTTCAGCGGTGATGCCTACGTGGATCATCCGGCCTTCGGCGTTGCCGTCATCGGACGACTGCTGGAGGCAGAGGGTTTGCGTGTCTGCATCGTGCCGCAACCCGACTGGCATGGTGACTTCCGCGACTTCCGTAAGCTGGGCCGACCACGACTCTTCTTCGGCATCTCGCCTGGTTGCATGGACAGCATGGTCAACAAATACACAGCTGCCCGACGCCTTCGCAGCGAGGATGCCTACAGTCCCGACGGGCGTCACGACCTGCGTCCCGAATACCCGACCATCGTCTATACCGATATATTAAGGAAGCTCTACCCCGACGTGCCCATTGTGCTTGGCGGCATCGAGGCAAGCCTGCGACGTGTGATGCACTACGACTACTGGCAGGAACGCTTCCGCCCCAGCATTCTCTGCGACTGCGATGCCGACCTCATCACCTACGGCATGGGCGAGAAGCCGACGCTGGAACTGGTTCGACTTCTCATGGAAGCCATCAACGATGCGCATCCCATGCTCCATTACGACGAGAACGGCGAAGCCTGCATCACGCGAGAAGTGCTTCGCGATGTGGCAAAAGAGTTGCCGCAAACCGTTTTTCTTTGCAAGGAAGAAGAGATACCAGGTGGCATCAGGCAGGACGACATCGTGCTGCACAGCTACGAAGACTGCCTCCGCCAGCCACGCCTGCATGCCGAGAACTTCCGCCACATCGAAGAGGAAAGCAACAAGATTCACGCCCATCGCCTCCTGCAAATGGTCAATGGTCAATGGTCAATGGTCAATCCCCCCTACCCACCACTCTCGTCCGAAGAGCTTGACCACAGCTTCGACCTGCCTTACACGCGCCTGCCACACCCCAAATACAAAGGCAAGCGCATCCCAGCCTACGAGATGATACGCTTCAGCGTGACACTCCATCGTGGCTGCTTCGGCGGCTGTGCCTTCTGCACGATAAGTGCTCATCAGGGCAAGTTCATCGTGAGCCGTTCGAAGGAAAGCATATTAAAAGAGGTGAAGGCCATCACCCAGATGCCGGACTTCAAAGGCTACCTCAGCGACCTGGGCGGACCAAGTGCCAACATGTACATGATGCAGGGCAAGCGAC
>CADCCR010000171.1 GCA_902799985.1 uncultured Bacteroidales bacterium | reverse complement strand
TGAAGGAAAGCGAGAAGCTCGACCTGAAGAACGTACAGGACGAGTTCGTCCACCTAAAAGAAATCTTCCCACAGTACCGCATCAGCATGGTGCACGGCCAGATGAAGCCTGCCGATAAGGATGCTGAGATGCAACGCTTTGTCTCGGGCGAGACGCAGATACTTGTCGCCACCACCGTCATCGAGGTAGGTGTGAACGTGCCGAACGCTTCGGTCATGATAATCCAGAATGCCGAACGCTTCGGTCTCTCACAGCTCCATCAGTTGCGCGGCAGGGTAGGGCGCGGAGCAGAACAGTCCTACTGCATCCTCGTTTCGAACGTTAAGCTGTCGGCCGAGACACGCAAGCGCTTGCAGATAATGACTGAGACAAACGATGGCTTCGAGATAGCGGAAGCCGACCTCAAGCTGCGCGGCCCGGGCGACCTGGAAGGGACTCAACAGAGTGGCATCGCTTTCAACCTCCACCTCGCTAACCTCGGGCGCGACGGACAACTCGTGCAACTGGCTCGCGACACAGCTTCCTTTGTACTTGATGCCGACCCCGAACTGCAAGCTCAGGAGAACAGGCTTCTCTATCGTCATCTGTTGGAGCTGCGAGAAGAGCACAAGGACTGGAGCCAAATATCGTAGCAATAAAATTCAACTACTCTTTTTCGACAGGTTCGGCGGTGAAGGTCAGCTTGCCGTTCTTTTGTTTTGTGACGACAAAGACCTGACGAATGAGGTCGTTGTTAGCATGGTCGAAGACACGAGAGGAGTCGAAGGACTTACCCTTGACGCGCAGTTCGAAGTGAAGATGGTCGGTGGTAGCTCGGCCGGTTCGTCCCTCTAAGCCAACGGGTTCGCCTGCTTGCAGCCATTGGCCAGCCTTTACAAGATTGCGAGAATTGTGACTGTAGAGCGTCTCCAATCCGTTTGCATGGCGCATGATGACGCAGTTTCCGTAACCATAATATGCGCCGGAGAGAATGACTTCGCCCGGAAAAGCTGCAACAATCGTGTCACCCGCTCGGGTCTTGATGTCTGTTCCCCCATGACGTCGTGCTCCGCCATAGGGACTGATGACGCGGCCTCCTGGCAAGGGATAGTGCCACTCTTCTTCGGTATAGTTGGCGAAGTTGATGGTGAACTGGTTGCCATTGGCGAAGGGGTCCTTCGCTGCCTCAACCTTCATCACCTGCCACTCGTCGATGTCAACAGGGGTGTCTTGAGCTTGTAAAAGTTGAAAAGGTAAAAAGATGAAAAGGTAAAAACAAATAAACTTAATGGTGTCTTCTTTCATAGCATTAGCTTTTTTAATTTTCCAACTTTTATCCCTTTTAGTTTTTCAACTTTTCACCTTTTAACCATTTATAAAGATTCCGTTGTAGTTCCTGCCAGTATTGATGGTCTCGCGACGTGCACTATAGAAGCCAGGTGATGTTCTGGTGCAGATGCCTTCGACGTGGATGTCTTCCACACCCATATGCTGGAGCAGCCAGCGATTTGCCTCCCAAAGATCGATATGCCAGCGTTCCCCATCGGCTGAAGGAAAACGTTGGGCAATACGTTCCATCGGGAATGCTTCTTCTTTGAAAGCCTGATAGACCTCGTCGCCGACCTCAAATTGCAGGAGTGAGATGCCTGGACCGATGATAGCGTGCAGGTCGCTTGGATTGAGAGGCTTCATCTGTTCGATGGTCTTCTGCACAATTCGAGCCACAGTTCCCCGCCAACCGGCATGGACAGCAGCAACGACGCGTTGACGCGAGTCATAGAGCAGAACGGGAATGCAGTCGGCAGTCTTGACACAGACACAAAGGCCAGGCTGGTCGGTGATGACAGCATCGGTTGCTTCAGGCCTTCCTGCTTCCCTCATCCAAAGAACATGGTCGGAATGCACTTGCCTAGGGAGAGCAAGTTCTTCAAGCCTAAGGCCGAGTGCCTCTACTCCGCTGTCTCTGCCAGTCGTGAATGCCGTTAGCCAAGAGGGAGTTGAGTATATTATAACAGTCCCCTCATCTCCATTTAGGGAGAGTCTTTTATTGCTTTGGGATTTGGGCATATCTGACATAATTATTCCCCTTGAATAGGGTTAGGGAGTCCAGTTCTCTTCTTCTTCCTCGTCAACATCTTCGATGAAGTCGTCATCGATGATTTCTATCTCTTCGTCTTCGCCTTCGTCCGACATCTCCTGTCGGAAGCTGTTCATGTCCTTGTTGCGATGCACGATACGTTCCTGCTGAGTGATGGCCGCCAGCTTGTTGCTCTCGCTGTTCATAGCTGTCCAGAGGAGGTCCTTGAGCTGAGAGAGTCCGTCGCCCGTGACTGCGCTGATGAAGACGTGCGGGAGGTCGTCTGGAAGGTCGGCGGAGAGCATCTGTTGGAGCTCCTCGTCGAGCAGATCGTCCTTTGTGATGGCGAGGATGCGTTGCTTGTCGAGCAGCTCGGGATTGAAGTTGCGCAGTTCGCCGAGCAGTATCTCGTACTCCTTGCGTATATCGTCTGTATCGCCAGGTACCATGAAGAGCAACAGTGAGTTACGTTCGATGTGTCGCAGGAATCGAAGTCCCAGTCCGCGTCCCTCGGAGGCTCCTTCGATGATGCCTGGAATATCGGCCATCACGAAGGATTGTCCGTCGCGATAGGACACGATGCCAAGCGATGGCTCCATTGTGGTGAATGGATAGCCAGCTATCTTGGGTCTTGCGCTGGAGAGTGCGCTGAGTAATGTGCTCTTGCCTGCATTGGGGAAGCCGACAAGTCCGACGTCGGCCAAGAGTTTCAGCTCGAGTATGACGGTACGCTCTAGCATCGGTTCGCCAGGCTGGGCAAAGCGTGGAGCCTGATTGGTGGCTGTGGCAAAGTGCTTGTTGCCCATTCCTCCGCGACCGCCCTTGAGGAGCATCACCACTTCGCCGTCGGTGGTGACGTCGCAGATGTATTCGCCTGTCTCGGCATCATAAACGACTGTGCCACAAGGAACATCGATGTAACGGTCTTCGCCGTCGGCACCCGTACTGCCGTTTGCTCCGCCGTTGCCTCCATGGCCGGCAAACACATGTCGTTCGTAGCGAAGGTGCAGGAGCGTCCAATAGTTGTGGTTGCCACGCAGATAGACGTGTCCGCCTCTGCCGCCATCGCCGCCATCAGGTCCGCCCATAGGGACATACTTGGCACGATGCATGTGCATGGAGCCACGACCGCCTTTGCCCGAGCGGCAACATATCTTGACGTAATCTACGAAGTTGCTTTCCATGATTTATCTGGAGTTAAAATTGGAGTTAAATGTGGAGTTAACTCGCTTCGCTCGTGGAAGCTAATTTGCTACGCTCATGGACGATAGCATTTTTAGTTTGATAAACTATTGTCCTGCGCAAAACGCATAACTTCCAGCCAGCTTGCTGGCTTAACTTCATTTTATAACTCCCTCTTTAACTCCCTATTTAATTGTGTCCAGGAACTTGAAGATGGAGGCAATCATGTCTTCCTTGTTGGGAGTGTTGGCCCAATAGAAGGTGTGACGTATGCCTTCGCGTTCGAACCATTCAATCAGCGGAGCGGTCTGGTTCTGATAGACAGCAAAGCGCTTCTTGATGGTCTCTTCGTTGTCATCGGCTCGTCCCTGTTCCTTAGCGCGGTTCAGCAGGCGAGCCATGAGGATGTCTTCCTCTACCACCAGCTCAATCATCACACCCATTTCGTGTCCGCGTTCGGCGAGCATCTTCTTCAGTGCTTCGGCCTGAGCGATGGTGCGAGGGAAGCCGTCGAAGATGACACCTTTGCCAGCAGGAAGTGCGTCGTAGGTCTTAGCCAGGATGTCTATCATGAGGTCATCAGGGATGAGCTGGCCGTTGGAGATGTAGCCTTGAGCCACCTTGCCGAGCTCTGTTTCGTTCTTGATCTCAGCACGTAGCACGTCGCCTGTGCTGATGTGTCCCATACCATAACGTTCTACGATTGCATCGCTGTAAGTGCCCTTGCCTGAACCCGGAGCACCGAAAATAATAATGTTCTTCATCTTATTTTGAATTTTGAATTTATCAATTATGAATTTACTAATTTTGAATTTTGAATTTATACATNNNNTGAATTTATACATCTTGAATTATCGTATACACGTCCTTCGTGTTTCTGCCGAAGCCGTTGTAGTCGAGGCCGTAACCCACCACAAAGTCGTCAGGAATCTGTTTGCAGCAGTAGCGCACATCGAGTTTGACCTGCAGTTTGGTTGGTTTGAGAAGGAGTGTACAGATGTCGATGCTGGAAGGATTCTGTCTTTTCAGGGTCTCGAGCATGTGAGCCATGGTGAGACCCGTGTCGACGATGTCTTCCACGATGATGACTGGCCGTTCAGTGATGTCGATGTTCAGGCCGATTACTTCGCGTATGTTGCCCGTGGTGTTTGTGCCTTGATAGGATGCGAGCTTGACGAACGAGATTTCACACGGCAGTTCCACTTCGCGCATGAGGTCGGCTGCAAAGATAAAGGAACCGTTGAGGACTGATAGGAAAACAGGTTGACTGCCAGCATAGTCGCGATTGATTTCCGAGGCTACGCGCTTTACTTCTTTCTCTAATTCTTCTGCTGAGATGGAGACGGCAAACGTCTTGTCTAGCACTTGGATTGTCTTATTCTGTTGCATATGTATGTGGGGTCAGTCGGTATGTGTCCACCAGGCATCGTTCTGGTCGCGTGGCGGGTTGTTCTTTGCGGTTCCAGCCGAGGCCGCTCCTCGCACACGACTGAGCGTCTCGGGTGTCATTTGCAGGAAGCTGGCGATGTGTACCATCGGTGCCCGCAGGATGATTTCTGGCTTTTCGTGCAACAGTCGTTCGTAGCGTTCAGCTGCGTTCTCGAAGCGTTGACTGTCAGCATGTTCCTGGCTGCTGATGGCCACGTGTTCCAGAATCTTGCGGTAGAGCATCTCCATCTCCTGGTTGCGCACCATGAGTGTGTGAAGCTCGTCGTAGGGGATGGCGTAGAGCTTGGTGCTTTCCAGGGCCTCGACGATGAGCCGGCTGGGCTCCTGTTTGAGGAAGCTTTCGATGCAGAAAACGATGCGTCCTTCGAAGGAGAAGTGTTCGGTTACGTCCTTTTTGTTCTTGTAGTAGTACTGCCGCACCATTCCCTTGTCGACGAAATAGAGGGCTCGGCACACTTTTCCTTCCTCAAGGATGGTGTCGCCCTTCTGGAACTTGAGGGGAACAAGGATGCTGCTCAGCACGTTGATTGCTGGAGGTGTCAGAGGGCAATAGATGCGGGCTATTTCCCTTGCGATGTCGCGGCGTCTGTCCATTGTCTTAGTGAAAAGTGATGAGTGAATATTATGTTACCGCTCGGATATAGTTGTCGTTTCTGAATATGCGTTTGTTCAATTTGTTCAACTTGTTCAACTTGAACTTTTGTGTTTATTCAATTTGAAGTTGTCATCAATCGAGCTTCAGCACAGCGAGGAAGGCTTTCTGCGGCACCTGTACGTTGCCTATCTGCTTCATGCGCTTCTTGCCTCGTTTCTGCTTCTCGAGGAGCTTGCGTTTGCGGCTCACGTCGCCGCCGTAGCACTTTGCCAGCACATCCTTGCGCACCTGCTTCACCGTCTCGCGAGCGATGATTTTGGCTCCGATGGCAGCTTGTATGGCGATGTCGAACTGCTGGCGTGGCAGGAGTTCCTTCAGCTTCTCGCACATGCGGCGGCCGAAGGTCTCAGCGTTGTCGAAGTGCGTCAGGGTGGAGAGGGCATCGACGGGCTCACCATTGAGCAGGATGTCCATCTTGACGAGTTTGCTGGGCCGATAGCCGTCCTGATGGTAGTCGAAGGACGCATAGCCCTTGCTGATGCTCTTCAACTTATCGTAGAAGTCGATGACGATTTCTCCCAGAGGCATAGCATATTGCAGTTCAACACGGTTGCCGCTGATGTATTCCTGTTTGAGCAGCTCGCCTCGCTTGCCCAGACAGAGTGTCATGATGGGCCCGATGAAGTTGGCTGTCGTGATGATGGAGGCGTGTATGTAGGGTTCCTCGATGTGGTCGATGAGCGTCTGGTCGGGCATGCCGCTGGGGTTGTGCACCTCTTGCACGTTGCCCTGCTTGTCATAGACGAGGTACGAGACGTTGGGGACCGTCGTGATGACGTCCATGTCGAACTCGCGGTCGAGCCTCTCCTGGATGATTTCCATGTGGAGCAGTCCGAGGAAGCCGCAACGGAAGCCGAAGCCGAGGGCTACAGAACTCTCGGGTTGGAAGGTGAGGCTGGCATCGTTGAGCTGAAGCTTCTCGAGCGAAGCACGTAGGTTCTCGAAATCCTCTGTCTCAATGGGATAGACACCTGCAAAGACCATCGGCTTCACTTCCTCGAAGCCTGCTATGGCCTCGCGACATGGATTCTCGACGGTCGTGATGGTGTCGCCCACCTTGACCTCCGTGGCCGTCTTGATGCCGGAAACGATGTAGCCCACGTCGCCGCAATGGAGCACCTGCCTGGGCACCATATCCATCTTCAAAACCCCGATTTCATCGGCTTTATACTCCTTGCCCGTATTGATGAACTGCACCAGGTCGCCGCTCCGCATCGTGCCGTTCACAATCTTGAAGTAGGCTATGATGCCGCGGAAGGAGTTGAACACCGAGTCGAAGATTAGCGCCTGCAGGGGAGCCTTCTCATCGCCTTTGGGGCAGGGGATGCGTTCCACCACGGCCTGGAGAATCTCCTCCACGCCCATGCCTGTCTTGCCGCTGGCGCGTATGATTTCCTCGCGTTTGCAGCCGATGAGGTCCACTATCTCGTCCTCCACCTCATCGGGCATCGCATTCGGCATGTCGCATTTGTTGATGACGGGAATGATTTCCAGGTCGTGGTCGATGGCCATGTAGAGGTTACTGATGGTCTGAGCCTGAACGCCTTGTGTAGCGTCCACGACAAGCAGAGCCCCCTCGCAGGCAGCGATGCTTCGGCTCACCTCGTAGCTGAAGTCCACGTGTCCCGGAGTGTCGATGAGGTTGAGGATATACTTCTGACCCTCAAGGTTATACTCCATCTGTATGGCATGGCTCTTGATGGTGATGCCACGTTCCTGTTCCAGGTCCATATCGTCGAGCATCTGGCCCTTGGTCACGGTGATGGTCTTCGTGTACTCCAGCAGACGGTCGGCCAGAGTGCTTTTCCCGTGGTCGATGTGGGCGATGATGCAGAAATTGCGAATGTTTTGCATGTGTTAAAGTCTATATTTTGCTTTGCAAAGGTACAATAAAAAGTTCAAAACTCCTACGCGCACGAACATTATTTTCTATAAATTATGCAAAATTACCTTCGCGTCATACAAAATGGACTCATAAAAAGAAACCTCCTTATGAGTTCCGAGTGGTAGTGAACGTACGGCAGGAAGTCTTGTTTTTCCCGATGAAATGTACGTTTTAGCTTATAATATAAATTCACACATAGCAGCGAAAGACTATTCGTAATACTCGATCTGCAACTCATCGCTTACGTTGAAGTCCTCGTGGAAGTCATCATTATAGACATACACGATGCGAAGTCCACGAAATGATGCAGGCACCTTCAGCGTGTCAAGCAGATGCCAGCGAGGCCTTCCGAAGTCATACGAAGCACGGTCAAGCAGGAGACGGCCTGCTGTCCAGTCGAACTGGTAGTATCCGCCGCCGATACATTCGTCATCGCCAAGTAGCAAATCCTTATGCTGGCTCACCATGCCTAAGCGCAAGAATCCATCCATCGTAATAATGAACTTCGGCTGTTCCATATCTACATGATTTTTTGAATAAGACTATATGTTAGCTACGAAATGAGATTGTTCTATAGTTTGCCTTGCAAAGATACGAATAATCTCCCTTACCCGCAAATAGATTTATGATTTAATTATAGTTCGTGCAATTCGCTAATTCGTGGTTAAGTAATTAAACACAAAGGTACAAGACAATTCCCCACCGCATAGGACACAAAGTGTCTTGATGGCAAGATTTGTGTCTTTGCCTTTGACTATATTTAGCGAGTTGTGAAATATCACTACATTCATGTTCGGCGTTAATTGTTATCGAGAAATAAATTCAAAAACAACCTACATACCTACATTAATGGCCTTTACATATTGATGCTCTTCCTCTTAGATTGTGTAGGTTGCCTACATAAATGAAACCATTCCGCCATTTCTCGCTTTTTGTTCTAAAACACCACTAATTTCAAGGCTCGAATCACTTCACTAAATGTGGTTTAACATGACACGACACGTCAAAACGAGTTGTTTCGCACTTGAAACAATTTGTTTCGCCGATGAAACAAAAAGTTTCGCGAAGGGAATGTTAAACGAATCTTCTTGTGCTTCAAAGCTTTAATGCTTTCAAGACATAATTTTACCTCGGAAATGGCCAAATTTATGTAGGTAGCTTCGATTTTATGTAGGCAACCTACATCGTGTATCTTGCATAGAATCAATATGGTAAGACG
>CADCCR010000170.1 GCA_902799985.1 uncultured Bacteroidales bacterium | reverse complement strand
TTGCAACATGTTCGGGAGAAATCCGAGCTAACAAAGAAGCATTCGCTATTATTTCGCGTTAAGCCAAAAAGCCTAGGAAACTCTTTTGGAATAAGAAACGCTCGGAAGTAATAGAGATAGTGGGTACAGGAATAGTGTGCCTTCTTTCCTCCTTATTATAGCAATGCATTCATGCCAACAGGCGTGATGCATTCTTATTAAGGAGGATGGGGTTCCAATTCCTAGGCTTGCCCCAGCTTAACGCATAAGGAGTATCACGCTTTCTTTGTGCGTCTGCGATTGATAGTTGATGCAGGAACAAACTATCAATCGTTATGGCTAACACAAACCTCGCAAATGCAAAGACAGCAAAGAACGACGAGTTCTACACGCAGTATCAGGACATACAGAAGGAAATAAACGCATATCTGGAATACGACCCTAATGTGTTTCGTGGCAAAACAGTATTGCTGCCCTGTGATGACCCAGAATGGAGCAACTTCACTAAGTTCTTTGCTCAGAACTTTGAAGCTTTCGGACTGAAGAAGTTGATAAGTACAAGCTACGCCGTTGAGTCGAAGAAGATAAAGGAATGGGAGCCTACACTCTTCGAGACAGAAAGCCCCTACTATGATGCCGACAAGAGCCGCACCAACGGCAAGATATTCGTGCTCGACGAGGACATCAATGGCGACGGGCGCTTCAACATCAACGACCTGCAATGGTCGTACCTCAATGGTGATGGCGACTTCCGTAGTGATGAAGTAAAGGCATTGCGCGATGAAGCAGACATCATTGTAACTAATCCTCCTTTCTCGCTTTTCCGTGAGTTTATGGCATGGATGATGGAAGCAGGAAAGCAATTCTCGGTAATTGGCAACATGAATGCCATCACTTACAAAGAAGTATTCCCACTTATAAGGGATAATAAACTTTGGTATGGTCCTTCAATATCAAGTGGTGACAGAGAGTTTATGGTTCCAGAATCTTATCCTATTGAAGCCGCAGGATGGCGTATTGATGAAAAGGGCAAGAAATATATTAGGGTTAAAGGAGTTAGATGGTTTACCAATCTTGACCATGGTCGCAGACATGAGCCTCTTCCTCTTCTAACTATGGAAGACAATATTATCTATTCAAAACACAAGGAAATAAAAGGAAAGCAATATGTGCATTACGAAAATTATGATGCAATAGACGTTCCATATTCGGATGCAATCCCTTCGGACTATGAAGGTCTGATGGGAGTCCCTATATCTTTCCTTGATAAGTATTGCCCAGAACAATTTGAGATAATAGGTCAGACACAAGGAGATTCCGGTAAAGAACTCGGTCTAAAGCCTTATCCTCGAGAACTAAAGAAACTCAATCCGAGTTTGCGCGATGGTCAACTATATTATATAGATGAGGAAGGAGTACCGCAAAAGCCATACGCACGAATACTAATCCGCAAAAAGCAATAGAACTATGCAAACGACATTGATGACAGACTTGACGGTCAGAGAGATATGCGAGGGCTTTGTCTATAACCAGTTGGAAGGCAAGGGCCTGTTCGGTTGGGCTGGTAAGCTGACCATTCAGCCCGAGTACCAGCGCAACTACCTTTATATTGAGAACGAAGGCAGGAAGGAAGTGGCAGTCATCGACAGCATACTGAAAGGCTATCCTTTAGGACTAATCTATTTCAACGAGCCTGCCCCTAGGCGCTACGAGATACTCGACGGCCAGCAGCGCATCACCAGCATCGGCCGCTTCGTCACAGGCAAGTTTGCCATCAAGGACAAGTTCGGCATGGAGCAATACTTCATGGGACTGGCTAAGGAAGAACAGGAGAAGATTCTTAACTACAAACTGCTGATTTACATTTGCAATGGTACAGAGAAGGAAATAAAGGAGTGGTTCGAGACAATCAACATAGCTGGCGTGCCTCTGAACAGACAGGAACTGCTCAACGCAACTTATTCGGGGCCATTCGTAACGGAAGCCAAGAAGGTGTTTAGCAATTCGCGTCGTCCCGAACTGCAAAAGTGGTGTTGCTACATCAAAGGCAACGCCAACCGTCAGGACATTCTCCACGAAGCTCTTGTATGGGTGGCTAAAGGCGAGAACAATGTCGGCGGATACATGAGTCAGCATCGCAACGACAATAACATAGAGGAACTGAAGACCTACTTCGACACCGTGATAGAATGGGCGAAGACACTCTTCGGAGAGCCTAAAGGCGAAATGCGTGGCTTGGAATGGGGAGACTTCTATGAAAGGTATCATGCCAACTCATATAACCCATCGCAATTGCAACAACGCGTAAACGAACTTTATGCCGACGAGTTCGTGACAAACAAACGTGGCATCTTTGAGTATCTGCTTGGTGGCGAAACAGAACAACAGCTGCTCAATATCCGCATCTTTGAGGAAAGTGTGAAGAAAACTGTCTATGCACGTCAGACGAACGAAGCACGCGAGCAAGGCATCAGCAACTGCCCTGAATGTGCCAAGGGACACGAGAATGTGCGAACCAAGATTTACAAGTTCTCTGAGATGGATGCCGACCACGTGACAGCCTGGAGCAAAGGCGGCTCAACAAGTATCGAGAACTGCCAAATGCTCTGCAAGACACACAACAGGGCGAAAGGCAACAGATAAAACGATTATAGTTATGGCAAGAGGTAAAGTAATCACAACGCATTTGCGTACAGGCGACCCTAATGGTATCCGCACCGTGTTCATCAGCAACAAGATTTGCGAGATGATAGTGTTCCCAAAGTCGGAGTTTGAGATCGTGAGTAAAATGGAAGAGAGTTCACGTCCTGCGCTCTACATCCTGCTGGGCGAAGACGAGAATGGCAGCGCACAAGCGTACATAGGAGAATCAACCAATGGCGTAAAGCGCATCTATAACCATAAATCGCATAAGTTGTTCTGGAACAAATGCCTCATGTTCGTGGCTAAGGACGAGAGCATCAACAAGGCCGACGTGCAGTACCTGGAACGTCGTGCCATAGATCTGGCTACAGATTGTGCTCGGTATGGCGTTATGAACGAGCAGTCGGGCAAGGAAATCTCGCTGTCGAACTACCAGATAGACATCATGGAAGAGTTCTTCGACGATGTCTGTTTGCTGTCATCGTTCATCGGTTGCCCCATCTTCGAGAAGCAGGAAAAGACGAAGCTGAAGAACGGCGAGAACCTGTTCCATATCAGAGTGAGAGACTGCGATGCCCATGGCATCTTCAACGAGACCGACCATTCTATGCGTATTCTAAAAGGGAGTCTGCTGCCACAAAGCACCGTACCATCGTATCGCGACGGAGAAAAGCGAAACGCCATTATCGCGGCCATGTCGAAACTCACGAAAGACGGATTATGGGAACTCCAACGCGACTATGTGCTGGCAAGCCCGAGCACAGCCGCCAGCTATTGCTCAGGTCGCAGTTGTAATGGTTGGATACACTGGATAAACGATGAAGGATTGACATTGGATGAGCTGTACAGGAACGAATAAGCATATATTATGCTAATTTGAGCGGAATCTTAAAAACTTCTTTGTATCTTTGTACGCAGAAAAGCAAAATAAGAGAACTCTATGGAAACAGAAAAGAAGGCGCAAAGTAGTATGTCAGAGACTATCATCCCAAAGACAAAGAAGGAGTGCTTTGCTCTGCTCGACGAGATGCTGAGCGATGAGGACAAGCGGGCGATTGTGGGAATGGAGGATGTCTTTCAGCTACACTTCACGCTCGGCCTGTGGATTCGTAACAATTGGCTCTATCCGCAAAGCGAGGAGGAGAGAGAGGCCCTGCTGAAAGACTTCGGCCAGGACGCGATGTTCAGTCACCCCGATGACGATTCTACGGTCATCTTGGATGCCTATCGGAAGTATCTGAAGAGAAGGAAAGTATAAAAACCTGATTACCTCTTTATAACTTTATTATCTCCTGTTCTTTCCGAAAAGGTCTGAATGAGTTCCTGTATTGGTCATCAACAGCACCAGTTCGCTGTCGTTTTGATCCCAGACGAGAAGCCAATCAGGAGTGATGTGGCATTCCCAATAGCCTTCATATTGTCCATGAAGAATGTGTGGATAGTATTTCTCTGGCAAACGACCTTCTGCCGCAAGAATATTGAGCACATCGGTCAGCAATTGCTCATTGTAACCTCGCTTGAGACAACGCTTGAGTGAGCGTTTGAACTCGCCAGTGTAGCGTAGCGCGTATCTCATGCCTTGCACTGATTGATGAGGTCTTCCACGCTGCTGGCTTCATAGACACGCCCTTTCTTGATGTCTTCAATGGCGCGGTCCATACCCGTCTTTCTCTGCCGCTTCAAAGTTACAGATGATCATTCCGTAGAATTTGCTTATCTCTGGCATGTTTGTTCTGTTTATTCGTTGTCAAAACTTTGGAAACCACCATAAAGATTAGATTCCGATGCAAATTTACTAAAAAAAGACTAAATGAAGAATGAATTGACGAAAAACTTTATTGTTGAGGCTAAAATAGCGGTTCTTCGTCCCCTGGCTTTTCATGTCTCTGCCAATGTTATGCCCCTGGCCACAACGCTCGGCCTGTGCCATAGCCTATATCGCCATTCGCCCTGACCGAGCCGCCCAGGCTGTCTGCACGGCCATGTGCTAGAGGACAAGGGCCAGAATGAGACTGAATGATTGTTTTACTCTTGTTACCATACTTCTCATTTGTTCCCTTTAGTATATTTATATGTTTTCTGTTTACTTCCAAAGTCGCATGCCGACGAAGGCTCGGGCCATCCACTTGTTCTGGTGGACGGTAACAGCATCGTCCACGAAGAGTGAGTTGTTGGCCACTGCGGAAACTCCTGCAAAATAGCGCGGAGAGAAATTATAGACGATGGCTGCCCGCTCGTTGAAGAGCATGTTGAACTTCATGCGACCGGCATGTTGGCTCTCGTCGTTTATGGTGAGTTTGTTCCGATTGTAGATGACAAAGGTGGGAAGGAGGGTGATGTTGAACAGCCATCTCTTGCCCAGGACAAGGTTGTAGCCATAGCCGCCTCCGATGCCGAAATGCCCCACATTGATGCGGATATCAGGGTCGTCGGGCATCAGCTCCTTCCGTTTGTCGCTGGTGTAGATGTTACCGCCCTGATAGCTCAAGCCAGCAAGCCACGAGCCTGCCGAACGGCGCTGGAAGTAGCTTTGGCTGTAGGCTGCAGAGACGGAGTAGCGACGATGGTTGAAGACGTAGTAACCGGTGATGTTAAAGACTTTCATGTCTGCTTCGTCCTTCATCAGGGGAATCGTTTCTTCACCGAAAGTCATGTCACCCGACAAGGATGAGGCGCGCTGGTAGCTGGCATTCACGCAGAAGCGGCTGCTGTTGAAGTCGAAGTTCAGTTCGTAGTCATTGTAGATGCCACCGAGCTTGGCGGGATTGATGGAGTAGCTGAGGGCTATGCCGCGATAGGCCACAGCAAGGGAGATGGTGCTCTTTCGGCTGGTGCTCAGATTGGATTTGAAGCGAGTGTCTCTCACCGTTCCCCTCGAACGGATTTGGTTGCCCGTCTGATTGAACCTGAGTTTCAGCGTCATGCGCTCATTAGGCCTTGTCACATAATTTGTGTCGTGCGAGGTGCGAAGGTATCGCAAGGCAAGCAAGCTATCCACTCGCATCAGCTTCTTACGGAACCGCCCCTCAGCATGTAAGGCAGAAGCGGGGGAAGGTGAAGAATCGAACAGATTAAAAGGTGAAGAATTGAAAAGTTGAAAAGACGAAAAACTGAACGGGTGAAACGGGAAAAGAAGGAAGAACAAGACAACTAATGTCTTCTCCCATCTATGTGTACTATGTCTGACCTCCTTCATATCTTTTAGTCGTTTGGTCGTTTAGTCGTTTGGTCGTTTAGTCGTTTGGTCGTTTAGTCGTTTGGTCGTTTGGTCGTTTCTTAACTCTTAACGAACTCATCACTCTTCACTTGCGAAGCATTTTTCACTTTTCACTTTTCACTTTTCACTTGCGAAGCACTCTTCACTTTTCACTTTGCCGCAGGCAACAAGAACCACAGATTAAGCTGATTAAACAGATTTTTCTACAACGAATTAAAACGAATTTAACGGATTATAATAAGTTCACACGGAAATCACAGAAATCACAGAAACTTATAGGCAGCAATGCTGCCTTTTATTTCCTTTATTTCTTTTATTTCCTTTATTTCTGCGGGACTTTAAAAAAATTTCTGTGTTTTCCGTGCTTTCTGTGTGAAATAATTCCATCTGCAAGTACAACCAAACTTTAATCCTTAATCCTTAATCTTTAATCTTTTTTATAATACAGTCGTTTCCCAGCGGCAAGGGTGTTGAGCATGAGCATGCAGATGGTCATGGGACCAACGCCGCCTGGGACTGGTGTGATGTAGGAGCACAGGGGTGCCACGTTCTCAAAGTCCACGTCGCCTTGCAGACGGAAGCCGCTCTTCTTCGTGGCATCAGGCACGCGGGTTGTGCCAACATCGATGACAACAGCTCCAGGCTTCACCATGTCGGCCTTGAGGAAGGCAGGCTGTCCGATGGCAGCTATGATGATGTCAGCCTGCCGGCACTCATCCTTCAGGGTTGCCGAGCGACTGTGGCAGACGGTCACTGTGCTGTCGCCATACTGCTTCTGCATCATGAGCTGTGCCATGGGTTTGCCTACGATGTTGCTGCGACCCAGGATGACACACTTCTTGCCGCTTGTCTGTATGTTGTACCGACGAAGCAGCTCGAGGATGCCCTTCGGTGTGGCGCTGATGTAGCAGGGCAAGCCGATGGCCATGCGACCCACATTGATGGGATGGAAGCCGTCCACATCCTTGCGGTAGTCGATAGCCTCTATGACCTTCTGCTCGCTGATGTGCCGCGGCAAGGGGAGCTGAACGATGAAGCCGTCCACATCATCGTCGTTGTTCAGGCTTGCCACGCAGGAGAGCAGTTCATCCTCGGTGATGTCATCCTCGAAGCGGAGCAAGGTGCTCTGGAAGCCGCAAGCCTCGCATGCCAGCACTTTGTTGCGGACATACGTTTCGCTGCCACCGTCGTGTCCAACGAGGATAGCAGCCAAGTGCGGACGCTTTCCCCCTCGCGCCACTATCTCTTCTACTTCTTTCTTAATCTCTGCCTTAATCGTGGCAGCAGTCTGTTTTCCGTCAATCAACAACATCTTATTTATTTACTATTTAACGATTTACTATTTACTATTTAGTTACATCTTCGGCATCCCCCCTTTCATCATCCCAGCCAGCTGCTGCATCTTGCTCTTGTCCGTCACCATCTTCATCATCTTGCGCGTCTGGTCGAACTGTTTAATGAGTCGGTTCACCTCCTGAATGTTCGTGCCCGAGCCTTTGGCGATGCGCATCCTGCGACTGGTGTTCAGACATTCCGGATGGGTGCGCTCCTTGGGCGTCATGCTCAGGATGATGGCCTCGATGTTCTTGAAGGCATTGTCGTCGATGTCCATGTCCTTGATGGCCTTGCCCACCCCAGGTATCATGCTGGCCAGGTCCTTCAGGCTGCCCATCTTCTTAATCTGCTGAATCTGGCTGTAGAAGTCGTTGAAGTCAAACTGGTTCTTCTGTATCTTCCTCTCCAGCCTGCGTGCCTCCTCCTCATCATACTGCGCCTGAGCGCGTTCCACCAGCGACACGATGTCACCCATGCCCAGGATGCGGTCAGCCATTCGACTGGGGTGGAAGGGGTCGAGGGCATCCATCTTCTCGCCCGTACCCACGAACATGATGGGTTTGTTCACGACGCTTCTGATGCTCAGGGCAGCACCGCCTCGGGTGTCACCATCCAGCTTGGTGAGGATGACGCCAGTATAGTCAAGGCGGTCGTTGAACTCCTTGGCCGTATTGACAGCATCCTGACCCGTCATGGCATCCACCACGAAGAGAATCTCGTCGGGCTGCACCGCATCGCGGAGGTCCTGAATCTGCTGCATCAGCTCCTCGTCCACAGCCTGCCTGCCAGCGGTATCGATGATGAGCACATCGAATCCCTGAGCTTTGGCATGCTGTATGGCATTACGGGCAACGCTCACAGGGTCGGTGGCACCCTCCTCGAGATGGACAGGCACCCCAATCTGTTCGCCCAGGACACGCAGCTGTTCCATGGCAGCAGGTCGGAAAGTGTCGCAGGCAGCCAGCAGAGGATTGCGGTGCTGCTTCTCGCGCAGGAGCTTAGCCAGCTTGCCGCTCATGGTCGTCTTGCCCGCACCATTCAGACCAGCCATCAGAATAATGGCAGGATGGCCCTTCAGGTCCATGCTCACCGTCTCGCCGCCCATCAGCTCCGCCAGCTCATCGTGCACAATCTTCACCATCAGCTGCTGCGGCTTGATGGCAGTCAGCACATTCTGTCCCAGGGCTTTCTGCTTGACCGTATCGGTAAAGTTCTTAGCAACTTTGTAGTTGACATCGGCATCGAGCAAGGCACGACGCACATCCTTCAGAGTCTCAGCTACATTAATCTCGGTGTTAATCTCGGTGATTTTGCCTTCACCTTTCAGTATCTTGAACGACCGCTCAAGCCGTTCACTTAGGTTCTCAAACATCTATTTTATTTAATGATTTAAGGATTTAACGATTTAAAGATTTAACGATTTATTTAGGTTTCGGAAGTTATAAAATGGAGTTAAATAGGAAGTTAAATTGGAAGTAAAGCCAGCGTGTTGGCTGGACGTTAGCTTTGGATGCTGACAGCCTACATGGCATTGTCCTCTATCTCCTTATTATCTTCTTATATCTTCTTATATCTCCTTTTATTATCTCCTTTTATCTTCTTCTACCTCTCCCCTCTCCTCGGAGAGGGGCCGGGGGTGAGGCTTTCCTCGACGAGGGGCATTACCACCTTGCTCAGCACCTTGTCATTGAGGAAGTGTTCGCCCTCGAAGAGCAGCATCTGTTCCTTACCATAGTGCTTCGCGAAGTCTGCCTGGCAGTTGACGAGCTTGTCCTGAGTGCCGAAGAGACCCCAGACGAGCTGTTTCTCCTGGGGTGTGATGCCCTTGAAGCTCCCCTTCTCCACCTCCTGGAACTCCTGAATCATCTGTTTGTCGACCTTGAACTCAGTAGCGCCATCCAGGCGTTTGTTGCGGAACTCCCTTCGCCCGAGGCCACGGAAGGTCAGCAGCCTCGCCATGTGGAACGACGGATTGACCAGTATCCTGCTCACGCCCTTGAGCTGTTCGGCATACATCGCCCCCATGCTGGTTGCCACGATGAGGTCAGGCTGTTCCTGTTCGACGAGCGCTCGGAGGAAGCTGATGGCTTGCAGCGGACTGACCGGCACATCGGGACTGAGCACCTGCACCCCTTTCGTGTAGAGGTGATTGCGCATCTGCGTAGCAGAGCCTGTACTGCCAGCCGAGGCGAAGCCATGGATATAGAGCACCTTCTTGTTAGCCATCGTCATATATATATTTGCGCCTGCAAAGGTACGAATAAGCGCGCGAATTTCCAAATTTATTTGAAGCAACTTTCCATAGCATGCACAGAACATCGCCCCGACAGCCTCACTTCGTGAATTTCCCCACCCCACGCCACAAAACTTTTCAGAGGCTTTGGAGGATGCACATTGATGGGCTTCAAGGGGATGAAAGCAAAAGCCACCTATCTTCACAGACGGGCGACTTTATATGTAGAAAGGAGATAGAAGAAGATAGGAGAAGATAGGAGAAGATAGAAGACGATAGTTTTTTGCAGCAGCCCTAATTTTGAATTTATTAATTTTGAATTTTGAATTTATTAATTTTGTTCCGCGCATAAAAGCGCGCCTTCTTGCGCTCCAGTAGGTGCTCATGCGCAGGCGGTTCTTCCCTTTGGTCAGGCGCAGGCGGAGCTTGCGCTCCAGTAGGTATTCTTGGACACTTTAGTGCCAAGGCGCGATGTAGTCGCGGAGCAGGCGCAGGCGGTTCTTCCCTTTGGTCAGGCGCAGGCGGAGCTTGCGCTCCAGTAGGTATTCTTGGACACTTTA
>CADCCR010000169.1 GCA_902799985.1 uncultured Bacteroidales bacterium | reverse complement strand
TTCGTTACATTATCATAAGCGAAATTTGTAGGTTCAGATATAACTGGCTTATTGTCATATTTGATTACAATTCTTCTTGTGTCATCGCTTATCCACATAGAACAATTACAATCTATAGCAGTCCAAACTCCCACAAGTTTCTCTAGATTTATATCCTTAATGTGTTCCATTTATATTTCATTTACATCTTTCTCCCTTTTCTTCAAGGGCTTTTGAACTAATTACAGAAAGAAAAATCGAATCTCTATCAAATTTAACTTGGCTAAGTCCTAATTCTTCTCTACATAAATTCCTAAATGTATATACAGAGCGAAACACATATTTACTTTGTCCCATTACTATATTAAGAAACTCATCCAAGATTTCTTTATTTTTCACAGAGACACAGAGATGTGCATAACAATCTCGCGCCTTTAATGTCATCTTCGTAGAATCATAAGAACTATCCCGTTCTGGTGTTGAGCTGTTGGGGTAATCCAAGTATGAACAATATGTATCAAGAAATCGTAAGCATCCAACCCCTTTTTGGCAACGAGTCATAGCCCCAGTATTTCTTCACTCATTTTTATTCTTTATGGTGTTCAGGCGAGTAAGGCTCGGAATTCTGGAGGTCCAAGTGTTCCAAAGAAATTGGAGATTTTTTGTTTTTAATTCAATTTAACCTAATGCCTCCTGGGCGATGAGCTCATAATCACATATGTGCTCGAATCTTGCATTACAATAAGTCACAAGGCCATTGTTCATGGCATGTTCAATAGGAGGGCATCCTGGACTTATCCTTTCTCTCCTTGTGGATAATTACAGAATCGTGCTTAAGTACCGTCACCTGTCACATTTCCTTTTATTGTATTGGGATTCAGTAGGATGCGAGGTGACGAAGGTGTGACAGGATGGTGACAGTACTGTCACGGTGTTATTGGCTTATTATCAACTTGTTAGTGCAAAAGGTGAAGGGTGCTTCGCAAGTGATTCTTTTGAACATCTAAAAACGCGAAACTATCGAAAACATTCTTTGACAGCATTCTTGCGCTCCAGTAGGTGCTCAGGCGGCAAAGCCGGAGGCTAAATCCGCCAGAACGGAGGTTTGTCAGAAGCGGCAGGCGCTTACGAGGGAAGCGCTAGGCGTTTATTGGAGAAGCGCTGGGCGATTGTCAATCACCAAAGGTGAAGTGAAAAGTGAAAGGTGCTTCGCAAGTGAAGAACGAAGAGTGTTCCGCGCATTAAAAGCGCGCCTTGGTGCTAAAGCATCCAAGAAGAGTGAAAAATCTAAGTCACACGGAAAGCACGGAAAACACGGAAATATTTCTGTGCCGATATGCCCAGCATCGAGCATGTGCTGATGAAGGTGTGATAGCGAGCCTGAAGGAACTCAGATTTCATTACTTATAAACTTAACTATGCAATCTATACAAATAGGATTGCCAGTCACTTCATCTATGAAAACATTAGCTGGGTGCATATCTTCCAATGCAATACGATCTGAAATGTAATTTACACCTTGACCATTCCAATTATCTTGGAAGCCTTTTGCAAATACCATCTCATCTATTTCTTGCTTAGTGGCTAAACGCTGACAGCACACATATGGTTGAGTCAGAATAATACGAAAAAGTTCATCACTGTCACGGGTAAATCCAACCACATGCATGGCCGTTTCAGGGAAAAAACGATTGTGAAGGACTATCGCATCGAAAGCTTTCTGCGTGGTAGAATAGATGGATGCTCGCTCTTTTACAACAGATGTGTCTCCAGTACGGTAATATACTTTTGCCTCAGCACCTTGAGCAATTTTCGGTCCAAATGCTTCGGTGAGAATCCGCTCAGAGTCCTCAACCCACAAACCTGCGGTTTTTGCCCATTGCTCAACAAGCTGTTCTTGTCGCTCGTCTATTTGCCAATTTGCAGGGCTGCTGCTTTGGCCGCTTGAAGCATTGCAACTTGCTGTGAGGCTTGTTCGCGCGTAGTCTGCGACGATGGACGCCCCAACGAGAACCGAACCTGCCGTGCAGAGTCCTGCATGCTCTGGTAAAGTGTATCGAGAAAAGTTTGCTCGTCCATTTTCTATGTCGTTTGAATAATCGTTTATCAATTTCAGTGCCTTCGGAGAGAACCCCTCTGTTGCGATAGCATCGTATATCTCGTTCGGTGAGGATGGCATCTATAAAAATGATGATTATTTTTACCTTGTGGAAGTGTTTTTCACGCAGGAAGCACGGAAATGTCGCCGAAGGCGAAGTGAAAAGTGAAGAGTGAAAAGTGAAGAATCAAAGTCGCGCAGAAAGTGCAGTTTTTTTGAACATCGAAATGAACGGAATAATCGGAACTAGAGCGGTTTGATGTCTTCGATGGGGACTTCGGTATAGACATAGTGGCTGGTTCCCATGGTTACCTTGATGACGATGAAGGAAGCATGGCCTTCTTTGTAGTACCATCCTTCGAGACTGGCCAAGGCTCCGCGAACTACCCTTACCTTCTGACCGACCTTTAGGCTATCGGCCGTAATAAGGACGGGATTGCTGGCACTGCCCAACATATACTGCAGGTTTTGCATATCATCTTCAGAGACAAAGGCAAACCGTCTGTCCTTTGCTGTGCGGTCGAGCATGAAACGCCACACTGAAGAGAATGCGAGCATGATCTCCATCAGCTTGGGTTCTTCCGTGTGAACGAAGACTTTTCCGGGGATTATGATTTTCTCCTTGACACGACGATTGCGGCTCTTATAGACAACTGTCTCGCTTTGGCTGGCCAGATATACCTCGTAACCAACATTCTGGAGCAATGTGCGGACCATCTTTTCCTTGGTGGGCTTGCATTCGGCAATGAACCACTTCATGTTGGCGCCGGATACGGCAAAGCCACAATCCGTATGCAAGACATTCGGACTCATACAGGCAGGTTCGGTCTTCCCTTCTGTGTTTGTCATATATGTTCCAATAACAACTGTCTCGTAATCAAAGACCAGCTACTCCTGTATGTGCGGGTCGCCTTTCCCAGCGGGCGATATGGCATCATATAAAAGTACTGCCTCTCTTGCTAAGAGAGGCAGTACACTTGTAATTGGTTAGAAAACAATTCGTTCAGCAGGAACAAATATGCAAAAATGTGAACTTTTGCATGTTTCTGCCTTTCCACAAACAGAAACACATTACTTTGCAATATTTACCTTCCATTTGTGGATAGAAACCTAAAATAACTGATTCTAAATGATTTTTCTTTTGTTATTCTTTTGTCGTTATGATTATAATTCGTACCTTTGCGCTTGAAATAACAACATCTCTTAGCAAGAGAGACAGTTATTTTCACTTTGTGTCCCTTGCTGACTTTGCGAAGGCGAAGAGGGCTGTGGGCAGGTGGCAGTAGCCGTCGGGGTTCTTGTCGAGGTAGTCCTGATGGTACTCTTCAGCGGTGTAGAACTTGTCGAGGGGTTGCCGCTCTACGACCAAAGGCTGGTCGTAGAGGGCTTGCTCCTCGGCATAGATGCTGTCGATGACGGGCAGGTCTGCGGCATCGGTGTAGTAGATGCCGGTGCGGTAGCGTGTCCCTTCATCGTGCCCTTGCTTGTTGAGGCTTGTGGGGTCGATGGCTTTGAAGAACATCCGGAGCAGGAAGGCGAGGCTCGCCACTTGGGGGTTGTAGCGGATGTGGACGGTCTCGGCATAGCCTGTCTGGTCGGTATAGACCTCCTTGTAGGTGGGGTTGTCCGTGTGTCCGTTGGCAAAGCCGACTTCGGTCTCCACCACGCCTGCTATCTGTTTGAAGTAGTGTTCCGTTCCCCAGAAGCAGCCTCCTGCCAGGTAGATGTCTTTTGTCATGTGTCTTATTTTACTTTAATGTATTTGCATCCGTGTGTGGGTATGGTGCAGACGAGCTCGCTGGGGGTGAGGTCCTTCTGTCGCCACAGGTCGCGAATGGTTCCGGCCGATGCTGCGTTGGGAGCAAGCTTCTTGATGTCGAACTGCTGGTCTTCGTCGCCGACGTTGAAGATGCCGATGGCTTGGCTGCCGTCGGAGAGCGGACGTGCCCAGACTTCGATGTCACCATCTTTGTAAACGCGGTCGGCCTGTTTGCCGAGGATGTCCTGGTTGATGGCGTTCACCTCGTTGTTGCAGAGGAGGCCGATGGTGAAGTCGTCCATCTGTGCGATGTCGCATCCGATGAGCATGTTGGAGGCGAGGAGTGTCCAGAGGGTGATGTGGGTGTACTGTTCGTCGGGTGTGAGTCGGCTGTCGCGCAGGTTGGAGCTCCATCCCACCTTGCCCACGATGAGCATGTCGGGGTCGTTCCAGTGGCCCGGAGCGGCGTACTCAGCCAGTCCGGCCTGTTTGCGGAAGCCGATGTCGTACATCGAGCGCCAGGTGTCGGTGATGTCGCCTGTGGTGCGCCAGCTGTTGGCGTCGACGAAGCGTCCCCATTCCCATACGTTGGCCATGCCATACTGGCAGAGGCTGTAGAAGATGTCGCGGGGCTGTTCGCGCAGGAATTTCTGCATGAGCAGGTAGGGGCGGACATAGCTGGCCACGCCTTTGTCCCTCTCCTTGGCATGTGCCCGGCCATAGCCGCACCAGTCGTACTTGAGGTAGTCCACGCCCCAGCTGTTGTAGCTCTCGGCATCCTGCAGCTCATGGTCGATGGAACCGAGGTATCCGCCGCAGGTGTAGTCGCCGGGCGAGGAGTAGATGCCGAACTTGAGTCCGCGCTCGTGGAGCCAGTCGCCGAGGGCTTTCATGGAGGGGAACTTGTCGTTGACGGCTATGGTGCCGTCGGCGTTGCGCTTCTCAGCCTCCCAGCCGTCGTCGACGTTCATGTAGCAGTAGCCGTAGTCGGCCAGACCTTTGTCGATGAGTGCCTGTGCGGAGGACATCACTTTTTCCTGCGAGACGCTCAGTGCCCAGCAGTTCCATGAGTTCCAGCCCATTGGGGGTGTGAGTGCTATCATGCGGTCGCCCACTTTGAGTGTGAACTCCTGCGAGGCTTTGCCCTTGGCGTTCTCGGCCACAACGGTGAAGGTGAGGTCGCCGGCTTTCTCTATCTTGCCGCTGAGGACTCCGTCGGCTTCGGAGAGCTTGAGGCCTTGGGGCAGGTTGGCACAGGTGAACTTCATGGGTCGCTCGCCGGAAACGGGGAAGCGATAGATGACGGGTGAGCCCGGACGGACGCCGAAGAGGGGCACGCCATTGAAGCGAGGCGATGCCGGTGCTGGCGGTGTCAGGATGTATTTCAGGGGCAGGCGCTGGGTGAGTGTCTTGCCGGTCTTGGCATCGGTGAAGGTGGTCTGGAGCAGGCACGACTTGGTCTTGTCGTAGGGAACGGTAAGGCTGACGGGCTTGTTCTGCTTGATGCTCATCTTCTTTGAGCCTTTGAAGAGGACGGTTCCGTTCTCGCGGTCGGTGATGCTATAGTCGAGCTTGCCGTTCTGTGCCTGCGGATAGGCGTTGCGCAGCTCGATGTTGCAGTGTGCATCGCCATTGTTGACGTCGGTGAAATGGAGGGACAGTCCGTCGAGCAGGCTCGGGATGCGCACGGAGAGTGGGCGCTCGAAGAGTCCTCCAGGCTCTCCGCCGTTGTAGACGCGGATGGCGATGACGTTCTCTTCGTCCCATCGTATGCCGCCTGTCTTCGCGTCGACGGGATAGCTGCGCTCGAGGCTCCATGCCGACTTGTAGCCGCCCTGGTCGGAGGGCATGCCGCCGGTCTTGCCGATGAGCTTGCCGTTGAGGTAGCATTCGTCGGTGTCGTCGGCCTTGGGCAGGTCGAAGATGACGAACTTCTGCTGTTCGGCTCCCTTGAGCAGGCTGCTCGGTATGGTGAGGTGGATGCGGTACCAGGCGTATGCGTTGTTGATGGCATAGCCCTGGTCGTCCCAGTTCTTTGTCATGTCGATGGTCTTCCAGTCGGCATCTTTTGTCTCGGGCTTAGCCCAGTTCATGTCGTCTCCCTTGTGGAAAAGGGCCTTCTTGATGCTCACGTCCTGAGCGGTGGCGGCGATGGTCATCCATGCTGCGATGGCCATAAATAGCAGTCTCTTCATGGTGATGTTTGGTTAGTTTTAGGTTATGAATAATGTTCTTTTGGTGTCAAATGTACGACTTTTTGCCGACATAGCCATCATTTCCTGCTGACTTTCTTGCAGAAAGATGAGCTTTTCACTTGTGCCAGGGCAGTGGAGGCGGTCAAAGTGTGCCGGATGCTGTGGCTTGAAGTATGTCGCGAAGGAGCAGGAAGTCCTCCTGGGCAATGCCTTTTGCGGTGAGTGTGTCCTGCTCCTTGTCGAAATGTGCAAGGGCGGCTTCTCTCTCCTGTCCGGTCTCTTTGCAGTAGGTGATGATGAACTGTATGTAGCTGTCGATGCTTTCCTTCCAGCCTCCTTGCAGGAGCTTGATGTGTCCGGCGCGGAGGTGTGCCGACCAGTTTTTGCCTTCGGAGAGGAGCAGCTCCTTCTCTGTGTAGCGCCAGGCCACATCGAATCGGCTGAGGGCGAAGGCGGTGGAGGCGATGCCGGAGAGGATGGTTTCGTCGTCCTCCTGTGTCTCGTAGTCGAGCTTGAAGAAGCGTTGCAGGGCTTCTTCGTTTCGGCCTGCCTTGGCCATTGCCTTGGGGATGAGTCGGCGGTAGGTGGCTTCGTCGGGAAGGAGCTCGGAGAGTCGTTGCAGGTTCTCCAGCTCGTCCTCGAATTCGGCGTCGTCCTTCACCGGCGCCTCGGCCGGCTCGAAGAACCCCTCGGCCTCGAGCGCGGCCATGTCGTCCAGCACGCCCGTCTCGCCCGGATGGCGCGCGCGAAACGCCGCTGCCGCGTCTG
>CADCCR010000168.1 GCA_902799985.1 uncultured Bacteroidales bacterium | reverse complement strand
GGTGAGAATCCTATCTCGAATGCAAGAAGGCAACCTCATTCGGTTGCCTTCGTAGCGGAGAGACTGGGATTCGGTCCGGCTTTGCCGCTTGAGCGAAGCGAAAAACCCCTGGGTGAGAATCCTTTCTCGAAAGCAAGAAGGCAACCTCATCTGGTTGCCTTCGTAGCGGAGAGACTGGGATTCGTTCCGGCTTTGCCGCTTGAGCGGAGCGAAAAACCCCTGGGTGAGAATCCTATCTCGAATGCAAGAAGGCAACCTCATTCGGTTGCCTTCTGTGCGGAGAGACTGGGATTCGAACCCAGGGTACCCGTAAGGGTACGCCGCATTTCGAGTGCGGTCCATTCGACCACTCTGGCATCTCTCCATTGCTTTTGCGGCTGCAAAGATACGAAGGTTAATTCAAAATTCAAAATTTATAAAATCAAAATTCAAAGAAAAATGAGTTTTTTATTCTACTCCTTCAAGTTTCGCATATATACGTTTTAGATAAATTGATGAGAATGATAAAAAAAATCAGAAGGGGTCAGATAAAGAAGAGTGAGGCTCCGGCTACGGCGATGACGGCTCCGACGATTTCCTGCATGCTGACCTTCTTGCCGAAGATTTGACGGGAGGGCCAAAGGATGAGGACCGGCGTGAGCGACATGAGGGTCTGCGCCACGCCGGTATTCGTCATGCTGACTGCCAAGAGGCTGAAGCTGACGCCGAAGAAAGGACCGAGCAGTACGGCTCCCATTGCTGCGGCTGCTCCTCGGAGGTCGGTGGCTGCACGGAAGAAATCGCCAAAACGACGGGCAAACAGAAGCATGGAGCCAAAGGCAAGGAGTCCCATCAGGGCGCGTATCTGCGTTCCGGCGAATGGCATCATCGACGCTACATCGGTGGCTTCGGGAGGTACGACGGCTCCATAATGCAACATGCCCTGCTTGCTTAGGACGAGGCCCACACCTTGTCCCAAGCCTGCCCCGATGCCCAACAGGATGCCACGAAGGGGCAAAGAAACAGAGAGGCTATCTAATTCTCCCCTAAAGTGAGACTTTTTCTTCTTTCCATTAAGGGGAGCTTGAGTTGGGTCTTTATAATGTTTTTTTCCCATGATGGAGATGCCAATGCCTGTAAGTGTGACCATCATGCCAAGCAGGCCAAGCGGACTCATCGTCTCGCCCATCAGGAGCCAGGCAGTGATGGCGGCAAAGGGACAGCCCAGCGTCATGAAGAGCTGAGCATAGCGGCTACCGATGACGACGTAGGCATTGAACAGACAGTAGTCACCGAAGACAAAGCCCATGAAGCCGCTTGCCAGGAACCACTTCCACACATCGGGCGAGGTGTACTGAGGCCATGGTTTTCCGCAGGTGAACCAGAGCAGGAGGCCCAGGAGAACGATGGTCAGTACCATGCGCCACACGTTGAGCACGAGGGTGCCCATGCGTTTGCTGGCTATCTCGGCAAAGATGGCTGTGAAGGTCCACATCACAGCAACAAGGAGTGAAAGTAGCTCGCCGCCCATTCAATTTAAGAATGAAAAATGAAAAATGAAAAATGAAGAATGGGATGATTCAAATCCTGCTGAGGAATTCGCTGGTGACGCGGAAGCTTTTCTCGGCCATGGTGTCCCAGAAGTTGAGGTACTGGTCGAAGTGTCCTTTGATGCCTGGTGTGTCGCTGATGATGCGGAAGCTGAGGAAGGGCACTTGCCAGAGATGGCAGACCTGTGCGATGGCAGCACTCTCCATGTCGACAGCCAAGCCTTGAGGATATTTCTTCTTGATGTCATCCAGTTCGGCGCGGTTGGTGATGAACTGATCGCCCGTACAGATGAGACCGGGGATGACGCGGACGTCTGTCTTTAGGGCTGTGGCAATGTCGGCCAGATGTTGGTCGCCGCTGAAAAGTCTTGGCAGACCCTGTACCTGACCCGGGTCGCAGTTGTCGCCACAGTTGACATCGTGGTAGCACACCTCGCTGCCCACCACAATGTCCATCACATCGAGACACGTATCGATGCCACCTGCGGCACCTGTTGAAATGACGTAATCGGGATGGAAAGTCATGATGAGGTTCGTGGTGCCTGTTGCGGCATTGGTCTTGCCTATGCCACATTGCAGGAGCACCACCTTGTTCTGCCCTAAGGTGCCGACGAGGAACTCCTGCGGACCGGACTGTACTGTTTCTGGTTCACTCAGCATTGCCGCAACTTGGCGGTATTCCACGCTCATGGCGGTGAGGATGCCTATCGTTTTCTGTGCCATAATATATTAATTTACTCAACTTTCGCAAGCTTCGCTTGCCAGGTAGATTGATAGAGGAAGATAGTGGAAGATAGAGGAAGATAAATGAAGATAGAGGAGGATAGAGGAAGATAGAGGAAGATAGAGGAGGATAGAGGAAGATAAAAGACGTTAGTTTTGCATGTTTGGTCTTGTTACCGGCTGTGGTATCTAAAAGGGTTATTTCTCTGACACGCGACTGTATGCGGGTGCCGACATCGGACAGAAGTCGTGGTCGAGGTACTTGTAGTAGCCTGCGATGGCTATCATGGCTGCATTATCTGTCGTGTAGCTGAAGCGAGGGATGAAGATTTGCCATCCATAGCGACGTGCATAGTCGTGGAAGGCATTGCGCAAGCCGTTGTTGGCCGACACACCGCCTGCCACTGCCACCTGCTTTATCTTCAGGTCCTTGGCAGCGAGGCGAAGCTTCTTCATGAGGATATCGACAATGGTCTTCTCGAGCGAAGCAGCGAGGTCGCACTTGTGATGCTCGATGAAGTCGGGGTCCTCCTGCACCCATTCGCGCAGGTTATAGAGGAAACTCGTCTTGAGTCCGCTGAAGCTGTAGTCGTAGCCTGGGATGTTAGGCTTTGCGAAGGTGAAAGCCTCGGGGTTGCCCTGACGGGCCAGCTTGTCGATAATGGGACCGCCCGGATAGCCGAGTCCCATCACCTTCGAGCATTTGTCGATGGCCTCGCCAGCAGCATCGTCGATGGTCTGGCCGATGATTTCCATATCCTTGTAGCTCTTGACGAGGACAATCTGACTGTTGCCGCCGCTGACGAGCAGACAGAGGAAGGGGAAGGAGGGGGAGATGTAGTCATCGCCCTCGATATGGATGAAGTGCGCCAGGATGTGTCCGTGGAGGTGGTTGACGTCTATCATGGGAATGCCGAGCGATGCAGCAAGACCCTTTGCGAAGGACACCCCGACGAGGAGCGAGCCCATGAGTCCCGGGCCGCGTGTGAAGGCGATGGCGGTGAGTTGTTCACGCTCGATGCCAGCCTGCTTCAAGGCAGCATCAACGACAGGCACGATGTTCTGCTGGTGGGCACGGCTCGCCAGTTCGGGCACCACGCCGCCGTAAGCCTCGTGGACTGCTTGGCTGGCAGTGACGTTGGAGAGCAGGATGCCGTCGCGCAGGACAGCCGCCGACGTATCGTCGCAACTGGATTCGATGCCAAGAATATAAGTTCCTCTCCGTGCATCCCCCAAAGGGGAGGAGTTTACGGGTGCGACGTTGAGGGTATTAGCCCCTCTCCCTGCCTCCCCCAAAGGGGAGGAGTTTACGGGTGCGACGTTGATTGTATTATCTTTCATATTATATAATGTCATTCATGATTTGAATTCTCTCCTTTTGGGGGAGTTCTTCGCTTCGTGCAAGCGCAGGCGGAAAGATAAGAGACTTAGTGTGTGAGCACTTCCACACCGTTCTCTGTCATGAGGAATGTGTGTTCCCACTGGGCGCTGTCCTCACCGTCTTCGGTCAAGACAATCCAGCCAGTCTCGTCCTCTTCGTCGCCACACACCTGCCAGTCGCCGCCGTTTATCATCGGCTCGATGGTGAACGTCATGCCTGGCACGAGGAGCATGCCGCTGCCCTTGCGTCCGTAGTGCTCCACGTCGGGATCCTCGTGGAACTCCAGTCCCACGCCATGTCCGCAGAGGTCGCGCACCACGCTGTAGCCGTTGGCATGCGCATGCTTGGCGATGGCATTGCCCAGGTCGCCCACGAAGACGTATGGCTCAGAGCAGACCCGTTCACCAATCTTCAGACACTCCCATGCCACATCCACCAGATGCTGACGCTCGGGAGTTGTCCTGCCGATGATGAACATACGGCTGGCATCGGCATAATAGCCATCGAGGATGGTTGTGCAATCCACATTGATGATGTCACCCTCCTCGAGTACCTCATCCTCGGAGGGAATGCCGTGGCACACCACATCGTTGATGCTTGTGCAGCAGCTATTGGGGAACCCTTCGTAGTGAAGCGGTGCAGGGATGCCGCCATGAGCTGTGGTGTAGTCATAGACGATGCGGTCAATCTCGGCCGTTGTCATGCCTTCGCGTATCTTCTCGGCCACGACATCGAGCACAGCCGTATTGAGCACACCGGCTTTGCGGATGCCGGCTATCTGGTCTTTCGTCTTGATGAGTTGCGGTGTGGGCACAAGTTTTCCCTTTGCTTCCCATTCCATGATGATACGGTCCATCTCTGTCATTTCCAAACCGGCAGGGACAGTCCAGCGGAGCTTCTTATTCTTCCTGTTTTTAGCTACCATTATACGTGTGTTTTCTTCTTTCGGGGTGCAAAGTTACGGAAAAAGGCGCGAAGAGCCAAATTTATTTTGCTTTTCGCGCCTTTTTCCGTAACTTTGCACGCGCAAAACATCATA
>CADCCR010000167.1:6488-7151 GCA_902799985.1 uncultured Bacteroidales bacterium | reverse complement strand
GGCCTTCCTGAAAAAGTATTGCAAAATGTGACAGAGAATCTGAAAATTGTATCATTAAGGCTATGAAGCCCATAACAAAAGAGCGATACCAGTCTGTTGCCGAATTACTTTCTGCGCTTCCCTCCCCACGAGACTTGAGTATAGAGAAAAATATTCATGGCAAGAAAATTGTTATTCCTTTATTTAGCGTTCTTCTATCCCTTGTCCATAGCTCATGATTTGTTCTTCTTTACGGATAATGCTGCAGAAAAAATAATAAATGATTGAGCCATGGTAGAATCCTTTTTCGATACAATCCGATCAGAGAAACAATAGAGGAAACGAACTCAACCTTTGCCCATAAGTGATTATAGAATAATAGTCAATATAACGGAGAACAGTGATTGTTGTTAAATTTCTAGAACTATGCTTGTATCAATACTTGGAGACTCTATTAGTACATACAGCGGATTCAACCCATCTGGTTATGAAGTTTATTATAATAAAACCATGCAGAAGCTCAACGGGTTAAGAAGCGTCTATGATACTTGGTGGGCAAAGGTAATTCAGGAACTTAGCGCCTATATCTGTGTCAATAATTCATATTCAAGTAGCAAGGTTTGTGGACAAGGGTTCCCAGCCGGATGTTGTCAGGAGAGGATTCAGCATTTATGTACTAAAGAA
>CADCCR010000167.1:0-6432 GCA_902799985.1 uncultured Bacteroidales bacterium | reverse complement strand
CATGAGCAATGATGGAAAGATTAATACTCTGTACTTTGAGGATGCTTATCATCAGATGCTCATAGGGCTACGATTCTTTTATCCAAAAGCAAAAATCTTATGTGCAACTCTTATGAGAACCGTATTGAAGCATAACCCATTCTGGCGTTTTCCAGACCGATTAGGAGGGTTATGTATAGACGAATACAATGAATCCATAAGGCGTACAACAACTAATTGTCATGTGAATCTTATAGATCTTGCAAAACGTGATAGGCGATATGAGACTTTGGATGGAACTCATCCAACTGCAGCAGGCCATCAAACAATTGCAAATGAATGGATGGCATATTTGTAAGCATTTTGCATATCACCTCCAGACGGTGCGGAGGAGGCGAAGTTTGCTTTCAACGGTTGAGCCGGCGAGGGTGATGCGGTCGTAGATGGTCTCGGGGAAGACGAGGGTGGACATGATGACGGAGCCGTCGGCGGTGGTGACTTCGACGTTCGACTGGTCCACATAGATGCAGAGCGTTATCTGATCAAGGTCGGAATAGAGGGAGGATCGCATGGAGGGGATGGCAAAGTTGGCATTGAAGTCTGTCTTGCCACTGTTGGCACCCCTGTTGATGACTATCTCGCGACGCTGGGCATCGATGTGGATGCCGTATTCTTGGTTGGCGGCATTGGCAAGCAGGATATCGCTGTCGGCTGTCATATCGACGGTCACATTCAGCTGGAAGGCATCGGGCAGGCTTCCGTCAGCCTTCTTCACGAATGAACCGGCAGCGGTGAGCGGTTGCCAAGGCTCTGCGACGTTCTCTATCTCGCGGACGACAGTGGTCTTGAGCAATGGCTGGCCGTTGTATTCTTCGAGCACCATTTCGCGAGGCAGGGTCATGCAGCAGCGCCAGGGCGACACAGGATAGCCGCCGTAGGCCTGATTGTTCATCCATCCGATGCAAACCCTGCGGTCGTCTGTGCCGGACCAGGTGACGCTGGCGTAGTCGTCCATGCCGTGGTCTTCCCAAAGGGGATAGTTGTAACGTTCGGCAGTGAATCTGCCTGCGGTGAACTTCCCGACGAAGTACATGGTGCCTGAGCCGACAACAGGGCCGCCATCGCTGACGTTGACGGTCAGGACCCATTTGCGTTCTCCCTTGTACTGAATGGGGAAAAGGTCGGTACACTCCCATATTCCCCTGTTGCAGCCAGGGGCGTAGGTGGGGGCAGTGAAGGTGGAGCGCATAGTCCACGTCTTGAGATTGGTGGAGCGGTATATCTGTGCCGAATGTTCGCCTCCCAGTGCTAGGATGCAGTACCAAGCCTTCGAATCGTCGTCCCACACCACTTTCGGGTCGCGGAAGTCGCCGTGGGTTGTGTTCTTGATGACGGGATTCCCCTCGTACTTGGTGAAGGTCATGCCTCCGTCGGTGCTGTAGGCGATGCATTGCTGTTCGTGATCGCCGTGAGCTGTGTACATGGCGATGATGGCGTTCTTGCCGAAGCCAGCAGTATTGGCCGTGTCGATGACTGCCGAGCCTGAGAAGATGTAGCCGAGGTTGTCGGGCTCGATGGCGACGGGCTGTTCCTGCCAGTGGAAGAGGTCGGTGGAGGTGGCATGTCCCCATGAGATATTACCCCAATCGGGACCGGCGGGGTTATACTGATAATAGAGGTGCCAGGTGCCATCGGCATAGACCATTCCGTTGGGGTCGTTCATCCAGTTCTTGGCAGGCGTGTCGCCCGATGCGAGGTATTCAATGGCATTCTTTGCTATGCGTAACACGTTGGACTGGAAGGGACTGTTGTGCGGATAGGCACTCTTGTCGGGCGTTCCGTCGGCATTCTTGTAGGAGAACTCCAGGCCGCCGTTGCCCACGCAGAGGATGGTTCCCTTGAAGTCGGTGTTGCCCTGACGAGCCTCCCAGACGTTGAGCTGCGAAATCCAGTCAATCTGAGAATCCCAGACGGCAAGTGGATAGATGCCATAAGTCTGCGTGAGAACTTCGTAGCACTTGGGGTCTTGATTGCCGAGACCCGTTATCTGGGCCGGAAGGTTGTGGAAGACGCAGTTGTGGTCTTCTGTCCAAGCGGGACCCTTCACGGTGATATACTTCGAGCGACCAGCCTGGCGGATGTCGCAACCGCGATAGAGAGGATGCTGCGAGAAGTCCTTGACGAAGCGGCTGGCCGGGTTCAGTTGTACGGCCATGTACCACTGTCCCTGGTTCCACGAACCGTTGCCGATGGTGATACGGTGGTCACAGTTGCGCATCATGTTGCGGTCCATGCGTCCCAGGTCCGTTATGAAGGTGACGGCATGCTGCCAGAGCACCAGGTTGCCGCCTGCCCGATACCAAGCCTGTATGTACGGCGTGGCCTGCCGGATGCTGGCAGGTTGTGTCCAGGCATTGTCCTCGTTGCCGGAATCGAGGTCGCGGATGTAGAAGAGAACCTTGTAGGCTGCCAAGTCTTCCTCCTTTTGTATGTCACCGGCATAGAGGAAAGGACATTGGGGATATTCCTGATGAAACCAAAGCCAAGCAGAAGCCTCATCGTCGTCGCCCTTCTGCACAATCTCGTCTGGACTGGCGTACTGGCTCAGGAAAGCCACGCCTTCGGTGTTCGTCTGCTCTTCGTCTGTGCGGAAGAAAGAGGTGCTGCCGTAGTAATACATGCCGTTTAGCTCTGCATACGGACGGAAGAAATATGTCGTATTGGGTTGCAGACCGGAGAGATTGGCGGTGAACATCGTCCCATCGTCTGTTTTCTGTATTAGCCCAGCTTGTACCTGAAGCTGCGGGGAAGGGGTTGTTCCGTAGAAGAAGCCGCAGCTGATGCCGTCCATATCGGAATCCTCGGAAGCAAGACGAGCAGATATCGTGGCCGCGGAAGCTGTGATGCCTTCGGCATTCCCGACCTGCACCAGCACCGTGCCTTTGTTGTCGAACGTCACTTGCTCCACTTTCGGAATGTCGAAGCTCTTCACAGATTTGTCGGTCTGCACGACGTTCATTCTTTCCTGAGCACACACCGGCAGGAGGCTCACCGCTGCCAGCAAAACATTAACCAATACCATTTTCATATCATTCAAATTTCGCAAACCCCACCAGCTTTGCAGATAGGAGGAGTCATCATTTAACATATTACCGTATGCAAAGTTACGATTTTTTTCGGAAAGGGAAGTGTTTTGCTGGAATATTTAGATAAAATACGTACACATTATATATAATATATGTCATAGCTCCGAACGGTTCGCACAGAAACGCCGTGCGCTTCCAGAATAAGCGCGAGGCGCTTCGGGAATAAGCGCAGGGCGCTTCGGAAAGCGACCCCTCTCCGTCTCCCCCGAGGGGGAGTGAATGTCGCAGCGAAGGAAGCCTCCCCTCGAGGCAATTGCCCGTTAAAAGCGGAGCAATTGGGGAGTGTAAGCGACGGAGGCCCGAAGGGTTTGGTTGGGGGCTAACCCTTGGTTTTCCTTTTGTTTTTTATTCTTCACTCCTTGTTTATCACTTTTCACTTTTTTCGCTTTTCATTTTCTTTAGTACCTTTGAGGATAATCTCGAAGGCACTTTCGCTGGGAAACACAAAAGAAAAATCCCGTTTTCCTTTTGTATTTCGCTCGCTTATTCGTACCTTTGCAGGCGAAAAGCTACAGAGACATGGATAATATGGACGACATCAAACAGATAGCGCAACGCTTGAAAGGGCTGCGCGAGATATTCGACATCCCGGTGGAGAAGATGGCGGAGGTGTGCGAGACAAGCGTGGAGCACTACCGTCGCATAGAGAATGGTGAGTGCGACCCTGGGGTCTATCGCCTCACACGCATCTCCAAGCAGTACGGCATCGCCCTGGACGTCCTCCTCTACGGCGAGGAGCCGCGCATGAACGGCTACTTCGTCACCCGCAGAGGCATGGGACTGGAGGTGGACCGCCACAACGACTACAAGTACAAGTCGCTGGCCAGTGGCTTCAAGGGAAGGGCGATGGAACCGTTCTTCACCGAGATTGAGCCCCTACCCGACGGAAAGAACCATGCCAAGAACGTTCACGACGGGCAGGAGTTCATCATCGTCTTCGACGGCGTGCTGGAAGTTACCATCGAGGACAAGGTCATCGTGCTGAGGTTTGGCGACAGCATCTACTTCGACACCACCCGCCCCCACTGCATGCGAGCCCTGGAGAACAAACCTGTGAAGTTCCTGACAGTAATAATTTAAAATAAGTGAAAAGTGAAGAGTGAAAAGTGAAAAATAAGAATTACCATCTGGCCTCTATGCTCATTGATTTTACATGGTCTAACGCACCATTCAAAGCACTACTCTTCCAAAAGATGTGTTCTAATAATTTCTAAAGTTACTTTGATTTTTCACTTTTCACTGTTCACTTTTCACTGTTCAGAAAAATGGATACCAATCCCATATTGAGTCGCTTCCTGAGGCAGACATCGTTTGTCTCGGAGGAAGATTATCGGGAGAACCTTGAGTTCCTCATCCCGAACAACTTCAACTTTGCCTATGACGTGGTGGATGCCTGGGCAGAAGTGGCACCGGACAAGATTGCGCTACTTTGGACGAACGACGAGGGCGCTGAGCGCAGACTCTCCTTTGCCGACCTCAAGCGCGAGAGCGACCAGGCTGCATCGTACCTGCATACACTTGGCATCGGGCGCGGCGACATGGTGATGCTCATCGAGAAGCGCCGACTGGAATGGTGGATTACGATGCTTGCCCTGCACAAACTCGGGGCCGTGCCTATTCCGGCTACGCACATGCTCACCAGCCACGACATCGTCTATCGCAACAATGCAGCCTCCGTGAAAGCCATCATTTGCGTGGGCGAGCCGTACGTTCTGGGCGAAGTGCAGAAGGCCATGCCCGAGAGTCCGACGGTGGACGTGCTCGTTTCCATCGGTCCCGACGTGCCTGAAGGGTTCCACGACTGGCATGCAGAAATCGGGAAGGCACCTGCTTTCCGCCGCCCGCGCTTCGTGAATGCCAACGGCGACACCATGATTCTATACTTCACCTCGGGCACGACGGGCGAGCCCAAGATGGTGGCACACGACTTCCTCTACGCTATCGGCCATCTCACGACTGGTGTCTTCTGGCACAACCTCACGCCCGACAGCATCCACCTCACCGTAGCCGACACGGGATGGGGCAAGGCCGTTTGGGGCAAGTTCTACGGCCAATGGTTTGCCGGAGCATGCGTCTTCGTCTTCGACCACGAGAAGTTCACCGCCGAGAAGATACTGCGGCAGATGGAGAAGTACCGCATCACCAGCTTCTGTGCGCCGCCCACAGTCTATCGTTTCCTCGTCCGCGAAGACTTCAGCCGCTACGACCTCTCGGCCCTCCGCTACTGCACCACGGCTGGCGAGGCACTCAATGCGGCCGTCTACGAGAAGTTCTTCCAGCTGACGGGCATCCGCCTCATGGAAGGCTTCGGGCAGACCGAGACCACCATGACGCTGGGCACTTTCCCTTGGATGAAGCCAAAGCCCGGCAGCATGGGCAAGCCCAACGCACAATACGAGATTGCCCTGTTGCGCCCCGACCTCACGCTCTGCGAGGATGGCGAGAAGGGCGAGATTGCCGTCCGCCTGAACGAGGGACACAAAGCCATCGGACTCTTCAAGGAATACTATCGCGACAGCAACATCACCTTCGAAGCCTGCCACGACGGCTACTACTTCACGGGCGACATGGCTTGGCGCGACAAGGACGGCTACTACTGGTTCGAAGGTCGTGCCGACGACGTCATCAAGAGCTCAGGCTATCGTATCGGTCCCTTCGAGGTGGAGAGTGCCCTGATGACACATCCGGCCGTAGTGGAATGCGCCATCACCGGCGTGCCCGACGAGACACGTGGCATGGTGGTGAAAGCCACGGTGGTCCTCGGCAAGGAATGGAAGGACAAGGCCGGCGATGCACTCGTCCAGGAGCTGCAGAATCACGTCAAGCACGTGACGGCTCCCTACAAATATCCGCGCATCATCGAGTTCGTCGACGAGCTGCCCAAGACCATCAGCGGCAAGATACGACGCGTGGAGATAAGAGAGAAAGACACGAGAAACTAAGAAGGTAGAGGAAGATAGAGGAAGATAAAAGAAGATATGTCGCTTTCAGCGATGAAGATAGAGGACAATACAACATGCAGCTGCCAAAACCGATGTCTTCTATCTCCATCTATCTTCTTCTTTCTTCCTTTATCTCCTTAAAATAAAAAACGAAAGATTTATGAAGAGTTTTCTTAACGTTCAGGACTTGGGCGACTTGAAACAAGCCCTTGCGGACGCCCAAGAGATAAAGGCCGACCGCTATAAATACGACACGCTGGGCAAGAACAAGACCTTGCTCATGGTGTTCTTCAACAACAGCCTCCGCACGCGGCTCTCGACGCAGAAGGCAGCCATGAACCTTGGCATGAATGTCATCGTGCTCG
>CADCCR010000166.1 GCA_902799985.1 uncultured Bacteroidales bacterium | reverse complement strand
TTCTTTTTCGACTGCAAAGATACAACATTTTTTCCGGATATCCAAATTATTTTGCAATTATTTTGCTTGCAAAATAAAAAAACTTGTTGTGACAAAATGACACTTGTGACAAGCCGAAAAATGTCACACAACCTGCTTATTATATTATTAAATTAACTAGGGTTAACTATTATTTATAATAATATATAGCGTTTTTCTCTCCCTCTTTTCCCTCTTTTGACAATGTCACGAATGTCATTTTGTCACGGCTACAAACTTGACTGGCATCGAGCTAAAACTTGGCACGGCTCGTTTGCTGACTTGGCACGGCTCGTTTGCTGACTTGGCACGGCTCGTGGATAGACTGTCACGCTTTAGTTTGCCAAAGTGCAAAAAACGCCCATTTCATCGGGAAAAATGGACCACTCTCTCTGTCTGCCTGTGCTATGATTTTGCCCGAAAATGCACTTCCACGCAGCACCAACTCAATAAGCCAACGATACGAATAAACACATTATCTTTGCATTTTATCAACATTGATTTGGGCTTTTGAATTTTATGTTGTATATTTGCAAGGAAAATAATGTATTTTATGAGAAAAAGTAACTACGACAAGCAACCCAGCACTCACATCGACGGCAAAGCGGTCATTGGCTGGGACAATATCATTCAGACGCTCAGCAAAGCTTGGGCTGACGAACCCGTCTGGACCATCGACCTCTATCCTGGCACTTACGAGGAGGATTTCATCGAAGCCTTCGCCAAGACTGGCCGCAAAATCATCGACACACGCTCCTTTATGCGGCCGGAAGAGGAAATCCGCCAGCTCACAGAGCGCTTCATGACCGACGACGTGCTCTTCGGATACATGTCGAACATTCGCTTACACGAATATTTCGACAATTCAAAATTAATAAATTCAAAATTCAAAATTGAAGAGCCCATCGCCATCATTGGCACAGGCGCAGCCTTCGTCGCCGAGAAATGGTCAATGGTCAATGGTCAATGGTCAATAGTTTACGCCGACATGGCTCGCTGGGAGATTCAGCAACGCTTCCGCCGACACGAAGTGAAGGCGCTCGGCATCGACAACCACGAGGACAGTCCCTCGGTGCAATATAAAAGAGGTTACTTCAACGACTGGAACATCATCGACCGCTACAAGGACGAGCTGATGCAGAGCGGACGCATCGAGTTCTGGATTGACTCGAACCGTCGCGACGAGCCGAAAATGATTACCGACGCGCAGATGCGGCAGGGCTTGGAACGCACGGCTCGGAAACCCTTCCGCGTCGTTCCTTTCTTCGACCCGGCTCCTTGGGGAGGCCAGTGGATGAAGGAAGTCTGCGACCTGCCTCGCGAAGAGGTGAACTACGGCTGGTGCTTCGACTGCGTGCCCGAGGAGAACAGCCTCTACCTGGAGGCCGACGGTAAGCTCTTCGAGCTGCCTTCGCAAGATGTCGTGCTGGCTCACACTCGCGAGCTGCTCGGACAGCAGGTGTGGCATCGCTTCGGCAAGAGTTTCCCCATCCGCTTCGACTTCCTCGACACCATGCAAGGCGGCAACCTCAGCCTCCAGGTACATCCCACCAACGAGTTCGCACAGAAGGAGTTCGGTCTGCCCTACACGCAGGACGAGAGCTACTATCTGCTTGATGCTGGCGAGGACGCGGTGGTCTATCTCGGCCTGAAAGAAGGCATCGACAAGGTGCAGATGATAGAGGACCTGCGGGCTGCTCAGCGGGGCGAGATTCTGTTCGACGCCGAGAAGTACGTCAACAAACTGCCAGCCAAGAAACACGACCACTACCTCATCCCTGCCGGCACCATCCATTGTTCCGGTCACGACAGCATGGTGCTCGAAATCAGCTCTACGCCCAGCATCTTCACCTTCAAGCTGTGGGACTGGGCACGCCTCGGCCTGGACGGCAAGCCAAGGCCCATCAACGTGGAGCGCGGCAAGTTCGTCATCCAATGGGAGCGCACCACGCCATTCGTCAAGTCGCAGATAGCCAACCACTTCGAAGTGCTGAGCAACGAAGAAGGCATCAAGGAAGAGCGGACCGGACTGCATCCCAACGAATTCATCGAGACGCGCCGCCATACCTTCAGCCGTCCCGTAGAGCACGACACGCGCGGCGGCGTGAACGTCCTCAACCTCGTTGATGGCGAAGCAGCTCTCATCGAGAGTCCCGAAGGCAAGTTCGAGCCCTTCGAGGTGCACTATGCCGAGACGTTCATCATCCCCGCTTGCGTAGGGCGCTACACCATCAAGCCCCTCGACAAGGAGTGCATGACAATCAAGGCCTCGGTAAGGACCTCTGAATAATCGGAACATTCAGAATAATCAGAATAATCAGAACTATAAAAGCAACTATTATGAGTAAAGACAAGAAAATCGTGCTGACCCTTGATGCGGGCGGCACAAACTTTGTGTTCTCGGCCATTTGCAACAATCAGGAGATTGTGGAACCCGTTCATCTGAAGGCCGTTACCACCGATACCGAAGGTTGTCTGGCAACGCTGGTGCAAGGCTTCACGACCGTCAAGGAGAAGCTTGGCACAGAACCCGTTGCCATCAGTTTCGCTTTCCCCGGCCCAGCCGACTACGGACATGGCGTCATAGGCGACCTGCCCAACTTCCCTGCCTTCCGCGGAGGTGTGGCTCTCGGTCCGTACCTGGAGAGCGTCTTCAAGATTCCTGTGTATGTGAACAACGACGGCAACCTCTTCGCTTACGGCGAAGCTCTGGCTGGTGCCCTGCCCCGTGTGAATAAAGCTCTGGAGGAGGCTGGCTGCCTGCGCCGCTATAAGAACCTGATAGGCATCACCCTCGGCACCGGTTTCGGCTGCGGTGTAGTGATTGACAAGGTGTTGCTGACTGGCGACAACGGCTGCGGCGGCGATGTGTGGTGCATGCGCAACGGCATGTATCCCTTCGTCATAGCAGAGGAGAGCGTCAGCATTCGTGCCGTTCGCCGCGTGTATGCCGAGATGTCGCACGAGGAGATAGGCGACCTCACGCCCAAGGACATCGGCGACATTGCCAATGGCACGCGTCCCGGCAACGTGAAGGCCGCACAGGAGAGCTTCCGCCAACTGGGTCAGGTCACCGCAGCAGCTCTGGTGAATGTGCTGAACATCGTGGACGGCATCGTCGTCATCGGCGGTGGCCTCTCGCACAACTCCAAGTGGATTCTGCCCGGCATGATGGAAGAGTTCGCACGTCCGGCAGGCACCTTCACCGGCAATCTGCTGCCCACGCTCCAGTCGGAGGTCTATAACTTCGAGGACGAAGAGCAGCGGGCTGCTTTCCTCGAGGACAAGGACGTCTTCGTCGATGTGCCTCATACCGACAAGAAAGCACTCTATTGTGCTCAGCGCAAGGTGGCAGTCACTATCTCTGAACTCGGAGCCAGCAAAGCCATCAACCTGGGTGCCTACAACTTCGCATTGAATCAGTTAGAGAAATAAGAGCGAATTGCTCGTAATAACGTTGTAACGTGATAACGAAAAGAAAAAAGAAAGAATGAACTATAAGAAACTTATTCCCGTCATGCTGTGCTTCTTCGCCATGGGCTTCGTCGATATGGTGGGCATAGCCAGCAATTATGTAAAGGAAGACCTGGGTCTCTCCGATTCGATGGCCAACATACTGCCTTCGCTCGTATTCCTTTGGTTCCTTATCTTCAGCATTCCCACCAGTCTGCTCATGAACAAGATAGGGCGCAAGAACACGGTTCTGCTGAGCCTCGTTCTCACGCTTGCAGCTATGATAGTGCCAGTCTTCACCCTCGACTTCACCATGCTGCTGCTCTCCTTCTCCCTCTTGGGCATAGGCAACGCCATCATGCAGACGTCGCTCAACCCGCTCGTGGACAGCGTGATGAAGGGCGGTGCGTCGGCCAGCACCCTGACCTTCGGGCAGTTCATCAAGAGCATCGCCTCCTTCCTGGCTCCCATCATTGCCTCTTGGGGCGCCACCACCAATGCCTTCGGCTTCGGCTGGCGGGCCATCTATCCCATCTATCTGGGCGTAGGCATACTGACCACCCTGTTGCTCTTCGGCACGAAAATCAAGGATCAGTCGCAGACCCTCTCTGACTCTTCCGTGAAGGCTGAGGAACGTTCAGTAGGGGCTCAGTTCGCCGGAGCCTTCGGCTTGCTGAGCAATCCATTCATCCTGCTTTGCTTCCTGGCCATCATCTGTCATGTAGGCATAGATGTGGGCACCAGTGTCACCGCACCGAAGATTCTGATGGAGCGTGTCGGCATTGGTCTCAACGAGGCAGCCATCATCGGCACCATCTACTTTGTGGCAAAGGCGGCCGGCAGCTTCAGCGGCAGTTTCATCATGAACTATGTCAAGGAATGGACCTTCCTGCTCTTGAGCGTCCTGATGATGGTGGTATCAGCCTTCGGTCTCGTCTTCGGCGAGAGTGCCATAGTCATCTATGTCAGCGTGGCTCTCATGGGCTTCGGCAACGGCAATCCCTTCAGCATCGTCTTCGCTCGTGCCCTGCAAGCCGTTCCCGACAAGAAGAACGAAGTCTCCGGTCTGCTCATCATGGGCATCTTCGGCGGCGCTATCTTCCCCTTCCTCATGGGCTTTGCCAGCGATGCCTTCGGTCAGATTGGCGCCGTCGCAGTCATGTCGCTCGGCATCATCTACCTGTTGGCCTTCTACTTCCAGGGCAGAAAACCATCCGCAGCATAGGACGACTCTCACCTTAGCATAGGACGACTCTCACCTTAGCATAGGACGAGTTTTACCGCAGCATAGCACAAGTCTCCTCGCGGCATACATTATTAATATATACGCGCG
>CADCCR010000165.1 GCA_902799985.1 uncultured Bacteroidales bacterium | reverse complement strand
TCCAGGAGCGTGCATCAGTCCGTTCTGTGTCTGGAAGATGCTCTCGCTGGCACGTATCTTGCTCATCTCGAATAGCGTCGTGATGATGTTGTCGGGGCAGTAGAAGTGGAGGTTCTGCATGGCAACCTCTTCCACGAAGGCCTTGCGGTCGGAGAGTTCGTTCTCGATGTCGAGGGCTGTCTCCTGCTCGTCGCTGGCAGCGTAGGCCTGCACCGAGCAATAGAACGTGGCACTCTCGCCTGGCTCCAGCGTTGCCTTGAAGTCCTCCTGGAACTCCGTCCGCGCCACCAGCCTGTAGGAGCCGCGGGTGCCGTCCTCCTTGTTTGTCGTGCGAACCATGTGCAGAGCAGGCACGCGGACGGTTGCCTTCTTCTCTCCGATGTTCTTGACGACGTACTTCTCGCAGACAGCAGCCTTCGATGTGCTTGGGAAGAACTTCCTCCTGAGTTCGAAGTCGATGCCGTCGCCTCTGAACGTGCCCGATGTCGTCAGGATGCCGTCGATGGTGACGACCTTCGTCTCTTGCTCAGTCATCCGTCGGCCATTGGCCGTCATTCCCTTCAGGAAATCCACGTCGCAGCGCGGCATCCAACTGGCGTGCGTGTTGTTGGGGATGGTTCGGAGCATGGGGAAGACCAGGTGGCGGTCCATTGCGAAGTGCTTCTCGGCATCCACGCTCCAGTAATAGACCACGGAAGCGCGGAGTCCCGACATCTCGATGTGGTCGGCATAGGGCAGACTGCTCTTGGAAGTGTCCCACTGCACGGAGTGATTGCCGTTGATGTACCATCTGTTCTCCCTTGCCGAAAGAGTGACGGCGCTCAGTAGGATGAGGACAAGGAATATCTTTTTCATAAGGGTAAGAATGTTTGGTTTATTGTGCAAAGATACAACTTTTATTGCATAAAGTCTTGCAAAGTTGCGAAGAAAAAAGTAACTTTGCGTGCGGAAACTATAAACTAGCGCTATTATTTAAGAAAAGACATGAAAAACCACACAAAACTATGCAGACTGTTTGCAGTCGCATGTGTATGTCTCTTCTCCATAAACATTCTGGCTGTTACTGAGCTACATATCGAGACGGCAGGGACGCTGTCCACTCTTATGAGCAACCCCGACAAAGAGGTTAAGCTGACAGGTGTCATCAACGGCTCGGACATCAAGTATCTGCGCCAACTCGTTGCGGCAGGCACGGTGACAAGCCTCGACTGGTCGGGCGTCCGCATCGTGAGTGGCGGCCAGGCATACTTTGAGAGCTACACCACGGAGAACGACGTCATCGGCGAAAAGATGTTCTACCAGTGCTCCAATCTTCAGCAGATGGAACTGCCAACAACCGTGACAACCATCAAGAAAAATGCCTTTGCCAACACCGGTCTCAAGAAGATTGACATCCCTGGCAGCGTCAGGTCGTTAGGCGAAGATGCCTTTGCCTATTGCAATTCGCTGGCGACCGTCGTCGTCGGCAGAAAGGTGAACCAGCTCAGCAAAGGCGCCTTCTATGGCTCCAGCGTCAGCAAAGCCTACGTCAAGCCGCTCACGCCGCCATCCGTCTCGTCGTATCTCTTCTCGTCGAAGCCCACGGTCTATGTCTATAAAGAGGCTTTGACAGACTACAAGGAATCCAGTTGGAAGGAATACTACGGCACCATCTACGGCACACTGGCCAACTATTATCCGATGGAGACGGATGATAATGAAAAGGTGAACGAGTTGTGCAACACCTTCTTCGAGGACAATGCCTGCACGCAACTCAAGGCCGAATACCAGGCAATGAGCGACGAAGAGCTCACCGCTGCCTTTGCCCAAGCAGGTATGCCCGACTACATGACACCCATTGCGCTGAAAGTGAAGAACGCGAGCTGGGCTGCCTACGAACAGGAGTTCCGCATCCACTCGTACAATGCCTACAGCGATGCCAAATACTGGAACGACAAGCTGTGGGCACGCTGTGCCTCCTATATGGGCAATCCAACCGGCATCTATGTCCAAAGCGAAGGCGAACCGCTCTATGTCTTCGTAGATGACGATGTTCCAACGGACGCAACGCTCTACATCGCAAGCTGCGGCGTCGATCAGATGTTCACTACTGCCAAGACGGGACAGAAGCTGGCGAAAGGTATCAACCTCCTTGACGGTGAGGCAGACAAGCTTTACTTCATCCTCTATACGGCAGATACGAAGTCCATGACCAAGCGTGTCAGCGAATGGCCTGAGATAAAGATACACATCGAAGGCGGCAAGGTGGACGGCTACTTCGACGCTTCCCGCCATACCGATACGGACTATAGGAAGCTCCTTGGTGCCGCAGCCAATTCCACTTTCGTCGTGAAGGGCAGGCACTCGGTGATGAACATCAGGACATCTATCCTCAAGGCAACCTATGCGACCAGAATTGCCAAAGCCATCGAATGTCTGGACAGCCTCTCGGTCTGGGAGAAGGACCTCTTCGGCGTCAGCGAGTCGGTAGCCAACGGCGAGAAAGCAGGCGCTCCCTACTTTATCACTGGCGGCGATGCCTTCTATCCTGGCTACTTCAATAATCCCACATACGTTGATAACAACTCGCCCGGTTCCGTTGCTCATTCCACCGAGTTCGGCATCCACATCTCCTTCGATGCCACAAAGACCTTCCTCAATCCCTATGTCTCGAACTACGACGAGAGCGGCACGGCACACGAGTTCGGCCATCAGCTTCAGTCGCCCATCATGCTGGAAGGCACTACGGAGGGAAGCAACGACCTTTTCTCCAACTACTGCCGCTTCTTCATGGGGCATCGCTCCTCAATGGGGCATCCCTTGAGCGCCACCATGCAAGAGTTCGTATGCCATGAGCCATTCTATTGGCGCGGACCGGACAATGGCTACATCCGCATGTTCTACTCCCTCTACCTCTACTACCATCAGGCACAGAAGAACACTTCCTTCTATCCCGAACTCTTCAAAGCCCTCCGCAAGGACAAGATAGTGCCCTACGGCTCGAACACCAACAACTCCGGTCTGAAGTTCGTCCGCAAAGTGTGCGAGGTTGCACAGGAAGACCTCACGGACTTCTTTACCGTCTATGGCTTCTTCGAGCCTGCCACCAACCGCTACCTTGAATGCTACGGCGACCACTACGTCACCAACAGGCAGTTGGACATCAACAGCACGAAGCGGAAGATTGCGCAGTACGAAAAGAAGAACCGCGAGATTATCTTCATCGAGGACCGCGTGGAGCATGTTCCTACTACAGGTTTCGTCACCACTGCAGGCAAGCAGCGACTGTATCGCAACGGAGAGGCCGTTGGGCAGTGCGGCGACGTGGGCCAGTTCACAAGTTATCTTCCCGGAGCGTGTGCTCCTTCGGAATATGTATATTATCAGGCAGACTCTCTCTTCGGTATGGTAGGCACTGGCGGTGTCGGTTTCCTGATGCTCAACGCAGAGGGGAGTATCATGTATGCCGCCAATACCAGGAGCTTCTGCGTCCCATCGTCAATTCTTGAGGCTTCGTCCTTTGCCCTTTATTCCCTCGATGCCGACGGCACGCTTCACGAAGTGCCCAAAGCAAGCGGCGGCATAGAGTACGTCACGCTTTCCCGTTCGGGAACTCTCAAGGCTACGTTGAAGAACGAATACGTCATCAAACTCATTGTACGCGGACCGATTAGTTCGACGGACCTCAATTACATGAAGCAACTCATTTCTGGAAAGAGCCTTCAGTCCATAGACATCGAGCAGGCTCAGACTACGTCCATCGGTTCCGGCCTTTTCCAAAACCTGAACAAGCTGCTCGGCATGAAGTTGCCGCAGACACTTACGCAAATAGGCAGCAACGCCTTCTCCCAGACCGGTATCACGATGGTATCCATACCGGACAAGGTGACGACCATAGGCGAGGATGCCTTTGCCTATTGCAAAAGCTTGCAGACGGTGCTTATCGGCAAGGGTGCTAAGACATTGTCGAAAGGTGCATTCTATGAATCCGATGTCAAGGATGTTTATGTCCAGACCCTTACACCGCCAACTCTCTCGTCCTACGCCTTTTCGAGCAATCCCACGATTCATGTCTATGCGAGTGCTCTAGCCAAATATCAGGCATCGGCATGGGCAGAGTATGGCACGATTGTGGGCGACCTCACGGATGACATCATCGACGGCATAGAGGCTGTTCAAGACGAGGAAATGTTCAATGTTCAAAGTTCTTCCCTTCGGTCAGTCGCAGGCGGAACAATGCTCAATGAAACATACGACCTCACGGGCCGCAAAGTGGCAAGCATGAAGCCGGGCAGCATCTATCTTCGTAACGGCAAGAAGTTTATTTATAATAAGTAGCTAAAATATGAAAAACATGAAAGGAACACTAAGGCTGCTGTTGTCAGCCATAATCTGTCTCGTTCAGACAAACCTCTGGGCAGTAACAGAAATCCATGTGGAGACTGCAGGCACGTTGTCGTCTCTGCTGACCTCCACCGACAAGGAGCTCAAACTGACCGGCTCCATCAATGGCACCGACATCAAACTCGTCCGCGAACTTGTCTCGGTTGGCACGGTGACGAGCCTCGACTGGTCGGGAGTACGCATCGTGAGCGGTGGAGAGGCATACACGGGCAGCTTCAAGACGGCGAACGACATCATCGGCGAACAGATGTTCTACGAGTGCGCTAACCTGCAAGAGATGATTCTGCCCACGACCGTGACGGCCATTCAGACCAACGCGTTTGCGCGGACAGGGCTCAAGGCCATCGACATCCCCAGCACGGTGACGACCTTGGGCGGCGATGCCTTTGCCTATTGCAGCTCGCTGGAGAAAGTGGTCATCGGCAAGAAGGTGACGCAGCTGAACCAGGGCGTCTTCTACAGCTCCAACGTGAAGACAGCC
>CADCCR010000164.1:1987-8032 GCA_902799985.1 uncultured Bacteroidales bacterium | reverse complement strand
TTTACAAATATTACTTTGAAAGAGAACTCGGTGATAGAGTTATTCTTCACATTTCCATGCAGGATCTTATTGATTTTGCTAAAGACCTTGATGTGGAAATAGCAAATGGAAGAGGAGCGACATCATTTGATAATACTTTTATTCGCAATGATTTCGTTAGGAAGTTTTGGTATACTACTGATGGTAATAAAGATTTGAAAGACTTACAGAAAAAGATTAATCACATAGCAAATCTTGCCATCAATGAGGAAGATTATGTAGTTCTCTTGTCTATCGTTGCTCTTTTAATCATGCCCATATGCGAAAATGATGAATTGGAACTACATGGCAGAGATTATTATGGACATTTATACAAATTCCTGATTAGTAACGGATTCGTGAAAGGAAAGCAAGGAGACACCGACAAATGGAGCCGCAGTTTTCTTGGAACAATACATCTAGACAAGATATGGTTATGTATTGATAATTGGGCAAAAGACAACAACCTGAATTATAAATCTAATCTCGTTATTTCTGATAACGGTGCCACACAGTATGCGTTATCATTAATGAAAGAGAGTTTGTTGTCTCCGTCCAAGATTCAAAGGTTTGGTATTCTTTTTGATAAAGCAGGATTAGTGCCAAGAGCAAACATTGATGATACCAGACTGTTATCAGCTTTTTCCAACTACTATGCTCAGATTGGGACGCGCTACACGAAGCCGTCGGTCATTGCCAAGCCTTGCCGCTGGGGGCGCGGCTTTCATCGTGTCAAAGGGCACAACTTCCACATCGCTTCCGACTTGTACCTCATGCATTTCGGCTATGCCGATAGCAAGATTCTGGCCGAAAGGCTTGGCGACGCCGACCGCCTGGCCCAAGGATGGAAGAAACATATCTACAAGCGCAGCCGCACCATTCGCTATGCTACGGAGAAGAAGGCTCGCGACTTCGACCGCTGGACGCGGTGGGCACGACTCTGCCAGACGTGGTGCCGTCCGCCCTATGCGCTGAACAAGCCTGCGATGCTGGAACTGAAAATAGTTGTAAAGATACCGGAAAGATTCAGAGATGTCTTCTAATATACCGCTCATCGAGACTTTACAGGATGCAGTCATATTGAAGCCTGCCTCTGGCGGAGCCGCATCTGCGAAGCCTGTTGTTTCCGTTGTCACAGTGTGTTTCAATCAATCTCGATTCTGTACAGCAGCAGACGGGCGTCAGCGTGGAGCATATCATAGTGGACGGTGCTTCGGACGACGGGACGCTCGACTTCATCAATCGTTATGACAATACCCGTCATGACATGTGTCTGCTCAGCAAGGGCGATTCGGGTATCTACGATGCCATGAACCGCGGTATTGCCCTCGCACAGGGCAAGTACGTCACCTTCCTTAACTCGGACGACTTCTATCATTGTCCCGAAGGACTTGCGCTTTCCGTGAAGGCCTTGGAGAAGAGCCGGTGCACTTTCTCTTTTGCGCCCATAGTGCCGGAGGGTTCCCGTTTCGGCCATCGGCTGCACAGGCATCCCGAGCATCACCTCCACCGCATCCTCATCTTCCCGACGATACCGCATCAGTCCATGTTGTACCTGCGTAGTGCTCTTGTTGAGCTTGGAGGCTACGACCCGACTTATCTCATGGGAGGCGACCACGACCTGACGCTTCGGCTTATTGCGGCAAGAAAGAAGGCTTGTTTTGTGAATACGGCCTTTGTCACCTTTGCGTCCGGCGGGTTCTCAACGCAGAATGTTGCCCTCAAGCTCCGCGAAAAGGAACGCAGAGTGAGAAATTTTCACAGGGAGGTCTTTGGTGTGGAGTTCTCGGACGAGGAAATAGAGACGTTGGTACGGCGCTATCGCTATCCGCCCCGATACCTTTCTGTCTATGTTGCCTCGCAGCATCTGATACGCCGGACGTTCGTGGCTGGCCTGCCGAAAACCATTCGGCAGAGCCTCGTGTGTCACTTCAATTTCTGGAAATACTATCTGAAGTGTCTGCTGAGCATCTGAGTCAAAGGGGATGTTGTGCCTGCCTCGTCTGCGGGAGACGCTTTGTGCGGAGCGTTACTCTTTCAGCAGCTCCTCGGCGAATTGGCTGATGCGGGCATAAACATCGTCACTCACTTGGTCCAGAGCATAAAAGCACACGAAGCAGACACTGCTCCCCGGCCGTGTTACGCGGCGTAACGCCCACTCCAGCTGCGCCATCCCCTTCTTCCCGTAGTATCGCATGAGCACAGGGCGAACCGGTTGCAGATGCAGTCTGCCTTCGCCAAGCAGCAGCGTGTAGCAGATTTCATCGGTGCGGAAGTGCTGCAAGCTACGGAAGCGGTTCTGAATGTTCTGAATGAGGCGTTCGGGATGACTGGTGTAGAACTGCTCTAATGTGCTGCGCAGAAGAGGGTAGGGCGTATGGGCGAGACGGATGAACGATCTGCTGTTGCCGGCAATCGTTGCCGCATTCATCATGCGTTGTATATAGTTCACTCGGCACGATCGTCCGCAAGAGAATTTGAATGCATGCCAGACTTTTGTCCAAAAGACAGAGGCCTTTCGTGCGTGCAGGAGTATGTGCTCAGGTTGCGGGAAAAACATGTCTGGCGTTACAGGGCGACATATCATGAAGTCATCGTTGATGTAGATGAAGTGTTCACTCAGGCCGGGAATGCGCCACATCATAGCTTCGATGCTGACGGAGCAGAAGGTTGGCAGGTATTGCTCATAGCCGCGGAAGATGACGCTATGGTCCACTATCTCCAGCGGGATGCGGCTTTCCACATGTGGGTCTTGCCCGTCTGTGACGAGAAAGATGCGTCGCACCCAAGGCATGAACTTGTTGACGGAGCGCACGCACCAATATATCTCGCCATTGTTTGCATAGCGGGTTGGAGCTGCTATTTTCTTCTCGTTTGCTTGCTCTGGCTGTATGTATAACGCCCTTTTTGCGTTGAGCACCGGGTCGTTGCCGTCCACCCAGGTGATGACGACGTCGATGGGGAAATCGTTGTGTGTCTCTTTGTTCATAGGTGTCTCTTTTTGCTCCATCTGTTGTGCGACCAGAGCCACAGCTCGGGCTGGCGGCAGATGTTCTGTTCGATGAGGCGCCAGAAGCATCGCGTCAGCGGGTAACGTTCGTTCTGCTCTTCTGCGTTGGGCTCCATCGGGGTGAAGGTGAGGCGGTAGTGCCCGCGACTTGTCTTTTCCACGTAGAGATAGACCAGTTCTGCGTTGACCTTCTTGGCTATCTCCTCTGCGCCGGGGATGAACCAGGTCTGTTGGTTCAGGAACATGGTGAAGTCCTTTGCCTTCGAGTCCGGCCGCTGGTCCTGAATGAAGCCGCAGAGGTAGGGCTCGCCTTCGGCTGTCCAGTGGAGCAGGGTGCGGACGGTCTGCTTCATTTCTATCTGTTTGGTGTCCCAACGGCTGCGCACTTCGTGCATGAGGGAGGCGAAGTATCGGTTCTCGATGTGCTTGTATATTTCTGAGCTGCGGCGGGGGGCTTTGTAGCGGACGCTGACCTCCTGGCACCATTCCCAACAGCCCAGGTGACCGAGGAGCATGAAGACGTTCTTGCCCTCCGAGGCTATCCGTTCGGGCAGCTCGCAGTTCAGGATTTCCACGCGGCGGCGCATCTCTTCGTCGGAGATGTTGAGGCACTTGAAGGCTTCGATGAAGACGTCGCACAGATTGCGGTAGAAGGCACGCTCGATGTGCAGGATTTCCTTCTCGCTCTTCTCGGGGAAGGAGCAGCGGAGGTTCTCGCGGACGAGCCGTCGCCTATACCTTATTATATAATATAGGATGGGATAGGCCAGGTCGCTGACGAGGTACAGCACGCTCAGGGGCAGCCGTGCCACGATTCGCATCAGGTGGTGCCGTTTCTCGGTTCCGTTCTTGTTCAGCTGGTGTCCCATTGTCTGTCTGTTGAGTACATAGGAGGCAAACGCCGGTATGGTGTTTGCCTCCTGTTCTTTATTACGATGTTTTCGTGCGGGCTGTGGGTTTACTTGATGGCAATCTTCTTGTTGCCGACGATGTAGATGCCCTTTTGGGTGCGGCTTACGCGTCGGCCGCTGAGGTCGTAGATGGCAGCGTCGGCCTGGGTGGAGGCTGTGATGGTGCTGATGCCTACCTCTTCGGTGTTGTAGTACGTCACGGTGATGGTCTTGATGCGGGCCTGGGAAGTTGCCTGATTGGTCAGGACGACTTCGGTCTGTTCGCCCTTCCATGTGGCGGTGGCGTCGCTGACGGTAGCTGCCGTGCCGAACTGGTCAACCCATTCCTTGATGTAGTCTTTACCGGTGGCGGTGAAGACGATGTCGGTGATGAAGTATCCTTCGGGCACGGAGAGCTTGATGTAGCTGGGGTCTGCGAGTGTGGGTTCTTCGCCTTCCTCTGCCTTATCGAACTTGCTGCCGTAAATCTTGATGTGTGTGTCGTCGGCCTTTGCGTATGCCTTGTTGGCATTGAGTGTGAGCACGTTGTTGCGGGTGGCGGTGAGTTCGGCGCCGGTTTCGGGCGCACCCTGTCCACGGATGTCCTCGTCGTTGTATGCAAAGACGGCTTCCACGTAGCCTTCCTCGGTGACGGTGAGCTTGAAGCTCTTGCTGTCGGGCAGGTAGGTTTCGGTCTCAGCGACGTTAGCTGTGATGGTGGTGTGTCCTCTGCCAACGATGGTTATCTTGCCTTCGCTGTCGATGGTGGCAACGCTTTCGTTGGAGCTTTCGTAGGTCACTTCGCCATCGGAGTTGGTGGTGAAGGTGGCAGTCGGTGTGCCATTGATGTCAACGGACTCAGTCTGTACGCTCCAAGCGGAGACGGGTGCAATCTGCGACGTGAGCAGCTGGAATTCGTTGGCTGTGCGTGGAGCAATCTCCCAGTAGCCGGAAGCGTCCTTCGGCTTGTACCAGATGGCGACGCCGGTCACGTTGTAGGTCTTGCCTTCCATCAGGTCGGGCAGCTTGATGAATGTGCCGTAGGGTGTGATGGTGTTGTCGTCGTCGTCATAGAACTTGCCTTCCGAATAGGTGACGCCTTCGAGTCGGATGAGGCAGCCGTGCATGTCGCTGCGGATGTCGGCCACCATGACGAGGATGGGCTCAGCCACGCCGCCCTTCTCGACTGTCAGGCCTTCCGATGTGGAGGTGAGGCCCATAATCTCGGCGCTTCCGTTGTAGAGCTTCAGCCTGACCTGTGCAGTGCCCTTCAGCACGTCGTTCAGCACGAAGTTATGTCCGCTCTGATAGAGTTGGATGCCGCTTTTGCCGTCGGTGAAGTAGACGTTGCTGCCTTTCACGCCGACGCAAATCCAGTCGTTGAACTCCACGTTGACGGTTTCCTCTTTGTCTGTTGCTGCAGCGCAGAGGTCGGCAATGGTGGTGTAGGTGGCGGCGGTGGTGATGATGAAGTCGGCGGAAGCGATGGCGCTGGCATTGTCGTCGTCGTTGTATGCAATGGCCTTGACTGTGCAGCTCTGGCTTACGACGAAGGGAGCGGTGTATTCAGTGCTGGCATCAGTGGGGTCGGTGCCGTCGAGGGTGTAGTAGATGGTGTTGCCCTCGGAGGCGAGGGTCACTTCCTGAGGTTCGTAGAAGGTGCCGCCGTTAGGTGTGATGGAGGGCTTCCTGACGGTCACGCCGCTGCCTGAGGGTGCGAAGAACTGGATGGAGCCGACGTCCAGGCCACCGTTGCTTGTGCTTGTGTTGGAGAGGTTGATGGTCAGCCTGTAGTAAGCGTTGGTGGGCCATTCGGCGGAAGCGGTGGGCAGGAACTCTTCGCTGCCGGCATTGCCTCTAGTGATGGTGGGGGTGAGCACTACCTCGTCGAGGATGGTTTTGTACTCCACGTCGCTTGCAACGGTGAGTGTGAGGCTGTGGATGGTGACTTGGTCGCGGCTGATGCCAAAGTGGTTGAGGACAACGCGGCCGATGGCACTTGCCATGGGCGTCTTGGCCGTGATGGTGCGGTCGACCTTGTCGAGGCTCTTGCCGCCGATGCGCCAGCGGTCCATGATGTCGTTGCTGACCTTCTGGTTGCCCGGTGCATTCCACACCATGCCGTCG
>CADCCR010000164.1:0-1966 GCA_902799985.1 uncultured Bacteroidales bacterium | reverse complement strand
TGCTCGTCGTCGAAGTACTTGGTGTAGTCGGTGTGGTTCTGAACATCGCCTGTCTTGGAGACTGTCCAAAGGGTGTAGAACGGTTCGTCGTCTGCCCAGACATTGCTTCCGGTGAAGAAGAGCATCATGGCGAACAGGAAATAGAATGTAGTAGTTCTTTTCATGTAGATAAGGTTTTTAGTTGGTTGATGTACATTAAGTGCTCAAAGTTACAATAAATAATGCAAAGTGTCGCACATTTCGCAATAAAAAAAGTGCTTAGGGATTGTTTATTGATGCAAAAGGCCTAACTTTGCATACATAAACAGGCTTTCAGATGATAGAAAACATACTCTTTATGACCCTTGGCGGGTCGGCCATCGTTCACTTCGTCATTGCCATCGTCATGGCAGTCTTTGCGCGGCACCGGGTGCAGTACCTTGCGCTGGCTTGGGTGAACGGCATCTTCTTCTGCACGCTGCTCGTGGCGTCGCTCTTCGCCCACGACATAGCAGCGGGGCATCCCGGCATCCTGCATCCCGGCATGTTGCTGGCCCTGCTGGCTGCATGTTTCCTGCAGAGCATCTATCCGCTGGGCATCCCCATGCCGGGCTTCCTGCAGTGGGAGCGCATGTGGCGCTATGCCCTGCCCATCCTCCTGCTGCTCTCCATCTATGCCGTGGCTATCTTGCTGGGCAGCCGCATCGTGTATGTGTATTCTTTCCGCGACCTGCTGGAGAACATCCTCAGCGGCGACATACTGATGCGCCTCTGCATCCTGGGCCTGAGCATCTACTACATCGTGAACATCTTCATGCTGCCCCGGCGACTGGCTCGCCACGCTTCTGTGCCCCACTACCTGCTGGGCTACAGCTTCGTGCTCGGGCTCTCGGTCGTGTTCTACACCTATGTGGCTATCTTCTACGACCTCTATCTGCTCTCCGTCTATGTCGTCTTCTTCACGCTGCTCAACCTCTATCTGATACTCCGCACGCTGGAGTCGCTGGCGCTGCAGCTGCCGCGGCCCGTCATCATCGAGGAGGCGGAGGACCCCGTCGTCGAGGAGAACGAGGAGATACCCCACGAGGACTTCAACGAGGCCAATCTCTACCGCTTCCAGCGCATCAACTACTGGATGCAGACGCACCGCCAGGAGTGGAAGGACAGCACCTTCGGGCGCGACCGCCTCTGCCAGGCTGTCGGCTTCAACCGCCACCTGGTGCTCCAGAGCATTCGCAGCCAAGGCTTCAACAACGTACACGACTACATCAACAGCTTCCGCGTGGCAGAACTGAAACGCATGATTGTTCGCGGCGAGGCAAAGACCCTGAAGGACACGCTCGACGCCGGCTTCGGCACCACGAAGACCGTCCGCACCTGCTTCCAACAGGTGGAAGGCATCTCCCTCGACGAGTTCCTGGCAAGGTACCAGACCCCGGACAAGACGGAAGCACAGCCAACGGAAGAATAACAGATACCGCGGATTGAACGGACTATATACTGTGATATAATTAAACACAAAGGCACAAAGACACAAAAAGCTACGCTGGAATTGAAGACACAAAGCCTGCTTACCAAGACCTTTGTGTCTTATTTCAGTGGTTTAATCCTTTGTGACTTTGTGTCTTTGTGTTTGATTAACTTCCGCCTGCGCCTGAGCAAAGCGAAGAATTACACGAATTTATACCTAAGACAACGGATTAATACGGATTACGCGGATTTATGGTTAAATAAAAAAGGGTAGGTGTTTGTTCATTCTTACACATACCCTTTTCTGTATAGCTACACATGTTTATTGTCGGAAGCACGGGGCGCTTATTCCGGAAGCACGAGGCGCTTATTCCGGAAGCGCAGGGCGCTTATTTTGGAAGCACGAGGCGCTTATTCTGGAAGCGCAGGGCGCTTATTTTGGAAGTGCAGGGCGTGTTGGTGATAACGGAGTGGCCTTGCGCCCGCCGTTCTGTCGGATTTGAAATCCGACAGCAAG
>CADCCR010000163.1 GCA_902799985.1 uncultured Bacteroidales bacterium | reverse complement strand
GTCACACCGAATTGTGTGTAGAAGATGCCGGCTGTTCCGCCTGTGAAGCTCACGGGAATGAACACCGCCATGAAGACAAATGTACAGGAGATAACGGCCATCGTCACATCGCTCATCGCATCCTTGGTGGCCTCGTAGGAGCTTGTGTAGCCGGCATCGAACTTCGCTTGCACGGCTTCCACAACCACGATGGCATCATCGACGACCGTGCCGATGGCGAGCACCAGGGCAAAGAGCGTCAGTAGGTTAAGCGTAAAGCCGGCCAAGGAGAGGCAGGCGAACGTTCCCACCAGGGATACTATAATGGATATGGAGGGGATGAGGGTGGCCTTGAAGTCCTGGAGGAAGAAGTACACCACGAGTACCACCAGAATGATGGCAACCAAGAGGGTCTCTTCGACGTTGGAAATGGATGCCAAGAGGAAGTCGTTGCTCGACATCATCTTGACGAACTTCATGCCTTTGGGCAGGTCCTTGCTCAATTCTTCCAGCTTGGCGCTTACGCGGTCGTTGGTGGCCTTGGCGTTGGCACCTGCCAACTGGAAGCAGAGGAAGGTGACGCCCGGGTGACCGTTTGCTTCGCCATGGAAGGCATAGCTCACGGCACCGAGTTCCACGTCGGCGATGTCCTTGAGCCGAAGCAGTGTGCCGTCCGGATTGGCACGTATCACGATGTCCTCGAACTCAGAGATTTCCTTCAGACGACCCTTGTACTTCAGGGTGTACTGGTAGTAGTTGTTGATGCCGTCGCCATGGGTGCCGTTCACGGGCTTCTCGCCAAGTTGTCCGGCAGGCGACTCCAGGTTCTGCTCTGCCAAGGCATTCGTGATGTCGGTGGGAATGACGTCGTATTGCGCCATCAGTTCCGGCTTCATCCAGATGCGCAGCGAATATGTGCCGCCCAGCAGCATGACATCGCCCACGCCCTCAACACGTTTGATTTGAGGAATGACGTTGATGTCGAGGTAGTTCGAGATGAAGTCCTCGTCGTACTTGCCGTCTTCGCTGCAAAGAGCGTCGATCTGCAGGAAGGATGTCTGGCGCTTCATGGTCTGCACTCCGACCCTTGTCACGTCGGAGGGCAGCAAGCCTTGCGCCCTCGACACGCGGTTCTGCACGTTGACGGCTGCCATGTCGGGGTCGGTGCCCTGCTTGAAGATGACGTTGATGGTGGCGGAACCGGCGTTGGTGGCCGTACTGCTCATGTACAGCATGTTCTCCACGCCGTTGATAGCCTCTTCGAGTGGCTGGATGACGGCGTTCATCACGGCATCCGCACTTGCACCTGTATAGGTGGTGTACACGCTGACTGTTGGCGGAGCGATGTCGGGGTACTGCTCCAGAGGCAGGGATGTGAACGATATGGCACCGACCAGAAGAATCATGATGGCTATCGAGATGGCCATCACGGGTCGCTTGATGAATATATTACCTTTCATTGCTTTGTCTTAATTAAGAGTTAAGAATTAAGAGTTAAGAGTTCTTCATTTGCTTCTTGCCCAATTCTTAATTCTTCTTTTTTAATTCTTAATTTTCTTTATTTGGCTTTATGTTCTGTCCGTCTCTCAGCATGCCGGCACCTTCTGCCACGATGACATCGCCCACCTTCAAGCCGTCCTTTATGACATATTCTTTGCCGTTGGTGAGAGATTCTGTGGTGACGAGCTGCTCGTGAGCAATGTTGTCCTTGTCCACGAGATAGACCTTGAACTTATCCTGCATCTGAACCGTGGCTGTTACGGGCACGATAATCTTGTCCTTGTAGGTGGTGGGGATGACGACTGTGCCGGTGCTTCCGCTGTGGAGGAGCTTCTCGGGGTTGTCGAAGACGGCACGAACCTGGACGGTTCCTGTGCTGCGGTCGACGACGCCACTCACGCTTTCCACTTTTCCCTTCAGGGGATATTCGCTTCCGTCCACGAGGAGGAGGGTGACATCGGGCATGGCTCCGATGGCTGCCTCGGCGCTTCCGCTCTCACGCGTCATGCTGAGGAGCTGACCTTCGGCTATCGAGAAGTAGACATACATCTGGTTGTTGTCGCTGACAGTCGTGAGGGGCTGAGGCATGGCGCTGCTCACCAGGGCTCCCTGACGATAGGGGAGTGTGCCGACGACGCCGTTTGCTGGACTCTTCACGACCGTGTAGCTGAGGCTATTGCGTGCGTTGACGACCTGAGCGTCGGCTTGTGCCACCTGAGCCTTGGCGGAGAGGAGCGCGTTCTGAGCCGTTTGCAGTTCGACGTCGCTGATGACCTTGTCGTCGAAGAGTTTCTTCTTGCTGTCGTAGTTCAGCTGGGCTGTTGCGAGGCTTGCGTTAGCTGCTTGCTGCGATGCCAAAGCGGTATTCAGGGCAGCCTGATAGGGAACCTGGTCGATGATGAAGAGTGTCTGACCCTTCGCAACCTTCTGACCCTCCGTGACACACAGCTTCTGCAGGGTGCCGGCTACTTGCGGATAGACATCGATGTCCTGCCGGCCGCGAATGGTTGCGCTGTAGTTCGTGGTCATAGTCACTTCCTGCGCCTTTACGGTCATTGTCTCAAAGTTGGCACTTGGCATTTGTTGTTGTGTCTTGTTGCCGCTGCAAGAAGACAGAAGAGCCATGGTTATCAATGACAAAGTCATGATAAGTTTTGATGTTTTTCTCATAGAATATGTAGTCTTGATTTATTTTTGCGGGTGCAAAGGTACGAAAAAAATCGGAAACAGAAAGACGGTAATATACCAAAAGGCGTACAGATTTGTTCAATATGTCTTTTCCTGAGGCAAATTTAAGATAATTTAATTCTTTTCCGTGCCACTTTTTGCCCTATTTCGGCGCTTTTCCTGAATCCTCTCATGCCGCAGACACAGCACCTTCCTCGCTCGTCTGCAGCACCTTCCTCGCTTGCCAGCAACATCATTTTCGCTCGCCAGCAACCCCTTCATGGCTTGTCGCCAGCACCACTTCTGCTCGCCTGCAATCCCTTTATCTCGCGGGTACAATATATTTTCTGCACGCCGACAATTCCTTCGCCCCGCTGATAAAAACTTTTTCAGTGGCTTGGAAATCTATTTCAAAGCCTTGGAAATATATTTTAGTGCCTTGGAAATATATTTCAAAGCCACTGAAATTGTTTTGTTGCAGGCGGCGACGAAATATACGACTTTCAGCGAAAGATTTTAGATTTCAGCTAATTTATTTTGGTGAAATGCTTTTTTGTCCCAAAAAGTTTGTGAGTTTGAGAAATTCTTCCTACATTTGCACTCAGAAACATTAGAAACGGAAAAGAATTAAGGGTTCTGACCATGAAAGGTTGGGATTCTTCTTTTTTTCGGCTTTCTCGTTTCCGGCAGTAGAATGCCAGGGCTGCAAAGCCCCTCATATATAATAATGTATAGGAAAAGACAGAAACAAACTAAAATTAACCAAATATGGCTTATATGACACAAAAGGGCTACGACGAGCTCGTGGCCAAGCTGCAGCACATGGAGAGCGTGGACCGTCCAGCCGCAAGTGCTGCCATCGCAGAGGCGCGCGACAAGGGCGACCTCTCGGAGAATGCCGAGTACGACGCGGCAAAGGAACACCAAAGCAAGCTGGAGACCGAGATTGCCATGCTGAAGAAGACCATCATCGAGGCTAAGATTATCGACACCACACACCTCGACACCAGCACCGTGCAGATTCTCTCTACCGTCGAGCTGCGAAACGTGAAGAACAAGATGACGATGAAGTACACCATCGTCAGCGCTACGGAGGCCGACCTCAAGAGCGGCAAAATCAGCGTGGAGACACCCATTGCCAAGGGACTGCTCGGCAAGAAGGTGGGCGACATCGCCGAGATAAAAGTGCCGCAGGGCACCATACAGCTCGAAGTGATGAGCATCAAGTTTGACTAAATGAAGTAAATTCGCGTTGCTCATGGAAGTAAAACAGGAAGTGAAAATGGAAGTTAAGCACTTCATGCTGGACAACACAACACGGCACGAAGGAAGCTATCGTCCATGAACATAGTGAATTAACTTCCACGAGCGAAGCGAGTTAACTCCCCGTTTAACTTCACTTATAACTCCTAATAACATTATGGCAAGCATCTTTTCCCGTATTGTGGCCGGCGAGATACCGAGCTACAAGATTGCTGAGGACGACCGTTACTACGCTTTCCTCGACATCAGCCCCTTGCAGAAGGGTCATACCCTCGTGATTCCCAAGCGAGAAGTGGACTATATCTTCGACCTGGAAGACGATGAACTCGCAGGACTTCAAGTGTTTGCAAAGAAGGTGGCACGTGCCATCAAGAAGGCCATCCCCTGTGTGAAGGTGGGACAATGCGTGCTCGGACTGGAAGTACCCCACGCCCACATCCACCTCGTGCCCATGCAGTCGGAGGCCGACATGCGGTTCACTAACCCCCACCTCCAGCTCAAGCCCGAGGAATTCGAGCAGATAGCCGAAAGCATCCGCAAGGCCTTTTAATTAACAAATCGTCGTCATAACATCATCATGTTATAACGTCACAACGAAATAAAACTAAAATTAAACGACATGAAAACAAGACTTATTACTGCCGTCGCTCTGCTCAGCTTAGCCCTCGGCATGCAGGCACAGAAACACGAATTCGCCAACTGGAAGCGCTATGCAGGCGCAAACAAGGAACTCGGCGCTCCGGCCAAGGGAGAGAAGCGCGTCGTACTCATGGGCAACTCCATCACCGACGGCTGGCCACGCACACGCCCCGAGTTCTTCAAGGACAACAACCTCATCGGCCGCGGCATAGGCGGACAGACCAGCTACCAGTTCCTCCTCCGCTTCCGCGAGGACGTCATCAACCTCCAGCCCAAGGTCGTTGTCATCAACTACGGCACAAACGACATCGCCGAGAACACCGGAGCATACGACGAGGACCT
>CADCCR010000162.1 GCA_902799985.1 uncultured Bacteroidales bacterium | reverse complement strand
CCTCAGCCATATAAGCTGTCTGCTTACAATAGGGGTCGATGGCCATATACGCATCACGTTCAGTGAGGAAGATGACGGACACATTTTTGTTCAGGTTTTGGGCAATCTGTGCATTATTGGCTGTTATCTGATAGATGTTCTCGTCTATCCGGGCGGGAGTCATGTTACGCATACGTATTTGCATTGCCTTTTGTTCATGCGGCATTGCATTTATCATCTTATTCCACTGGAATATTACGTCGTTCTCGGTGTATGGGCTGTCAAGTTCCTGATTGACGGGTTCCTGTATATCTGCTTTGGCCTTTGGCGTGTCTGCATCATTGGTCTTGCGCATGCTTGGACCAAGATTGGACATCTTCAGAGTTGTCAGTTTTGGAGAACTCTTCTGGAACTTGGGCGCGGGAACACTGACCTGAGGTGCCGGCTGAGCCTGCACCTTGGTATTGAATATGGGTTTTAATATATGCCTGGGGCTACGCCCCGAGCCAGGTTCATCTTCTCCCTGTGTTATCTGTGCGCATTGTATTAGGCAGATTTCAACCTGCAGGCGCTTGTTGTGACTTTGGCGGTATGCCTGGTCGCAGTCGTTGGCAAGCTTCAGACACTTGTAGATGAAGCGGACGGGACAACGCTGAGCCTGTTCCTGATAGCGTGCCCGCATCCTCTCGCTCATCTCGAGGAGAGGCAGCGTCACAGCATCCCGACTGACCAGCAGGTTGCGCAGATGGGTGGCCAGGCCAGCCACGAAGTTACTGCCGTCGAAACCCTTCTGCAGCACCTCGTTGAAGAGCAGCATGCAGTCCGGCACACGTCCGCCAAGGAAGTAGTCCACCAAGCGGAAGTAATACTCCTGGTTCAGCACATTCAGGTTCTGGCAGACCAGCTCGTAGGTAAGGTTGCCGCCGCAGAAGCTGACCATCTGGTCGAAGATGGAGAGCGCGTCGCGCATACCGCCATCCGCCTTCTCCGCTATGAGCGAGAGCGCTTCGGGCTCAGCCGTATAGCCCTCCTTCTGAGCCACATACATCAGATGCTCCACCGTGTTCTGCGTCGTCATGCGCTGGAAGTCGTACACCTGGCAGCGGCTCAGGATGGTAGGCAGAATCTTGTGCTTCTCCGTCGTGGCAAGGATGAAGATGACGTAGGAAGGCGGTTCCTCCAAGGTCTTGAGGAAGGCATTGAAGGCAGCGCTGGAGAGCATGTGCACCTCGTCGATGATGAACACCTTGTACCGTCCCGTCTGAGGCGGGATGAGCACCTGTTTGCAGAGCTCGCGTATGTCCTCCACCGAGTTGTTGCTGGCCGCATCCAGCTCGTGGATGTTCATCGAGCGCTGCTGGTCGAAGGCCAGGCAACTCTCGCACTTGCCGCAAGCGTCGCCCCCATCCTGCGGATTGAGGCAGTTGATGGCCTTAGCAAAGATGCGGGCACACGTAGTCTTGCCCACTCCTCGCGGACCGCAGAACAGATACGCGTGCGCCAGCTTGCCGCTGCTGATGGCATTCTTCAGCGTCGTCGTCAGCGGACGCTGTCCAACAACAGAATCAAATGTCAGCGGACGATATTTAAGTGCCGAAACAACATAATTCAATTCATAATTCATAGGGCAAAATTCAAAATTAAGGCTACGCCCTTGGCTATTCATAATTCATAATTCATGCTTCTTTCGTCCTCCATCTTTCGCCGCAGGAAACGCGGCCATCTTCCTCTATCTTCTTATACCTACTTAACTTCCGAAACTTAGATACTTTATTATTTTTGTGCAAAGTTACAAAAAATAATTAAGAATTAAGAAAGAATTAAGAATTATTTCGTACCTTTGCACAAAATAGCAAATCTGCAAATAAATTGTAAATCGTAAATCGTTAAACAGTAAATAAAGGAGATGAGCAAAATACACTACGCCTGGCTGTTCATGCGCAGGCACAAATACCTGATAGCCATCATCGTCATCGCCCTGATAGTGGGTGTAGTGGACGAGGACAGCTTCCTCAACCGCCATCCTCGCCGCGTGCACATCGACATGCTGCGACAGGAGATTGCCAACTACAAGCAGCAGTACGAGGATGCCGACAAGAAGATACGCGAGCTGGAGAACAACCCCAGGGCAGTGGAGAAGATAGCTCGCGAGCGTTATCACATGAAGCGTGCCAACGAAGATGTCTTTGTCTTTGTGGGCGAACCCGAGGAAGAACCGGCACCCATGCAGGAGGAGAGCGAAGAATGAAAGAGCTCACTCCCCTTGAGAACCTCTGTTTCCGCTGCGGCGCCATCCTGATGCTCATCGGAGCCGCCGCCTTCATCGTCCGTCCCGCCATCAGTCTCTTCGTCTATGGCATCGGCACCCTGATGTTCACCCTCATGCAAGTGCGGGCAGAGTACCTGGGTCGCGACATCACCCTGCTGCGTCTTCGTCGCCAGCAGCTGCTGGCCTGTTGCTGCTTCGTGCTGACCCTCGTGATGATGAGCATGCAGTTGCACGAATGGGGCCCCTGCCGCCGCAGAGAGTGGGTCATAGCCCTGACCGTCGGCTGCGTGTTGGAGCTCTACACAAGCTTCCGCATCCCTCAGGAGCTGAAGAAATAGCGTACTCCCCCACCACACATTATTTATATATAAGCAGACGCTTAGTCATTCCCGCCCCACAGACCCTGCTCCTACGGCGCAGGAAACAAACAATTCAAAGGCTTGGAGGATGCCACAAGGACGAGCTTCAAATCCTGTAGCATGAGGGAAGCGGCTCGTGCTTTGCGGGGAAGCGGCTCGTGCCTTGCGGGAAGCGGGCACGTGCTTTGTCAGCTAATGGCGCGCGGGTTGTGCCCCTGGGATTCGTCCAAGGGGAGGGGGGATTAGGTGTAGAGGTAGCGCTTGATGCTCTTCTTGGGTGTCTTCTCGAACTCGACATCCATAATCTTGATGCTGCTGAGCTGTGCGTAGGAGGGAAGGTTGGGATTGACATCCTTGCGGTTCTGCTCCATGATGGACTCGAGGTCGGTTCGCGAGAGTCCGAGCTTCTTCACTTGTTCCTGGTCGGGATAGACGAGTCCGATGAGCTTCTCTTCCTTCTGTATGACGAGACACTCGCCGACGAGCGACATGTTGCTGAGCTTGTCTTCTATCTCCTCGGGATAGATGTTCTGCCCGTTGGCGCCGAGGAGCATCGTCTTGCTTCGGCCTTTGATGAAGAGGTTGCCCTGTCGGTTCAGCACACCGAGGTCGCCTGTATGGTACCATCCGTCGGCATCGAGGGCGGCCTTCGTGGCCTCGTCGTTCTTGTAATAGCCGAGCATGACGTTCAAGCCTCGTGTCAGAATTTCGCCCGGGATGCGCTCTGGGTCGGGGCTGTCGATGCGCAGTTCCTGATGGATGACGTTCCTGCCGCAGCTGCCCACTATCTGGTCCTTCCAGTCGTTATAGGTGATGATGGGGGCGCATTCGGTTGCGCCATAGCCTACGGTATAGCGGAAGCCTATTTCGTGGAGCAGCTGTTCAATCTCCTGGTTGAGTGCAGCTCCGCCGATGATGACCTCGTAGAAGTTGCCGCCGAGGGCTTGGGTCAGTCCGTCGCAGATGCGCTTGCGGATGCGGTCGCCGATGACGGGCAGGTTCATCAGCATCCTCACCTTGGGGTCTTGGATTCTGGGCAGGACGGCCTTGCGCACCACTTTCTCGATGATGAGGGGAACGACGATGAGTATCACGGGCTTGACTTCGGCAAGTGCTCTCATGAGGACTGTAGGCGAAGCGACTTTGGTGAGGAAGTGGATGTGTACTCCGCGCATGAACTCGAAGGTGAACTCGAAGGCCATGCCGTACATGTGAGCCATGGGCAGCATGCTGAGCACGCGGTCGCCCGTCTTGATTTCCTTTTCGAGCACATGGAAGGCGAAGTCGCAGTTGCTCCAGAGGGCGCGGTAAGGTATCATGACGCCCTTGGAGTTGCTGGTGGTTCCGCTGGTGTAGTTGAGGACTGCCAGCTCGTCGGGGCTGTCGTGATAGTAGCTGATGCATTCGGGCAGGAAGCGGCTGGGGAACTTCTCTCCGAAGAGGCGGTTGAGGTTCTCGCGGGCAAAGCCGAGTTTCTCGTTGCGGCAGACGAGCAGGCTGTAGTCGGTGAGCGAAATGATGCCTTGCAGGTCGGGCATCTCGTCGGCATTGAGGTTGGGCCACACCTTGTCGCCCACGAAGAGGAGCTTCGACTCGGAATGGTTGACGATGTCGTGCACCTGTGACGGATGGAATTCGTGGAGGATGGGCACGGCAACGGCTCCGTAGGTGAGGACGCTGAAGAAGGCGGCTCCCCATCGGCTGAGGTTGCGTCCGCAGAGGGCTATCTTGTCGCCCGGCTCGATGCCTGCCTCCTGGAAGAGGATGTGCATCTTCTCGATGATGCGGGCTACATCTTTATATTGGAAGGTGAATAGACCGTAATCCGACATGGAGTCCAAAAACCAGTGTTCCTGAATGCTCTGCTGGATCATCTGGTTATATGAGGGTACTTGTGTGGTGTTCATTTGCACATTTCGTTAAATTTTGTGCAAAGTTAAGTCATTTTTTGCATTGTTGCAAGTAACAGCACAATAAAAATTGCACAAAAGAAGAAAAATCGTGCAATTGGTCGTTATTGACCCCAATTCGGTCAGTAGAAGTCCGTCGGAGTGGTATTTAAAGTGAACTCGACGAAAATGGAAACTTACAGCCTATCATGTGTTAAACAAACACAAAGACACGAAGACACAAAAGAGCAGCGGCGTAGCTACTTCGTGTCTTCGTGTCTGATTGTCCTTAGTTTTATCGTGCGCTGACGAATTCGTCGAGGAAGCGGACATCGTTCTCGGAGAACATGCGCAGGTCCTTGACTTGGTACTTCAGGTTTGTGATGCGCTCTATGCCCATGCCGAAGGCATAGC
>CADCCR010000161.1 GCA_902799985.1 uncultured Bacteroidales bacterium | reverse complement strand
TCCCGTTTCTGTTGCTCTCCGATGAGGCTCAACAGCCCATCATTAAGGGGGATTATTACGCCACTGCTTGCGCTGTGCCCCCTGGTCTTGTTTTGCTCAAAATGCAAAAGGCGGTTGGAATAGTCCACATTGGAGAAAGTGAGGTCTTTCACGTCGCAGAAGCGCAGCCCGGTATATAGGCAGAAGATGAACGCCCGACGTATTTCTGTGTTTTCCTGCTTTACATGGGTTTGGATGAGCGTTTCTACTTCTTCCATAGAAAGAACGTCCTTTCTGAGCATTTGCTCATCTACGCATATAGTCACACCCTTGCAGGGGTTCTTTAGCATGACATCGTGCTCGATTGCATAGTTAATAACCTTCTTGAAGCGTTGGTATAGTGTGTGCCCGCCTTCGCCTGTGCTGGTGGCTTGCAGGTATTCGGTAAAGGCTTCCATCATGTCCTTTGTAATTTGGTCGGGGCGTAGATAGTCTTTATACTTCTTGTATTCGGACGTTTCGATGAGGAAAGACTTAAATCGTTTTAACGCAAGTTGAAGGTTGCGCTTATCCTTCTTTGTATAGCCATCGATGTATATTTGGAAGTATTCAAGGAAATTTATATTTCTATCCTTGCGCAGGCGATAACCGTCTTTGTTTTCCTTAAATTCTTCTTGCCTCTCATAGCGTATCTTCTTTGCAAGTTCCAGCGTGTCTTTGTTATGTTGCTTCTCTAATGGTGTCCTCGGGGCTTGCCATAGGTAGCGATGCAGGAACTCTTTTCGCCTGTCATGCTTCACTACTTCCGTGTCTTTCCCTTCATCATACACCTTCCTATACCCGAAGTAAAATTCAAGGTACAGGCTTTCGCGCCCATCGGACAACGTTTTGGCATACAATTTGGGGTTGTCGGTACTGTCTGTGCTTAACAATCGGATATTGCCCCGTTGCATATCCTTTGGAACTCGTTTCGTTGCCATTATTTTCTTTCCTTTTGTTTTTCTTTTATTTCTTTTCGTTGCAAAGGTAAGAAAATAATTCGATACTGGGGTGTAAATAGGGTGTAAAAATGCGCAAAAATTTACACCCCGAGGGAAAACAAAGGAAAAACCGACAAACGTAAGTGCTTTATTTTCTTGCGTTTTGTCGGTTTATTGTTTCCTTTTATAGATACCAAAAGTGCCCGGAACGGGAATCGAACCCGTACGGCCATCACTGGCCAAGGGATTTTAAGTCCCTCGTGTCTACCAATTCCACCATCTGGGCATTAGCAAGTGCAAAGGTACGAATGTTAATTCAAAATTCAAAATTTATAAATTCAAAAATTCATGGAAAGTCGAAAAAACGTATTCCACAATCCATAATCCCCAGTCCGTATCCACGTCAGCAGGAAGGAAACAACGGACTGTCGTCAGCTCCACTTCACGTCAGCATGAAGTAAATGACGGAGGCGGGGATGGCAAGCAGAGCGCTGTCGAAGCGGTCGAGCATGCCGCCGTGGCCGGGCAGGACCTTGCCGCTGTCCTTCACCCCGAGGTGACGCTTGATGAGACTCTCCACGAGGTCGCCCCAGGTGCCGAACACGACGACGACGAGGGCAAAGCCCAGCCAACGCTCCAGAGGCATGGTGTCGGGCTGCCAATAGTGGACGATGAGGGACGCTACGACTGTGGCCACGCCGCCGCCGATGCTACCTATCCACGACTTCTTGGGCGAGATGCGCGGGAAGAGTTTGGCGGGGAAGAAACGATGGAGCATACTGCCGCAGAGGTAGGCAAAGGTGTCGTTCACCCAAAGGAAGATGAAGAGGGAGAGCGGGTAAATCCAGTTGTAGGCATACTCGCCTGCCTCGGCATCATAGACGATGCTGAGCAGGGGCAGCAGGGCAAAGGGCAGGGCCACATAGAGCTGCGAGGCGAAGCTGAACACCCAGTTCCGCAGAGGTGTCTTGGCGCGCCGGTAGAGCTCGCTCACAAGGAGATAGATGAGCAGCAGACCGTAGAGGGCGAACATCTTGGCAGCCTGCTCGCTGGCAATCGTGCTGAGCCAGACGCCCGCGATGAACACGACGCCGGCCAAGGCATTGAGCGACCGCACCATAGAGATGTGGATGCGTGTGTTCATGAGCGTGCCGAACTCCCATAGCGTGGCAGCTGTCACGACTGCAAAGAAGAAGAAGGCGCTGACGGGACTATACACGGTGCACCCGACAAGCAGGAGCACATAGGCGGCACCTGTAAGGGTGCGGATGATCAGATTTCGCATGGTTCTGTTTCGTTATGGCGTTATTTCGTTATGACGTTATTTCGATGTTTCGTTATGACAATGTTTCGTTATTTCGATTCTTTATCCGAGGGTTGGTCGGTTTCTTCGGGGGTGAGGATTTCCTCGGTGCGGCTCGTCCAGGGGCGCGGACCGAAGATGCGCTCCACATCCTCGGCGAAGATGACTTCACGCTCGACGAGCAGCTGTGCCAGGGCAGCATGTCCCTCGGCATTCTGGCTCAGGATGTCCTTGGCACGCTGGTACTGCTGGGCTATCATGGCCTTCGTCTCCTCGTCGATGAGCTGTGCCGTGGCCTCGGAATAGGGACGCTGGAAGCTGTACTCCTGATTGTCGTAGTAGCAGAGATTGGGCAGCTTGTCGCCCATGCCCATGTAGGCTATCATGCTGTAGGCCTGCTTGGTGACGCGCTCCAGGTCGTTCATGGCGCCGCTGCTGATGTGTCCGCAGAAGAGCTCCTCGGCGGCACGTCCGCCCAGAGTGGCACACATTTCGTCGAGCATCTGCTCGCGGGTGGTTATCTGTCGCTCTTCGGGCAGATACCAGGCAGCGCCCAGGGCACGGCCTCGCGGCACGATGGTCACCTTGACGAGCGGGTTGGCGTACTGCAGCAGCCAGCTGATGGTGGCATGACCTGCCTCGTGCAGAGCAATGGTACGCTTCTCGTCGGCTGTCATCACCTTGGTCTTCTTCTCCAGTCCGCCAATGATGCGGTCCACGGCAGCAAGGAAGTCGTCCTTGTCGACGGCCTTCTTCCCGTTTCGTGCAGCAATGAGGGCCGCCTCGTTGCAGACGTTGGCGATGTCGGCTCCGCTGAAGCCTGGCGTCTGACGGGCAAGGAAGTCCACGTCGAGGGTGTCGTCCGTCTTGATGGGTTTCAGGTGGACCATGAAGATGGCCTTGCGTTCGTTCACGTCGGGCAGGTCGACATATATCTGACGGTCGAAGCGTCCGGCACGCAGCAGGGCCTTGTCGAGGATGTCGGCACGGTTGGTGGCTGCCATGATGATGACGCCGCTGTTGGTGCCGAAGCCGTCCATCTCCGTGAGCAACTGGTTCAGCGTGCTCTCGCGCTCGTCGTTGGCGCCCATCTGCACACCTCGGCTGCGGGCACGGCCCACGGCGTCGATTTCATCGATGAAGATGATGCACGGCGCCTTCTCCTTGGCCTGCCGGAAGAGGTCGCGGACGCGGCTTGCACCCACACCCACGAACATCTCCACGAAGTCGCTGCCGGACATGCTGAAGAAGGGCACGTCGGCTTCGCCCGCCACAGCCTTCGCCAGCAGCGTCTTACCCGTTCCGGGAGGGCCGACGAGCAATGCGCCCTTGGGTATCTTGCCGCCCAGTTCGGTGTAGCGGCTCGGGGTCTTGAGGAACTCCACTATCTCCTGTACCTCGAGCTTCGCGCCTTCCTGACCGGCCACATCGGCAAAGGTGACCTTGCCTTCCTCGTCCTTCTCCACCAGACGGGCACGGCTCTTGCCCACGTTGAAGATGCCCATGGGACCTCCGCCTTCGCCGCCTCCCATGCCACTCATGCGGCGCATGATAAAGAGCCAGAAGACCACGATGAGGATAAGCGGGCCGAAGCTCCACAGGAAGTGCATGGCATCATCGCTCCCCTGACGGTATTCTATCTCGCCCGAGAAGTGCTCTTCTTCCTGCTGCTCGCTGATGAAATCCTCCAGCTTGTCTGCCGAAGGAATCTGCACGACCACGTAGGGACGCGTCTTGCTGTCCACCTTCTGCTCGCGGAAGACGTCGCGTATGTGACTGGGCTCCACGTACATTTGCAGCACACCCTCCTTCTTGTCGACGATGATGCGCGAGGCATAGCCCTGCTTCACATAGCTCTTGAACTCGCTATAGGTCGCGTTGCGCGATGAACCGGCCTGCAGCAATGTGCCGTCGCCGCTCATGAACAGGTAGCCCAAGGTAATGGCGATGACCACGTAAATCCACGTCAGACTGATCTGCGGGCCGCCTTTCTTTTTCTTCTTTTCACTCATAAATGTCAGTCAAGATTAGGAATGTTCCGAAGGTCGGCATCGGCCCATAGGTGCTCGATGTCGTAGAAGGCACGGAGGTCGGGCAGGAAGATGTGCACGATGACATCGGCATAGTCCATCGCCACCCACTCGGCATTGCGCAAACCGTCCACGGCCAGAGGCTTCGCGTCCACTTGAGTGCGACACGTCTCGCCCACCGAATGTGCCAACGCCTGCACCTGCTGGGGCGAACCGCCCGAACAGATGACGAAATAGCGGCACACGGCATCCGTGATTTCCGTGAGGTCCGCCACCACGATGTCGCGGCCCTTCTTCTCCTGCAATCCGGCCACAATAGCCTCCACCAACTTGTCCTTGTCCTTCTTCTTCATTCGCTATACATATATATTATAGTAAGTATTATTGCACTTTATGGACTGCAAAGGTACAGATACTTGCAGAAATACGCAAATAAATTATATTTTTTTGGCATAAAGATTTGTCAGTTCGTAAAAAAGCTGTAAATTTGCAGCGCAAAAGCCAAACAAGGCGTTGCAAGCATTGGGCTATGGTGTAATGGTAACACTGCAGATTCTGGTCCTGCCTTTCCTGGTTCGAGTCCGGGTAGCCCAACGAAGAACAATCCGCTTCCCCATGCTCAGGGTTAGCGGATTCTTCTTTTCATGGCACAATGCCAAATGATTTATGGCACGATGCCGAACGCCTCGGAACAAGATGCCAAACAGCTCGGAACAAGATGCCAAACAGCTCGGAACAAGATGTCGATC
>CADCCR010000160.1 GCA_902799985.1 uncultured Bacteroidales bacterium | reverse complement strand
CGTGCGCAGCGTCCCCTCGTATGCCAAGTGCTTCCCCGATGTGCAGGAAGTGCAGATACTGGCTGCCAAGCGCTGGGGTGTCAGTCCTGTACGCAACCGCGAGGAGGCGGAACAGAAGAAGAATCAGCTTGTTTACATCGCAGCCAATCCCCTTTACTGCATCGACGATAACCTGACGCACAGCATCCCCTACCTCGTTCCTCGCGCCAGCGAACTGCTCTCCCTCATTGGTCGCAGCTACCTGGACAGCCTCTACGTCAAGGGCATACCTCTGCATCGCATCATCGTGACGAGCATCCTCCGCACGGAAGATGACGTGGCCCGCCTGCAACGGCACAACGGCAATGCCGAGAGCCAGAGCTGTCACCTCTTCGGCACCACGTTCGATGTCTGCTACAACCGCTTCTCGACCGTTTCGCCTCCAGGTGAACCTGAGCGCCGAGCTGTGCAGAACGACACGCTGAAGTGGGTGCTCTCCGAGGTGTTGCGCGACGTTCGCGAACAGGGCCGATGCTACGTCAAGTACGAGGTGAAACAGGGATGTTTCCATATTACCGTCAGATAAAGCGAGGCCCAATGCGCTACCTTGTGTTTCTCATCATGTTGACGTTCTGTGCGGGAAGCAGGAGCGAGCGGCTCGTGTACCTGAACCTGCGGCACCTCGGGACTGTGGACTATGCCGACAGTTCGGCTGTGCTTGCCTTGTGGGACGAGTTGCATGCGGCCAGTACGCTGCAGGGCATCGTCAACCGCCATCGGCCGCGACTCTATGTGGACTATGTCGTGAACGGGCAGAAGGCAATCGACGCCCATTGGTGGAGCCTTTTCCGTCGCAAGGGCGAATGGCTTGCGGGACGCGACACGCTGACGCTCTTCTCCGTCGATGAGGCTGTGACGTACTTCCGGAAGGAGTTGAGCGGCGCAGTAGTCTACGACCCTCAGGTGGCCTCCACAAGCAATGTGGCATCGGCCGTAGCAGGCATCGAGAACCTGTTGGCTGTGAGATACGACCGCAGTCCAGGCTCGCTCTACAGTCGCCTCTGCCTTGCCGGGCCCTCTCTGCCCGTGCGCAGATGGCTGGTTCGAGAGGACGGCACTCCGCTCTTCACAGGCGTCGGCACCCTGCCCGGCTGCCAACGGGCCTCGTCGGGCTCCGTGAAGTGCGACCCCTACCTGTGGTTCATCGAGCACTACATGAAGACGGGCCGCTGCTCGGGACGCTGTGCCGGATACTATCCCGACCAGAAGTGGCGCCTGACGCCCAAGCGTACCAATCCCAATCATCATCAGCTTACCAACCACGACTACTTTGTCAGCAGGAAGGGCTTCTTCTTCGACCTCTCCCCTTGGGGCGACGAACCGGCCACCGACGACCCGTTGCAACCCCCAGGTACCGACCTCCGTACGCTCCAAGAACTGTTGCACACAGCCGACAGCCTCGGCCAGGGGAAGCGGATGTGCCACATCGGAGGCTTCCCCGCGTGGGCCTTCAAGTACACCAAGCGCGTGGGCGGAACGCACGAAGATGTGGACACGGAATGGCAGTTCTCCGAGCTCATCAGCCACTACAACGCCTTCAAGGATGCCGATGCGATAGGCCTTGGCGCCCTGGCCAACGCTTCCTTCTGGCAACACTTCCCCTTGCGCAGACGTTATGCCCAGCCGTGGGTCACGAAGGCCGACCTGCAGGCACGCGGCCTGCTGGACGCCAAGGGACGCGTCAACACTACGCGTACATACTTTATTATATATATAGGCGACTACGATGCCGCGTCGTGGTTGAGCCAAATGACGCCCCTCCTGTGGGATGCGCCCCAGCGAGGAGAGCTACCCATGATGTGGTGCATCAGTCCGGTCCTTGCCCAGCGGGTGCCTCATGTCATGCACTACATACGCCAGACAGCCTCGCCGCTCGACTATTTCGCCGCCTCCGACAACGGAGCAGGCTACATGATGCCCGGCACAGCCGAAGCACAGGATGCGGCAGAAGGCACTTTGCGACACATCGATGCCTGGGCGTCTCATTGCCAGAAGTTCTACCGTCAATGGGGACTAACCCTCACAGGCTTTATCATCGACGGCAACGGTCCGGCAATGGGGAAGCGTTCGCTCGACGCATACGCCCGTTTCAGTCCCAACGGCATCGTGCCCCAGAAGTGCGAACCTGCATCCCTGCATGGCAGTATGCCCGTGCTGCGCTCCGACTGGGACCTCGTGTCCGACGACCCGCACGAAGCGGCGCAAGTGCTCGTGGACCGCATTCGTCTCAGCCAGATTCCGTTCCATTGGTCGCGTTGCATCCTGAAGAGTCCTGCCTGGTACAACGAGGTGGTGAGGGAAGCCACTCGCATCGAACCCTCTGCCCAACTGCTCGACGCCCCCACCTTCTTCGCTCTCCTTCGCTGTTGGCTGCAGGAGAGAGCCGACACGAATCGTTAAAAAAAGTTAGCTTTGCCTTTCCCGTTAAACTTTCCTCCCGTCCGAGGGGTCAAAAGAGTGAAAGTGTTACAGACAACATGTTTAATTAAAGAACAAAGAAATGAGAAAGACAATCGTAATGGCAGTCGTGGCTCTGATGAGTTGTGCTGCCCTGAGCGCCCAGGAGCGCATGAGTGAAGAACAGCGTGCACAGGCCATCGCCGAACGCATCGAAGCAGCAGGCACACGCATGGCCAAGGAATTCAAGTTGAAGGACGATGCCCAGAAGACTTTCGTCGAGACCTTCACAGCCTACCAGAAAGAGATGTTTGCCACCAATCAGATACAAGGTGCCAGAGGCAGAGAGCAGGCCGAGGAAAAGAAGGAAATGACAGACGAAGAGGCAACAGCCAGGATTCAGGAGAACTTCGCCCGCCAGGAGCAGCAGATAGCCACGATGCAGAAGCGTCTGGAGGTGCAGAAGAAGTATGCCGAGGAGTTTGGCAAAGTGCTCACCCCGCAGCAAGTGCTGAAGGTGCTCACCCCGCAGCGCGGTCAAGGCAGCCGCGGTCAGGGCCAGCGCGGACAGGGTAACGGCGAGCGTCGTGGCGGCTTTGGCGAAGGCGGTCCCCGCGGCGGCTTCGGCGGCGGTCCACGTGGCGGCTTTGGCGGCGGGTTCTGACTTTGAGGTCGGGAGCAAGGGGCAAGAGAATACCAACGCTACAGCTATCCTCTTGCCTCTTGCTCCTTGCTCCTTGCTCCAAATATCCCGAACAGACAAAGAAAAAGGTCCAAAGTCTTGCTGCTTTGGACTTTTTTTTGTAAGTTTGCATTCGCAAAAACAAAACAGATAACATACATACAATGGGAAGAGTATTGATAATTGGAGCTGGCGGCGTTGCTACCGTGGCAGCTCATAAGGTGTGTCAGAATCCCGACACGTTCACCGAAGTGATGATAGCCAGTCGCACCGAGAAGAAGTGCATCGCTCTGGCAGAAGTCCTCAACAAGAAGTACGGCACGAAGGTCAAGACAGCTCAGGTGGATGCCGACAGCGTGGAACAGCTCGTCAAGCTCTTCGGCAGCTATAAGCCCGACATCGTGATGAACCTCGCCTTGCCCTATCAGGACCTCACCATCATGGAGGCCTGCCTGCAGACGGGCTGCAACTACCTCGACACGGCCAACTACGAGCCCAAGGACGAGGCGCACTTCGAGTACTCGTGGCAGTGGGCTTACCGCGAACGCTTCGAGAAAGCAGGCCTCTGTGCCATTCTGGGCTGTGGCTTCGACCCGGGCGTGACCAGCATCTTCACAGCCTATGCTGGCAAACATCACTTCGACGAGATGCAGTACCTCGACATCGTGGACTGCAACGCTGGCAACCACCACAAAGCCTTCGCCACGAACTTCAACCCCGAAATCAACATCCGCGAGATAACACAGAAGGGCCTCTACTGGGAGAACGGCAAGTACATCGAGACGGAACCCATGGAGATACACAAGCCCCTGACCTATCCCGGCATCGGTCCCAAGGAGAGCTACCTGCTTCATCATGAGGAGATAGAGTCGCTCGTCATCAATTATCCGACCATCAAGCGTGCACGCTTCTGGATGACCTTCGGGCAGCAGTACCTCACTTACCTCGACGTCATCCAGAACATCGGCATGAGCCGCATCGACGAAGTGGTGTATGAGGCACCGCTTGCAGAGGAGCAAGGAGCAAGGAGCAAGGAGCAAGAGGATAGCAATTCTCCTGCCCCTTGCCCCATGCCCCATGCCCCCAAGACAGTCAAAGTGAAGATAGTTCCCCTGCAGTTCCTCAAGGCTGTGCTTCCCAACCCGCAGGACCTCGGCGAGAACTACGATGGCGAGACGAGCATCGGCTGCCGCATCCGCGGACTCAGAGACGGGCAGGAGCACACATATTATATATATAATAACTGCTCGCATCAGGCCGCTTACGAGGAGACAGGCATGCAAGGCGTCAGCTACACGACGGGTGTGCCGGCCATGATAGGCGCCATGATGTTCCTCAAAGGCCTTTGGAGCAAGCCCGGCGTCCATAACGTCGAAGAGTTCGACCCCGATCCCTTCATGGAGCAACTCAATAAGCAAGGACTGCCCTGGAAGGAACAGTTCGATATTGATCTCGAACTGTAGGAGCAAGGGGCAAGGGGCAAGGAGCAAGAGGAATGCAATTAGTCTGTGAATTATCATTATGAACGATTTCTTTTATAGAAAACTTAATGTTTATCAACAGTCTTTGCTTCAGGTAAAGAGCATATATGCGCTTATCCATAAGTTCCCTGCACATGAGCAACATGCCTTGGCCGACCAGTTACGAAGGGCTGTCATCTCCATTCCTTCAAATATAGCAGAAGGCATGGGGAGGAGTTCTATAAGAGAGAGGATTCACTTTTTAGAGATAGCAAACGGTTCTCTTACAGAAACAATGTGCCAGCTTGAGATTGCCCATCTCCTTGCCTACATCTCCGATGAGGAGTTAGAAACCAATGAAACCAATATGGTCAGTTTATCACGCTTATTAAGTGGATTAAAGAAATCATTAGAAGAAAAAATTAAATAGTAATAATTATTAGGCAAAGATTAAGGATAGAGAGCAAAACTCTTGCTCCTTGCCCCTTGCTCCTTGCCCCCAAA
>CADCCR010000159.1 GCA_902799985.1 uncultured Bacteroidales bacterium | reverse complement strand
TGGACGAGAAGAACTACCAGACGCAGTTTTATAGCTTCGATGCCATCATTGCCATCGGCTTAGCATTATTCTTGACGCATCGATGACTTTTGTCGGGCTAAACCTTCCTAATTCTAAATCTTTTTCGTATCTTTGCACGCAAATATCAATAATCTAACTACTATGACAAGAAGAATCCTTTCCCTACTTCTCTTGGCCCTGGCACAATGGTCAATGGTCAATGGTCAATGGTCAATGGCTTACGCTCAGGACTTTGACCCCAATCAAGGTTACCGCCTCGAGATAGGCGACGGCCTCGCTCTCGACAACCAGAACGGCACCATCACCTTCTCACCCGTCAACAAGAAGTCCCCCTCGCAAGTGTGGCGCTTCATCAAGTCCGACAGGCAAGGCTACTACTGCCTCTACAGCCCGAGCTGCGAGCTGGCGCTCGACAACGGCAATCATGGCCAGGAAGAGGGCGAGGTGCTCAGTTGGGACCTCAGCCTCAGGAACCACAACCAGCAGTGGCTCGTCGAAGCCTCTCCCCTCTCTTCCTCTAAAGGCGAGGGAGAAATGGTCGTCCTGACATGCTTCGCAGGCGGTCTGAAGCTCGGCTACAACGATAACTGTCAGCCCGGCGGACACGTCTGGCAGCTCAAGGGAACGAACTCCAGCGAGTACGTCCAGTGGCGGCTCGTGAAGACGAACCTCAAGGTAGACGTCCTGAGTGAAGTGCAGAAGTCGAAGCACGACTGGGAGAACGAGGCCGTCATCGGCATCAACAAAGAGCCCGGACGCGCCACGATGCTCCTCTACCGAGGCGAGAAGGAGATGAAGGCCGACGAAGCCTACCAGAAGCCTTGGCTCTGGCCGAACAGCTCCCTCAGACTGATGCTCAGCGGCCAATGGCAGTTCAACTGGGTGCCGAAGCCCGAGGACCGTCCCATCGACTTCTACAAGCCTACGTTCGACGCTTCCGCATGGAAGACCATCCCCGTGCCCTCCTGCTGGGAGATGCAAGGCTACGGCACACCCATCTACACGAACGTTACCTACCCCTTCAAGAACCTGCCGCCCTTCATCCGCGGTCAGGAGGGCTACACCGTCGTGAACGAACCGAATGCCGTGGGCAGCTACCGCCGCACCGTCACGGTGCCCGCCTCGTGGAACGGCCGTGAGATTTACCTCCACTTCAACGGCATCTACAGCGCCGCCTATGTCTGGGTCAATGGCCAGAAGGTGGGCTACACGCAAGGCCCGAACAACGATAGCGAGTTCGACGTGACGAAGTACATCAAGCCAGGCACAGAGAACCTCGTCTGTGTGGAGGTCTATCGCTGGAGCGACGGCTCGTACATCGAGGACCAGGACATGTTCCGCATGAGCGGCATACATCGCGACGTCTATCTCGAAGCACGTCAGAAGCTGCATGTACAGGACGTGAAGCTCACCTCGATGATGGGCGGACGCGGTCGCAGAGGCGGTCAAGAGCAAATGGTCAATGGACAATGGAAACCCAGCCGCGCCTACCTCGGCATCGACATCTCCCTGCAGAACCTGGGCAAGAAAGCTGTCGATGCCCGCGTTGACGTAGAACTTGTCAACCCTGCCGGCAAGACCGTCCAGACAGCCATCCTGCAAGTCACAGACATAGAGCACGGCATCAAGCCGGCCCAACTTCACCTCGAAGTGCAGAACCCCGAGCTGTGGACAGCCGAAACGCCTAACCTCTACACCATCAACATCAGTGTCGGCGGCGACGTCTACACGCAGAAGTACGGCTTCCGCAAGATAGAGAACCGCGACGGACGCGTCTTCGTCAACGGCAAGCGCGTCATGTTCAAGGGCGCCGACCGCCACGACACACATCCCGTCTATGGCAAGGCCGTGCCCGTGGAAAGCATGATAGAAGACATCCTCCTGATGAAGCGCTACAACCTCAACACGGTTCGCACCAGCCACTACCCCAACGACCCGCGCATGTACGCCCTGTACGATTACTATGGACTCTACATTATGGACGAGGCCGACGTGGAATGTCATGGCAATCACAGCCTTAGCCGCAACCCGAAATGGGAGGCTCAGTACGTCGACCGCCAGCAGCGTATGGTGCTGCGCGACCGCAATCATCCCTGCGTCATCTTCTGGAGCATGGGCAACGAGTGCGGCGGCGGCGACAACTTCGTAGCCAGCAAGAAGGCCATCCAGGAGCTCGACGACCGCCTCATCCACTACGAAGGCATGAACGAAGTGGCAGACATGGACAGCCGCATGTACCCCAACATAAGCTACATGAGGCGCCTCGACCAACAGGCCGACCTGCAGGGACGTCCCTTCTTCCTCTGCGAATACGCTCACGCCATGGGCAACTCCATCGGCAACCTGCAGGAATACTGGGACTACATCGAGTTCGAGAGCAAGCGCATGATAGGCGGCTGCATCTGGGACTGGGTGGACCAGAGCCTATGCAAGTGGGGCGAGCCCAAGACCAACATGTACTACGGCGGCGGCTTCGGCGACTATCCCAACGACAACGACTTCTGCTGCAACGGCATCATCACAGCCGACCGCCACGTCACTCCCAAGCTCCTCGAGGTGAAGAAAGTCTATCAGTATGTTGACTTCAAGCTGACCGACGAAGGCAAGCTCCGCATCCGCAACCGCTACTGCTTCACGCCTCTCAGCCAGTTCACCTTCCACTATCAGCTGCTTCGCGACGGTCGCATGGTGAAGGGCGGCACAGCATCGCTGCCCGAAGTACTGCCCGGCGACAGCTGCTTCATCGACCTTCCTTGCGAAGTGCCTGCCGAAGAGGGTCTCTACCACCTCAACGTCTCCCTCAAACTCAAGCAGGCAACGCGCTGGGCAGAAGCAGGGCACGAGGTGGCAAGCGAACAGCTTTGTCTGAAGTATGGCGAGCCAACGCTTATGGCTGCTGCCACGAAGCCCTCAACACTTAGCGTAAACGAATCAGCAACTCAGATAGATGTCAAGGGCGAAGGCTTCGCCTTTGCCGTCAGCAAGCAGACAGGCGCCGTGACCGAGCTCTCGTATGCCGGCAAGCCCATCATCGTTACGGGCGACAAGGTGCCCTTCGGCAACTTCACCTTCAACGGCTTCCGCAGCATCAGCAACGACCGCCGTGGCAACTTCAAGAGCGACATTCTCTCTCCCAAAGTGACGCTGAAGCAGGAAGATGGCGACGCAATCATCACCGTCAAGTATGACGTCAAGTCCGGCCGCGAAGGGCAGACCACTGTTCCCGTCGAGACCACCTACACCGTCTACAATGACGGCAGCATCGGCGTGAAGAGCAACTTCGGCAACGAAAGCAACAAGGACTTCAGCCGCCTTGGCCTCATCGCAGCCCTCGACCCGCGCCTCGGCAACGTCGAGTGGCTTGGTCGCGGCCCCCACGAGAACTATCCCGACCGCAAGACCTCTGCCTTCATGGGCGTATGGGACGGCACCGTCAATGGCATGACCGAGGAATACGAGAAGCCTCAGAGCATGGGCGAGCGTTGCGACGTGAAGTGGGTGACCTTCACCGACGATAAGGGCGAAGGCGTACGCTTCCGCACAGGCGGCACCTTCCACTTCAGCGCCCTTCACTACATGGACGAGGACCTCTGGCAGACAAAGTACAAGCACGAGCTCGGCAAGATACATCGTCCCGAGATTATCCTGCACCTCGATGCCGCCATGCGCGGTCTCGGCAACGCCAGCTGCGGCCCCGGCCCACTGGAAAAGTACGAGCTGCAGGAGAAGAGCTACAGCTATGGCTTCGTCATCGAACCGATGAAAAGGTAAAAAAGAGAAAAGGTAAAAAGGTAAAAAAGTGAAAAGGTGAAAAAGCAAGGACGATGAATACCGATAAAGCAACGCTCGACGGAGCTGGCAAGGAGTCTCCCTTTAAGGGAGATTCAGAGGGTCTCTCCCTCGAAGAGCAGGTGGAACGCATCCGCCGCAAACGGGCACGAAGCCACGACTACACCCGGGCCCGAATGGTGCTCAACACACTGTTCCTCGCCCTGGCTGCCGTCGGCCTCGGCATGTACTTCTTCGGCTCCGCCGACCACGTGCCGGCTCTCTGTGTCATAGCCGCCGGCATGGTGCTCAAGGTGGTGGAATTCATACTGCGCATCCTCTGACGTCATGAAAAGAATCCGCTGCATACTGTCGCTTCTCCTGTGTCTCGTGCTCTCCGCCAAGGCACAAGTCGAGACCCTCGACCGCTATGGGAACCCCATAAGGAACAACTCGTTCGACGACAACCAGCTGAACCCCGAGTTCGGCACCTACGAGGACGGTGCGGGCAACCGCACCACCTGGGGGCGCGACACCACGCGGACCAGCACACAGAAGAAGATACCCATCGGACAGTTCCAATGGATACTGGAGCCAAGGCTCGGCACCGTGGTCGATGCCGAGAACAACGACACCGTGGTGCACGACTTCCAGAAGTGGAACGACACCGGCGGCTACGCGGGCGAGTACAACTACCTGGGCAACATGGGTGCTCCCCGACTGAACCGCATCTACTTCAACCGGCCGACGTCCGACGAGTTTCTCTTCCTGCAACCTCTCGACTTCTTCCGCGGCTCGCTGCAGGACTTCCGCTACACCAACACGAAGAGCCCCATCACCAACCTCGCCTACCACTCCTGCGGCAACAAGCAGAAAGGCGAGGACCGCGTGCGAGGCTACTTCGCCACGAACATCAACAAAGATGCCGGCCTCGGCTTCAAAATCGACTACAGCTACGGCACGGGCTACTACTTTGCCCAACCCAACAGCATGTTCGGCACCACCTTCTACGGCTACTACCGCGGCGAACGCTACAACGTGCATGCCTATGCCGGCGTCAACCACATGAAGATGGGCGAGAACGGCGGCATCGAGGACGACCGCTACATCGAGGACCCGCTCAGCTTCAGGCAGAACTACACCTCCGAGAACATCCCCACGATGCTCAGCCAGACGTGGAACCGCAACCACGAACAGCACTTCTACCTGACGCATCGCTACAACATCTGCTTCACGCGGCTCCTCGACGTGCCCGACTCGCTGAAGCCCACACCGCCATCCGAGGCTCTGCTCATGGCCGAGCTGTCCGACAGAACGTACTGAACGAGGACTCCGTGGCCCGCAAGGTGATGGTCGACTCGCTCATGCAGAACTGGTACAAGGACAATCCGCTGCCACACGAGTTCATCCCCGTCACCAGCATCATCCACTCCTTCGAGCTCAGCAACCTCAAGCACGAGTACCTGGCTCACAACACGACAAACAACTACTACACCAATCACTACTATGGCGACTGGAATGCCATAGAAGACGTGACGCGGGCACTCTCCGTGCGCAACACCTTCGGCATCGCCCTTAGCGAAGGCTTCAACAAATGGGCACAGATGGGCATCACCCTCTTCGGCACACACAAGCTGCGCTCCTACAAACTGATGGACGGACAGGGCGGCAAGACACCCTATACGGAGAACGACGTATCGGTGGGCGGCGAAGTGGCTCGCACACAGGGCAACGTCTTCCACTACAACGCATCGGGCGAGGTGTGGCTCATCGGTCCGCATGCGGGCGACCTCGACATCAAGGGCAACACCACCCTGGACCTCCGCCTCGGACGGATGGACAGCCTGCAGGCCGACCTGAACGTCAACTTCGCGCACAGCAAGCCATCCTTCTTCTTCCGGCACTACCATTCGCAGAGCTCCTGGTGGGACAACGACGACCTGAGCCGCGAGGTACGACTCAAGTTCAACGGCAATCTGCGCCTCAAGAAGTTGGGAACCAAGCTGAACATCGGCTTCGAGAACATCTCCAACTACACCTATTTCGCCATGCAGAACACGCTGCGCGAAGGAGCCACAGCAGGCAGCCTGGTACCCACCGACTACAGCCACGCCGTGGGCGTCAAGCAGGTAGGAAGCGTACAGGTCTTCGGCGCCACACTCTCGCAAGACCTCAAATGGAAGTTCGTCCATCTGGACAGTCAGATCAGCTATCAGACAAGCACCGACCAGGACGCCCTGCCTCTGCCCACGTTCAATGCCTATACAAACTTCTACCTGCTCTTCCGCATGGGCATCAACAAGGTCCTGCGCGTACAGATAGGTGCCGACCTGCGCTACTTCACTTCCTACTATGGCCCCGACTACAGCCCGTCCATCCAGCAGTTTGCCGTGCAGGACATCAACCACGAGCGGATGAAGGTGGGCAGCTACCCCATCATCGGAGCCTATGCCAACATGCACCTCAAGCATTGCAGACTCTACGTCAACGTACGACACCTCAACGCAGGCTCCGGGCACAGATTCCTCATACCCCACTATCCCCTCAACCCCATGACCATCAACATGGGACTGAGCTGGAACTTCTTCAACTAAAACCTGTGGTAGAAGTATATATTAGGGGTTAGAGGTTAGGGGTAAGAGGTAAGAGAATACTTTCGGACCCTAATCAGCATCCCCAACAATCCTCTTTCCGCCTGCGTCTGAGCAAAGCGAAGAACCGCTTACCTCTAACCTCTAACTACGAACTATGAATTGTTAATTTTGAATTTATAAATTTTGAATTTTGAATTACTACAAAGAGATTCGTTGGGGCTTCATCGGATGCGGTGAAGTGACCGAAAAGAAGAGCGGCCCAGCCTTCGGACTTGTACCCGGGTCGCGCATACAGGCTGTGATGAGTCGCAGCAAGGAGAAAGCCAGCTCCTATGCCGAGCGGCACAACATCCCGCGCTGGTACACCGACGCCCAGCAACTCATCAGCGACCCCGACGTCAACGCTATCTACATCGCCACGCCACCCTCCTCGCACGCCACCTATGCCATCATGGCCATGAAGGCCGGCAAGCCAGTCTATGTGGAGAAACCTTTGGCAAGCAGCTATATCGACTGCCAGCGCATCAACCGCGTCAGCGAACAGACACACGTCCCCTGCTTCGTGGCCTACTACAGGCGCCGGCTGCCTTACTTCCTGAAAGTGAAGGAACTGGTGGAGAGCGGAACCATCGGCAAGGTGACCTCCGTGCAGATACGCTTCGCCTGTCCGCCCCGCCTGCTCGACTACAACAGCACGGCTCTGCCCTGGCGCGTACAGCGCGACATCGCCGGCGGCGGCTACTTCTACGACCTGGCGCCCCACCAGATCGACCTCCTGCAGGACATCTTCGGCCCACGAGCCGATTCCGGCCAGTCGGGCTCAAAAACACAAACTCGTCGACCTGATCCATCGAGGTTTTCGCAAGGGGCTGAAGCGCGACACCTTTGCCAACGACCGCATCGAGATCGTTGGCGAAGGCGGACAGATCTGCTTCTCCGTCTTCACCTACGAGCCCATCACCCTCCACACCGAAGGAGGCCGCCAGGAGTTCCGCATCGAGAACCCCGAGCACGTCCAACTTCCCCTCATACAGAACGTTGTGGAACACCTGCAACAGAGCGGCATCTGCACCGTGGACAGCATCAGCGCCACCAGCGTCAACTGGGTGATGGACCGCATCCTGGGGAAAATATAATTAAAAAGGTGAAAAGCCTAAAATCCGCAGATGATTTTTCGAGTGTCAGATTTAGCCCTTGCTTGCGCCGATTCTGTCTGATTTTGGGCTTAGAAGCTCTTTACATGACTTGTATGCAGACACTTTCCCCTTACCCCGTAAGGTCGAGAGGCTTTGACCTAAGCATCAACGAAGAGTGTTAATCTATCCGTGCTCCCAAATCAAGTCGTATGGCTTTTCTGAGTAGATGTTGAGTTTGTATTGTCTTGCCGTTTTAATCCACTTGGCAGGCACAGCGATGAATCTGAACAGGAAACTCTTGACTCTGTCTGTGGCCTTGATTCCAAAGAGGACAGCCATAAGCGGCAATGCCACGATGTATCGGTAGAAGTTTGCAGCCATGGCGGTGATAAGCAGGAATACGGTGTTCTGGTTCATGAATGACTTCGGCAGATGCGCC
>CADCCR010000158.1 GCA_902799985.1 uncultured Bacteroidales bacterium | reverse complement strand
CGCAAAGACATCGACAACCTCTACGAGCATCATGTCCTGCACTCTCTGGCCATAGCCGAACTCATCCGCTTCAAGCCGGGCACAACCATCATGGACCTCGGCACAGGCGGCGGATTCCCAGGCATCCCGCTTGCCATCATGTTCCCCGAAGCACAGTTCCACCTCGTCGACTCCATCGGCAAGAAGATACGCGTCTGCCAAGAGGTCAGCACAGCCATCGGACTGCAGAACGTCACCACCCAATGGTGCCGAGCCGAGGAAGTCAAGCAACAGTTCCACTTCGTCGTATCGAGAGCCGTCATGCCCCTTGCCGACCTGGTGAAGATAATACGCAAGAACATCAGCCGCGAGCAGTTCAACGGCCTGCCCTGCGGACTCATCTGTCTCAAGGGCGGCGAACTGGAGAGCGAAGCAAAACCCTTCGGCAAAGCAGCCCAGATAACATCCCTCAGCGAATACTTCGAGGAAGAATTCTTCGAGACAAAGAAACTCGTCTACCTACCCCTATAAAAATATCAAATTGCCCATAACTTCCTCCATCTCCTATAACTATCTCCATCTCCTTATAACTATCTCTCTTAACTCTTAACTCATAACTCTTAACTTCCTCCTTCCCTTCTCTCCATGAAACACCAACTCTTCACCTTCAATCCCGTCCAGGAGAACACCTATCTGCTCTGGGACGAGCAGACGCTGGAGGCAGCCGTCGTGGATGCCGGTGCCTGGAACAGCTACGAGGAGCAACAGCTCTCGGACTGCATCGCTTCGCATGGTCTCAAGCTCAAGTACGCCCTACAGACACACATGCACTTCGACCATATCTTCGGCCTGCCATTCATCCATCGCACCTACGGACTCTCCCCCATCTTCCATGTGGACGACCTCAGCATCTACCGCCAGATGCCGGAGATGATAGAGGACTTCGGACTGACGTTCCAGGCAGAGCTGCCTCCCGCAGAGAAGCTGGTGAACGACGGCGCCGAGCTGACCCTCGGCACAAGCACCATCCGCTTCATCCACACACCCGGACACACCCCTGGCTCAGCGTCCCTCTACATCCCCGATGCAGCACTCCTGCTCAGCGGCGACACGCTGTTCCGCGGCAGCATCGGACGCACCGACCTGCCCGGAGGCAACCCACAAGCTGAGCTGGACAGCATCCGACACAAGCTCCTCTGCCTGCCCGACGAAACAACCGTCCTCCCCGGTCACGGACCATCCACATCCATCGGCTGGGAGAAACAATACAACTACTTCTTTGCCGGACGACTATGAAAACACAGCTACTCCTGATTGTTGCAACAATCCTGTTGCTGCCCCTTCAGATGTCGGCAGCCGAGAAGGGAACCACCTCAAAGAGCCCAATGGTGGCCTACCTCTTCGCATACTTCAACAGCAACGCTCCCGAAGACGAACAGATATGCTTCGCCCTGAGCGACGACGGCTACAACTACGTCCCTCTTAACGGCGGACGGCCTGTAATAGAGAGCGACACCATTGCCCTGACACAATGTGTACGCGACCCGCACATCCTGCGTTGCGAGGACGGCAAGACATTCTATATGGTCTGCACCGACATGCGTTCCTCGCTCGGATGGTCGAGCAACCGCGGCATCGTGATGCTCAAGTCCACCGACCTCATCCATTGGCAACACGCCACCGTCAACTTCCCCACCCGCTACACACGGACATGGAAGAACGTCATCCGCGTCTGGGCTCCCGAGACCATCTACGACCGCAAGGCCCGCAAATACATGGTCTTCTATTCCCTGCGCACCAGCGACCCTGACTCCTACGACAAGATTTACTACCAATACGCCAACAAGGACTTCACCGACCTGGAAGGCGAACCGCGCTGGCTCTTCGATGCCGGCAATGCCACCATCGACGGCGACATCGTCTACAACGAAGCCGACCGCCTCTACCACCTCTTCTACAAGCAGGAATCAGGCCGAGGCATCTATCAAGCCGTTGCCAGCTCTCTGACCGACAAGTGGCAGATGCAGGAAGGAAATGTGGAACAGACCCAGGAAGCCGTCGAAGGCGTCGGCGTCTGCAAAGCCATCGACGGGAAGTCGTGGATCATTATGTACGACTGCTACGCGAACGGCCACTACCAGTTCTGCCGCTCGGACGACCTGAGGACCTTCCGCTTCGTACAAGACACCCAAACGAAGGGCAAGTTCACCCCGCGCCACGGCACAATCATCCCCATCACCCAGGCAGAGAAAGACCGGCTGCTACGCGAATACAAAGAATAGGGAAAAAGAAAAGGGTGTGTGTCTTTCCGACATACACCCTTTGTTTTGTGGTGCCACCAGGAATCGAACCGGGGACACAAGGATTTTCAGTCCTTTGCTCTACCAACTGAGCTATGGCACCATTCGTTTGTTTTTGCCCCTCCTCTGAGTTTGCGAGTGCAAAGGTAAGGCAAAAAACTGAACTGCGCAAGGAAATCATCAAAAATTTGGCAGAAAAACACATTTTTCCTTCTGCTGCATGCAATTTTTTAGTTTTCTCTTTCCTCTTTTCTCTTTTTTTCGTACCTTTGCAGCGGTTTTCGAAACCATCATCTTGGAAGCATGAGCTCCAAGCACGCTTTTAAGGCGTGGAACGGAAAGTAGCGCAGTTGGTAGCGTACCACGTTCGGGACGTGGGGGTCGGGAGTTCGAGTCTCCTCTTTCCGACAACAATTTATCCCCAATCGGTCATTAGGCTGATTGGGGATAATTCATTATGGCCGATTCGAGGTTAGTGGCGCAATCCTTTTGATGTTCTGAGATAGGCTTTGGCTGTGCCAAAGCGCAGATAGAGGTCGAGCCGGACGGGGATGTGATTGTCGTCGTCGGAGATATAGAAGGTGATGATCTCCTTTTCTTTCCCTTCGGGATATTCTACAAACGAGAAGACGAGACAACGATAGTCCTTGCCTGTCGACTTCATGCGGAACGTATCGCGTCCGCGATAGATGAGGGTGATGTTCTCCACCTTACGCCCGTCGGCCATCGGGAAGTGCAGTTTCTGACCTTTGCGGATGTCCTCTATGCGGAACGAACGGGCCCGGAGCAACATGCTCATCATGTCGTAGATGCAATCGGAGCCGTCGTATGTCCGTTCCGACACTTTGCCGTCGCGCCCCTGGTAGCGTTGCCGCAGGTGTGTCTTGCCATCGGGGTAGGCGTACCATACCTCGTCGACGTAGTAGCGTCCGCCTTCGTTGGCGCCTTTCTTGAAGTAGAGGGGCTGCATGTCGGGAGTGATGATGCTATGCATGGTGTCGCGCATCATGAAGAAATGGTCCAGGCGGTCGCTGGTGCGGGTGATGAGGTATGTCTTGTAGGCTGTCTTCCCTTCCCACTTCGTTTCCTTGATGTTCATGGTGGCTGTGCCGGCACTGACCCAGATGAACTTCCAGTTGAAGAAGAGGTCGTAGTTCAGCTCCTCGCCGGGGAGGAAGGCTGTGTTCTCGGTGGAGGCCTGGGCACGAAGGGGATTGAAGATTGAAAATCGCATGTTGAAAATTGAAAATTGAAGATTGAAGATAAGGAAGACGAAGAGGCACAGGTATCTGAGGGGCAAAACGTGGTTCTGCTCCTGTTTGCTCGATGTATTCTTGCTTAGTTCTTGCTCTTTCATCATCTTTCTTGTTTGCGGAGGGGGATTAGGGGACTCCCTATTTCCGTCGTTCCTCCTGTTTCTTGCGTTCGCGTTCTTCGTTGCGGTTCTTCACGCTCTTCTGCTTGTCGGGCTTCTGCTTGGTGATATCCAAGGGTTTCTGCTTGGTGCGCGGTATCTCGAGCGGCGCCCAGTCCTGTTCGATGTCCCACTTCGCCTTCACGCGGATGGGCTGCGGGAAATAGAAGACGCGTTCGGGCTGCAGGCCGATGGAATAGTCGCCAGTGTCCCACATGCCGTTGCCGTTCTCGTCGACGTAGCAGCGCATGTAATAGTCGGTGGGCTTCAGGTAGAAGAAGTCGGCACGTCCGTCCTTGTCGGCCTTTTGTGTGGCAACAGGTTTGTCCGACTTGCTTAGCAACTGTACGATGATGTTGCTGTCAGGAGCCAGAACGTGTATGAAGATTGAACCGAACTCCTCGTCTTCCTTGACGGTGAACTCGTATTTAAGAGGCTTGGTAGAATGTCCCATCACGCTGGTGAAGGCTGCTGAGTCTGCCGTGAACCGGTAATGCTCCTTGGACTCCCACTCGGCATAGAGGGTATAGACCTTCTTATCTGTCTTGCTGGGAAGGAACAGGTGGGGATGTGGAATCCAGTCGGAGTCCTTCTTGATGTAGAAGTGTATCTTGTTGGTATCCACCTTGGCCAAAGGTTCTTTGGCAGTGAGGCGGGGATTCTGGTTGGGGTCTAATGCCCCGTAAGGTTTGCAGGACATTTCTAGGAAGGTTTTGGTGTAAGGATTCTCCGCGTAAGCCAACGGCCTTTTGGCTTTCCTTATCTTCTTCTCGCGTTCCTTGTTCCATTCCTCAATTTTCTTGCTCTGCTCTCTCCATTTCTTTGCCCATGTGGTTTTGGGAATAACCTCCTTCTCCTGGGTTGACAGGCTCAGCACACCTGTGGTATCAGTCTCCATAAAAGTGAGCTCGAAGCGGAGCGTGTCTTGCTGTCTGTAGTACGTGGTATCCGTAACCCAGTAGGTGAGGGTGTCGAAGTGCTCGCTGGATTCGCAGAGCAGACATTTCTCGTCGAAGTTAAGACCCTTTATAAGAGGAAGGGTATCGGCAGGAGCTGTAAAGAAAAGGCGGAAGAACTCGGGTTCCTGACGCTCCCATTTCAGCAGGTGTTGGTCTTGTCCTTCTTCCAGAAAGGCAAGTAGAACAAGGTCGTCTGGCAGGAAGTGGGTGTAAGGTACTACGCGGATAGAGTCGTACTCTACGGTGTCGCGCCAGATGGTATCCATTCTGACATCGCGCTTCCAGGAGGTCTGGAATTCGATAGAATCAAAGGAGATTCTCTCGCTCTTCTGGCGATACAATCCCACCAGTACACCCTTTATGGGTTCCAAGTCTTGGGCATTCAGGACGGTGCCAGACACTTCCATGGTGTCAATCTCATCGCCTGTGCTGAAAGAGAAGGTGTAGTGTCCCATGGGATTTCCTTCGTTGTTGTCTTCTATAGCATCGCTGAAGTCAACGGTATAGGTGGTGTTGGGTTTCAGGGAATCCTTGAGTTCTATCTTGATATGTTTGCCCTCGGCTCTGATATTGGCAGGCTCCATCTGTGGAGGGGAGACAATAACTTTCTCGTTGGCATTCTCTAACTTGATGAATTCGTCGAAGTTGATTCGTGCTTTTCTGGTTCGAACACCTGTGGCGCGCTCTACAGGGAAGCTGGAAACCACCTTGGGCGGAATCTCGTCAAACTCTCCACCGTCGGGGGCTGCTATGCTGGCGCATGCAACCACCAGCAAGCTCAGTAAGCTATATAGAAGCGGCCTCCACTCTTTCATGTGTTCAGTGCTAATATTTGCTCTATGAATTCGCGCTTGTTGCTGAGACGGGGAATCTTGTGCTGTCCGCCCAGCTTCCCCTTCTGCTTCAGCCAATCATTGAAGACACCGCTGCGGGCCTTGATGATTTCCAGAGGCTGCAGGGTAATGTCCTTATAACGTTTGGCTTCATAGTCGGAATTGATTTTCTGCAGGGCCTGATCCAGAATCTGTGC
>CADCCR010000157.1 GCA_902799985.1 uncultured Bacteroidales bacterium | reverse complement strand
TCGCCTACATCGACTATTGGGACCAGGAACGGCGCAACCTGCCTGTTGCCACCGATGGAGTGGTGCTGAAAGTCAATTCGTTGGCTCAGCAAAAGAGTCTCGGCATGACAGCTAAGAGTCCTCGATGGGCTATCGCCTACAAGTTCCAGGCAGAGCAGGCCGAGACGACACTCCGCCAGGTTGTCTTCCAGGTGGGACGAACGGGTGCTGTGACGCCCGTTGCGAACATGGACCCAGTGCAGCTGGCCGGTACACAGGTGCGTAGGGCTACGCTCCACAATGCCGACGTGATGGCCAGCCTCGACCTTCATGTAGGCGACAGAGTGCTTGTGGAGAAGGGCGGCGAAATCATTCCGAAGATAGTGAAGACCCTCTCTAACTCTCCCTTAAAGGGAGAGGACAAAGACCCCCTCCCTTTAAGGGAGGGTAGGGGTGGGTCTGTCTCTTTCGTAGAATACTGTCCCGTCTGTGGCTCGAAGCTTGTGCGCTATGAGGGTGAGGCGGCTCATTATTGTCCGAACGATACAGGTTGTCCGCCGCTCATCCTGGGCCGAATAGAGCACTTCATCAGTCGCAAGGCAATGAACATCAATTCGCTTGGCCCCGAGACGGTGGACGACTACTATCGTCGCGGACTTATCCACGATGCTGCCGACCTGTATAAGAGTGAAGAGTTAAGAGTGAAGAATAATAGTAACAACTCGGAGGACGATATCAATCCTGATGGTTCTTCGCTTGGCTCAGGCGCAGACGAATCACTCTTCTCGGATGCTTTGGCACCGAAGCTGAACCCCGTTAACGTTTCATTCTCCAAGATTCTTGCCAGCATCGAAGAGAGTAAGAAAGTGCCTTTCGAGCGTGTTCTCTATGCAATTGGAATCCGTTTCGTAGGCGAGATTGCTGCCAAGACTCTGGCACGCTATTACGGTAGTATGGATAGGGTGACAGAGGCTTCGAAGGAAAGCCTGATGCAAGTAAATGGCATAGGCGAAGTGATAGCTGATAGCGTCATCCAGTACTTTGCCAATCCCATCAACCGAGACTTTGTGGAACGCCTTCGCAGATATGGCTTGCAGATGGAAATCGGCGAGCAGCAGAAGCAGGCTCAGTCCGACAAGCTCCAAGGGCAGTCGGTTGTCATCAGCGGTGTCTTCCAGCACCACAGCCGCGACGAATACAAAGCCCTCATCGAGCAGCATGGCGGCAAGAACGTAGGCAGCATCAGCGCGAAGACGAGCTTCATCCTTGCCGGCGACAACATGGGACCTGCCAAACTGGAGAAGGCTCAGAAGCTCGGCATCCGCATCATGAGCGAAGAGGAGTTCCTGCAATTAATTGAAGATTGAAAATTGGAGATTGGAGATTGGACGACACACTATATATTTATTCATAAAAGTGGCAGGCTTGCTTTGGTGCAGGCCTGCCACTTTTTGTTTCTGTATATTCAAGGAGTAAACTTATTTGTCGTCGTAATGCCCGTAGGCAGTGAGAACATCCACATGGACTTCCGTCTCGAAAATGCGATAGATAAGCCTATGCTTCTTCGATATCTGGCGACTCCATCGCCCTTCCGGCTTGCCTTTTAGCGGTTCGGGATGACCCAATCCGGTTTGTGGGTGCTCATAAAGTTCACCTATAAGTCCGATGGCCTTTTTATATGCTTTCGGTTCAGAGCGAAGCAATTTTTTCAAGTCTGCTTGTGCTTCCTCTTTGATGATAACCGTATATCGGCTCATAACGCGCGAATATATTTGTCGAGTTCTTCTACACTTGCAAAACTTTTGCCTGGCTGCTTCTCGGCTCTTTCAATCTTATTGAAGAACTCTTCCTTCGTCATAAGCGTAGGATCGGCTTCGCGTTCCTTCAACAGTTTCTTAGCATAGCGGGTCAGACGTCTCATCAACGGCTCGCTGTCGGCTATGGCTCCTATGCTCTGCCATAGCTCGGTGTTCATTGCATTGAGTTGTACTGCTGTCATAACCTTTTGTTCTTAATTCCTTTGCAAAAGTACGATATTTATTGTTCCACTCCAAGCTTTTTGCCGAAAATCTTCGTTCGTTACTCTTCGTAGAAGGTTCGGAAGGCTTCGATGCAATAGAGATGGTCGGCTGTGGCGGCTGTCTCGCGGCAACTGTGCATGGCAAGCAGGGGATTGCCCATATCGACACCCTTGACGGGAAGCGACGAGGCGAGGATGTTGCCGAGGGTGCTGCCGCCTGCCACATCGCTGTGGTTCACGAAGCGCTGGCAGGGAACGCCTGCCTTCTCGCAGAGTCCTGCGAAGACGGCTGCTGAGACGGCATCGCTGGCATACTTCTGGGCGGCGTTGAACTTGATGACCGGTCCGCCGCCGAGTACGGGATGGTTCGTGGGGTCGTACTTGTCGCTGTAGTTCGGGTGCCAGGCATGAGCGTTATCGGCAGACACCATGAAAGCCTTCTCGATGCTACGATGGAAGTCCTCTGCTGTGCCACCTTGAGCCAGAACGATGCGCTCTATGAGGCTTGCAAGGAACGGACTGCCAGCGCCTTGCTTCGTCTGAGAGCCTGTCTCTTCGTTGTCGAAGATGGCAAGTACTTGCGTCACTCGTGGTGTCTTCTCTCCGCTTTGCAGCAGGGCCTGCAGTCCGGCGTGCACCATGCTGAGGTCGTCGAGCCTGCCGCTGGAGATGAACTCGTTGTGGATGCCGAAGGTGCAGGCTGGTGTGGCGTCGGCCAGGTAGAGGTCGAAGTCGAGGATGTCCTTCTGCGCGACCTTCAGTTCCTCGCAAATGAGGTTGATGAGGAGGTTGCCGCGCTCCAGCTCATCGTTGATGATGCCGAGGATGGGCAGCATGTCCTTCTGCTTGCTGAGCTTCACGCCATCGTTCACCTGTCGGTTGAAGTGGATGGCGAGGTTGCTGATTTGCAGGAGAGGCCGACGAATGTGCAGGAGCAGGGTAGTGGGGTGCATGACATCGGAGGAGCGAACGATGACGCGGCCTGCTATGGTGAGCGGGCGGTCGAACCAAGTGCTCATGATGGGTCCGCCATAGACCTCGGTGTTGAGTCGGACGATGCCGCCTTCGCCTGTCATCTCGGCATTGGGCTTGATGCGGAAGGTCGGTGAGTCGCAATGTGCGCAGATGATGTGGAAGCCAGCCTCGCTAAGAGGTTCTGTGCCAATACGGAAGGCATAGACAGAGGAGTCGTTCTTTGTGAGGAAGAACTGTTGGCCAGGCTTCATCTCGCCCAGCTTGTCGCAGGCATCCAGATGCTCGAAGCCAGCCTCTTGGAGTTGCTTGCTTATGGTCTCGACGGCAAGGAAGTTCACCGGTGAACTGTCGAGAAATTGCAGAAGGGAGTTAATGTTGTTCATAGTTTATATTTCATAGTTTATAGTTGACTTACGTCGAGCCTTGCTTCATAATTCATAGTTCTTGGTTGCTCTAGCACCAAGGCACGATTGTAGTCGCGGGGCAATCTTCAATTTTCAATTATCAATCTTCAATATAGAGTTTCTTTCCTTTTGCAAAGATACGAAGAAACCGTCAGAGTACCAAATTTATTGGGTTCATATTGTGCTTTGCGCGTGCGCACGCTATATAATATAATGTATTAAACGACGAAATCACACTTTTTGCGAAAAAAAACATGAAATTATTTTGTTAGTTCAAGGAAATGCTGTACCTTTGCATCGCAATTCAAGAGAGGAATGTCAGGCGTGACTTCCAGACGATTGAATTGGGCGCTTAGCTCAGCTGGTTCAGAGCGTCTGCCTTACAAGCAGAGGGTCGGGGGTTCGAATCCCTCAGCGCCCACCCGGATGGCTCCTTAGCTCAACTGAATAGAGCATTTGACTACGGATCAAAAGGTTGTGGGTTTTAATCCCGCAGGAGTCACATGTCTGGCGAAAGTCAGTGGACTTTGGGTAGGTAGGTAAGTGGTTAAAACGGGCAGACTGTAAATCTGTTGCCTCACGGCTTCGGCAGTTCGAATCTGTCCCTGCCCACAGATACAGGCGGAAATAGCTCAGTTGGTAGAGCACGACCTTGCCAAGGTCGGGGTCGCGAGTTCGAGTCTCGTTTTCCGCTCATCTTAATGTTAATACCAAATGGTGCGGTAGTTCAGCTGGTTAGAATACTAGCCTGTCACGCTAGGGGTCGCGGGTTCGAGTCCCGTCCGCACCGCAAAAGCAAAAAGTGTTTTTCATGGTATTAGATTTTTAAGGTTGAGATTCTTAGTCGTGAGATTAGGAATCTTTTTTTTATCCCTACCTTAATGAGTGAATCATCAGGCGAATAACCGAAACCAGCACAAAGCATAGATACGAATCATAAACGTCACAGAAGAGAAATATGTTTGAACACATCGCAGAATTTACGGCTTGGCCGATACTGACAGGCATCCTCATCGGCTACATAGCCAACCGCATCATGAGTGGCGAGGGGAAAGGCTGCTGCATGAACCTCATCATGGGCATCGTGGGCAGTTATGCTGGCACGTTCATCAGTCATCTGCTTAACATAGAGCTGCTTGGCAAGGGGTATTTCACCAACTTCGTGTTCTGTGTGGTCGGAGCCGTAACCGTCTTGTGGCTCTGGAAGAAGCTGTTTGATTAGCTCTTTTGGGCCACTTGTTCCTGAAGGCTTGCTTATAAATCAGGAGCTTTGAAGCTATAAGTTCCTTCCTGCCTGCAACAAAACTATTTCAAAGCCTTGGAAATATATTTCGGAGGCTTTGAAATCTATTTCCAAGGCTTTGAAATATATTTCCGTGCCACTGAAAAAGTTTCTATCTGCGGCGAGGAGAAAATGGGGAAGTAGCATGCGGAAGATGTTCTTGTGTCATGCTGTAGAAGTTCTTGTGGCATGCGGAAGATGTTCTTGTAGCATGCGGGAGATGTTCTTGTAGCATGCGGGAGATGTTCTTGTGGAGCGCGGGAGTTTTGACCTTCATGGTAATAAGATATGTGGTCGGTGTACGCAAATCAGGTAGCTGATGCTTTGCTTGTGTTGGAATGTTGATATGCAGTCAGCCCTGAAGTGTTAAATATAGTTAAGAGCGTGTCTTTTCTTGTCTTTATTTAGCAAATTTATACAAATTATTTGTACTTTTGTGACGGAATCTGTGTAATATATCAGAAAACAGAGCAATAAAACATATTTTACTAACTAAAAAAACACGAATCAATGAGAAAGATTACTTCTTTGCTTTGCTCCAGAGGCAAAGCCGTAGCTCTAGCCATTCTCAGCCTTATGTGGCTCTCGGGAACGGCTGCATTCGCCGATGACCACGGATACGTGAACGGTATCTGTACGATGCACGACGAATGCGACGCACACTTCGAGCAGCCGCAGCAGGATGCCGATGGCTTCTACATGCTCTACAATGCTGGTAACGTGGAATGGATTTCCGACCAGGTTGCCAACGGCGTTCTCGACCTCGACTGCAAGTTGATGAACGACATCGACTTCGAGAACATTGAGAACCTGCATCGTCCCATCGGTCCGGACAACGGCAAGAAGTACAATGCGACGTTCGACGGTCAGGGCCATCGCATCAAGAACATGATCATCAACCGCCCGAACAATGAAATGCAGGGCTTCTTCGGTGACCTGCGTGGCAATCCCAACTCTCGTGGCGAGGGTACTGTCATCAAGAACCTTATCATCGACAAGAGCTGCTCTATCACAGGAGCTTTGCGTACTGGTGGTATCACCGGTACAGGTCAGAACAGGGACAAGGAGATTGTCATCATGAACTGTGTGAACGAAGCCAATGTGACGGTCACTGGTCAAGATGCGGCTGGCATCATCG
>CADCCR010000156.1:9250-11186 GCA_902799985.1 uncultured Bacteroidales bacterium | reverse complement strand
CTGCAAGATTTGTTTAACATATCGCATGCGAAACTTTTTGTTTCGCTGGGGAAACAAAATGTTTCAAAGGGGAAACAACACGTTTTGACGTGTCGTGTGCTGTTATAGTACCTGTCGACGGGTTCTGAGAGGCCAGAAAACAGAGGTGATTTAGGTCAAAATCGGTGAAATGGCGGAATGCTTTTAAAAATCTAGGCAACCTACATAGTGTAGCTTGCTGAACATCAATGTGTAAACCTCGTTTGTGTAGGTATGTAGGTTGTTTTCAATAATTTTGCGCGAAGAAAATTTTGCAGGAACATGATTGTCATGATATTTCTCCGAACTTTGAAGAATTCAGGGCAATAAAGAACGGGGGGGATGCACCTGGTGATGCATCCCCCCGTTTGTCTCAAGACCGGATGGACTGCTGCTTAGCCGAGATAGGAACGGAGCAGGCTGTTGCGGCTGCCGGCACGGAGCTTGCGGATGGCTTTCTCGCGGATCTGGCGGACACGCTCGCGGGTGAGGCCGAACGTCTCGCCTATCTCTTCGAGGGTCATCTCGGGCTGGTTGTTGATGCCGAAGCTGCGTTCGATGATCTGCTTCTCGCGCTCGTTGAGGACGCCCAGGGCGCGGTCAATCTCTGTGGAGAGGCTTTCGCTGACCAGTCCCTTGTCGGCCATAGGCGAGTCGGGGTTGGTCATGACATCCAGCAGGCTGTTCTCCTCGCCTTCGACGAAGGGAGCGTCCACGCTGACGTGTCGACCGCTGGCACGCAGCGAGTCATTGATTTTCTCGGGCAGTTCGTTGACCAGCTCAGCCAGCTCGTCGGCGCTGGGCTTGCGCTCGTATTCCTGCTCGAACTTCGTCATGGCCTTCGTTATCTTGTTGACGGCGCTGACCTGATTGAGTGGCAGGCGGACGATACGGCTCTGCTCGGCGAGGGCCTGGAGGATGGTCTGGCGAATCCACCACACAGCATAGGAGATGAACTTGAAGCCACGTGTCTCGTCGAACTTCTCGGCGGCCTTTATCAGTCCCACGTTGCCTTCGTTGATGAGGTCGGGCAGGGAGAGTCCCTGGTTTTGATACTGCTTTGCCACACTGACCACGAAACGGAGGTTGGCACGCACCAGTTTGTCGAGGGCACGACGGTCGCCCTTGCGTATCTTTTGCGAGAGCTCAACCTCTTCCTCCACGGGAAGCAGCGCCTCGCGGCCTATCTCCTGAAGGTACTTGTCGAGCGATGCACTGTCGCGACTGGTTATGCTCTTTGTGATTTTAAGCTGTCTCATCTTTTATTTTATTTTAGCTCGCAAAGATAGTACTTTTATCTTTAATATTTAACTTTCAATTGCAAAAAATTGCAAAAAAGAGGGAAAAACGCACAATCTTTATCAATTTCGAGGGATGAATGCCTCCGTTTTCATCTTTTTTGCGTACCTTTGCACAGAAAAAGCGAAGGAAGAGACCCCCTCTAACTCCCCCTCTATGGGGAGAAACCAAGCGAATTTAAATAGTAAATAGTAAATCTTTAAATAGTAAATAGTAAATCTTTAAATAGTAAATAATGTTATGAGCACAACACTTATCATCGTGATTGCAGTCGTGGTACTGCTTGTCATCTGGGTTATCGGCATCTACAACAATCTGGTCACTCTGCGTAACAACCGCGAGAACGCTTTTGCCAACATCGACGTGCAGCTGAAGCAGCGCTACGACCTCATCCCTCAGCTTGTGGCAACCGTCAAGGGCTATGCCGCTCACGAGAAGGAGCTGCTGGAGAGGGTGACTGCTGCCCGCACAGCTGCAATGGGAGCAACCACATTGAACGATAAGATTGAAGCCGAGAATGCTCTGAGCAGCGCCTTGGCAGGCTTGAAGGTTAGCGTGGAAGCCTATCCCGACCTGAAGGCAAACCAGAACTTCCTGCAGTTGCAGAGCGAGTTGGCTG
>CADCCR010000156.1:0-9212 GCA_902799985.1 uncultured Bacteroidales bacterium | reverse complement strand
CAACGGCGTTCAGCGCTTCCCTGCTGTCCTCTTCGCTGGCATGTTCGGGTTCCATCAGGAGCCGATGTTCGAGGTTCCTCAGGAAGAGCGTGCCGCTGTGCAGAAGGCTCCAGAGATAAAGTTCTAAGGCCTCTCCCCGACCCTCTCCCGTGGGAGAGGGAGAAATGGTAAATGGTAAATGAATAAATAGTAAATAAATGTGAAATACGTCGGTATTCATACGCAACAGGTGCGCAACAACATGAAGAGCATCCTGCTGCTGATTCTCTTCCCTTGCATCCTTCTTGCCATGGTGTATGCTTTCCTGGCATTCATGAACATGCAGGAGGTGCCGGACGGCTATCAGAGCTCGCACCTGGTGTTCGATGCTGAACAGACGGCCGAAGCCTTCGTCATGGCTCTGCCTTGGGTGGTGGGCATCGTGGGCATCTGGTTCATGTTCTCCTACTTCACCAACGCCAGCATGGTTCGGCAGGCCACGGGAGCACGACCGCTGGAGCGCAGGGAGAACCCGCGCGTCTACAACATCGTGGAGAACCTGACCATGACGTGCGGCATGCCGATGCCGAAGATTAACGTCATCGACGACCCGCAGCTCAACGCCTTTGCCAGCGGCATCGACGAGAAGAGCTACACCGTGACGGTGACGACCGGCATCTGCAACCGCCTCAACGACGAGGAGCTGGCAGGCGTCATCGGTCACGAACTGACGCACATCCGCAACCGCGACACGCGTCTGCTCATCGTGAGCATCATCTTCGTCGGCATCATGAGCACGGTGCTGAGCCTGGCTGTACGCCTGCTCTGGAACACCTTCATCTATGGCGGAGGCAACCGCCGCGTGAGTCGCGACGGGAAGAACGGGAATGGAGCAGCTGTCATTGCAGTCATTCTCGTTGCCATCGTCCTGGCTGCCGTGGGTTACTTCTTCACGTTGCTCACACGCTTTGCCATCAGCCGCAAACGCGAGTACATGGCCGATGCGGGTGGTGCTGAGCTTTGCGGCAATCCCCTGGCCCTGGCCTCTGCCTTGCGCAAGATAAGCAACGACCCAGGCCTGGGACATGTGGACCGCGAGGACGTGGCACAGCTCTTCATCGTGAAGCCTATCGCCTTCAAGAGCGAGTTCACCAACATGATGAGCCGCCTCTTCAGCACGCACCCCAGCACAGAGAGCCGCATCGCATACCTGGAGCAATTCTGAGATGAGGGATGGAAGGAGATAGAAGGAGATAGAAGGAGATAGAAGAAGATTAAGGAGATAGAAGACAATATCACGAGAAAGAGGGGGAACGGCAGAGACAAGAGGAGATAATAGGAACCATGTGTTTCGTCTTCTATCTCCTTCTGTCTTCTTCTATCTCCTTCTTACTACTAAATAAACAGTAAAATGAAATTGAATTTTGTAGAAGAACTAAAATGGAGAGGCATGGTGCATCAGATGATGCCCGGCACAGAAGAACTGTTACTTAAAGAACAAGTATCGGCCTACGTGGGCATCGACCCGACGGCAGACAGCCTGCACATCGGACACCTCTGCGGCGTGATGATGCTCAGGCACCTGCAACGCTGCGGCCACAAGCCCATCGCACTCGTCGGCGGAGCAACAGGCATGATAGGCGACCCCAGCGGAAAAAGCCAGGAGCGCAACCTGCTGAACGAGGAAACGCTCCGACACAACGTAGATTGCATCAAGAAGCAGCTGGCGCACTTCCTCGACTTCGAGAGCGACGCACCCAACCGCGCTGAGCTGGTCAACAACTACGACTGGATGAAGGACTTCACCTTCCTCGACTTCGCACGCGACATCGGCAAGTGCATCACCGTCAACTACATGATGGCGAAGGACAGCGTCAAGCGCCGCCTCAACGGAGAGTTCCAGGACGGCATGTCGTTCACCGAGTTCACCTACCAGCTCCTGCAAGGCTACGACTTCCTCCACCTCTACCAGACCAAGAACTGCAAGCTGCAGATGGGCGGCAGCGACCAATGGGGCAACATCACCACCGGCACAGAGCTTATCCGCCGCAAGCTGGGTGGCGACAACGAAGCCTTCGCCCTCACCTGCCCGCTTATCACGAAGGCCGACGGCAAGAAGTTCGGCAAGACAGAGAAAGGCAACATCTGGCTCGACCGTAACCGCACCACGCCCTACGCCTTCTACCAGTTCTGGCTCAACGTGGCCGACGAGGACGCTGAGCGCTACATCAAGATATTCACCTCGCTCGACAAGCCCACCATCGACGCCCTCATCGCAGAGCATCGCCAAGACCCGGGCCTGCGCGTCCTGCAGAAGAAGCTGGCCGAGGAGCTGACCATCATGGTTCACAGCAAGGAGGACTACGAGGCAGCAGTAGAAGCCAGCGGCATCCTCTTCGGCAAGAGCACGAAGGAAAGCCTCGTGAAGCTCGACGAGCAGACACTTCTCGACGTCTTCAGCGGCGTGCCACAGTTCGAGATAAGCCGCGACCTGCTCAAGGGCGAAGGCACGAAGGCCGTTGACCTCTTTGCAGAGCACACCCAATGCTTCCCCAGCAAGGGCGAGATGCGCAAGCTCACGCAAGGCGGCGGCGTCAGCCTCAACAAGGAGAAGCTCGCTGCGTTCGACCAGATGGTGACGGAAGCCGACCTCCTCGACGGCAAGTACCTCCTCGTGCAGCAAGGCAAGAAGAAGTACTTCCTGCTGATAGCGAAGGAATAAAACGGAGGAGAGAGGACGATTCAATTAGAAGATAGAAGAAGATAAAAGAAGATATGCCGCTTTCTGCGGCGAAGATAGAGGACAATAGTTTGGGCCCTCGTGGTATCGTCTTCTATCTTCATCTATCTTCTTTTATCTTCTTTTATCTTCTTCTAACTTCATCTATTTCTGTCTCCTTTTCTTCTAAAAACACACAAAAAGTGAAGGAAAGCAAATAATTTTTCACTTTTCACTTTTCACTTTTCACTTTTTGTTGTATCTTTGCACCGCGAAAATCAAATTTCGCACCGCAAACGATGAAAAGTTTGCACCATTGGATTGGGCTATGGTGTAATGGTAGCACAAGACATTTTGGTCGTCTTAGTTCTGGTTCGAAACCGGATAGCCCAACCAAACAACGTCGGCACTCTGCTGTCCGACAAGAGGAAAAACGAGGGGGAAAAGGGCTGTGTCTGTTCACAACGACACAGCCCTTTCCTTTTATTTCCCAACATCTTGCCTAGTCAGGAAGCGCAACGCCTCAGCGAACAAAACGAAGAGGAGTGTTCCTTCTTCTGCATTCGCACATATAACGGAGGTTGGCATCCCCGCCTATGGTCTCTGTCCAGCCCTTGAGTTTCCCTTCGACCATCGACCTTCGGTTCAGGCCTCCATCGTGACAACTGCTATATGATTGCCGAATTGCTTATTTATGCGAGGCGATAACGCGTTTGGGCGCCCTTGCCGTCGCGAACCAGACGCCCCTCCCGAACGAGCCGACGCAACAGACTTGTCACGCGACTGCGGGTCAGGGTCTGTTCGAAAGCGACGGACACATCCTTATGCGTAATGTAGGTCTTGCCGGCAAAGAGTTCGGCGAGGCGTGTCTCGACCTCCGACTCCTCAGCATTGAACTTCCATCCATACGGCACCTGATCGACCTCGAAGGCACGCACTTCGGCCAGCAATTCGCTGTCAGGACGGAACTGTATGCTGTCCACGCGGACGTCCTTGCCGTGATAATTGCCGTCCTTCACTTCGATGCTGCCCTTCAAGGAAAGGCGGAAAGTGCCGATGCCGGGCAGCGTGACGGCATTCCCCTTCTCCAGTTCATGCACCATCACCCTTTGCAAAGTGCTCAGAGCCGCCATCAGTTCTGCCTGAAGACGGGCGCACGCCTTGTCCATGTCTCCACGACCAGCGTGGGCGGAACCTCCATCAACGGCTATCCGGCTGCCGATGTACTGCTCAACGAGCAGCGCCTCTACTTCGGACAGTACCTGGGCAACCAGTACACGTACTCCAAGTTCATGGCCGACCGCATCATCCTCGACGCGGTTGCCCTGCACGGACTCAACGCCAAGATTATGCGCGTGGGCAACCTCGCAGCCCGAAGCACCGATGGTGAGTTCCAGGTGAACTTCCAGTCGAACAGCTACATGGGCCGCATACGTGTCTATAACATGCTTGGCTGCTGCCCGTATTCAGTCTATGACGTGCTCGCTGAGTTCTCGCCTATCAACGAGACGGCGCGTGCCATCGTACTGCTCGCATCGACGCCCAAGGAGTGTGTTGTCTTCCATCCCTACAACAATCACGTCGAGTTGATGGGCGACATCCTTACCCAGCTGGGCAAGATTACCGGCGGTATCCGGTTCGTTGACCCGCAGGAGTTCGAGGACGTGATGGAGGAAGCGAAGAGTGACCCGCAGAAGGCAAAGGCGCTGTCCAGTATGTTGACATACAAGGACATGGCCCACGGACAGAAGTCGGCCATGGTGGACCGCCAGAACAACTACACCTCGGAGGTTCTCCACCGCTTGGGCTTCTACTGGAGCACCACGTCGCAGGACTACATCGAGCGCATGTTGACAGCCATCGCAGGCTTCGGCTTCTTCGAATAAGGAATGGAGCGTGTATAAACAAAGCGTGCCTAATCATCGAATTAGGCACGCTTTGTTGTTCATTTAGGCACGTTATGTTTGCCAACGTGGCACGTTGTGTTTCGTCACATCAAATATCCTTCTCATCGAGGTCAGGCTTTTTCCTTCTTCTCTCGACTATTCAAAGATTTCCGCGAGCTTTTGGCCTAATGCCTCGCCATGCAACCAAGGGTTTGCGATAACCTTTCCATTGGGGTCGTAAAGAAGAACCTGAGGAATTGCAAAAATGTTGTAGAGGCCGCAGACATCGCTGTCCCAACCCTTCAGGTCGCTCATCTGGGGCCAGGTGATGCCAAGTTCCTGGACTCTCTTCTCCCAATCCTCCTGTTTGTAGTCGAGTGAGACACCTACCACCTCGAAGCCTTTCTCTTTGTACTTTTCGTAGTTTGCCTTTATGTTGGGAATCTCTGCGCAGCAGGGGCCGCACCAGCTCGCCCAGAAGTCAACAAGCACATATTTGCCCTTGCCAACGTAGTCGGTCAGGTGGCACTCTCTGCCCTCGAGGTCTTTAGCCACGAAGTCCACAACCTCGGCACCTTCCAGTTGCTTGTGGTCTTTGTATTTGTAGTCAGCCATGAAGCTCTCGAGGAACTCCAGTCCGAGGTCGTTTGCAAATTTGCAAAGGAAGTAGATGGGCACCAGATTGTCTGCATTATTCAGGATGGCCTGCGTGTAGGTGTCTTTTATCTCCCCTTCTATGGCCTCCCAACGCCTGTCTGCATCGGCTTCCGCCACTTCGGGAATATCCTCGCCATACCTCTCGCGCAAAGCCCTGTACTCATTCCTGAGGTCGTCTTTTTGGCTTTCCAGGTCTCTCATTTTGCTGCGAGCCTCGGCCAGTTTCATGTTCTGTTCGGAGCCTTTTGTTATTTCGCCCACGCCATCCTTTATGGTTACCTCGATAGGCTTACCGTCGGCAATAACGGAACAAACCAAGGGGCTGCTTTTGTCGATGCAGCGGTCAATCACGACCACAAATGCCTCTGTCGTATCAAGTACAAATGTGATGATACTGTCTTCGACACTTTGTGCTTGCTGAATAGGACTTAGCTTGCCGAAAGTGTTGAGGTAGATGGGCTTGGGTTCGCCCAATTCTCCCACAACCTTTATCTCGGTCGATGTCCTTGTCTCTGTCTCCACGCAACCTGCCAGACAAAGGGTTGCGAGCAATGTCATTAAAGAAACCTTTTTCATAATTCTTAATTCTTAATTCATAATTCTTATCACTATTAATACCCTTCACGAACCGTTTTATATAACCTGAAGGGTGAACTTTTAAGGATTATTAAGGAATCTACTAAGGTGAACCTTTCAGACTTTTCAGACCAAGTTGATTGCTGCATGGCGATGCAGCAATTGCTTTGTCGCCATGCAGCAATTGCTTTGTCGCGACGCAGCAACGAACTATGCATGCAAACTGACACAAAAATAAACGGCGCCATCATCAACGACTACGGATTTGACGGATTTCTTATGTCTAAGGAGTTGAGGAGTTAAGGAGTGTCCTCGCTGGAAGAAAAATGTTCGTGCAATTCGTGGTTAAGGATAATTCTTTCTGTTTTTTCTGTGTGACAAAAAAACTCCTTTCCTCCTCAACTCCTTAGACCACGTATTGCACGGATTTCTTATATCTAAGGAGTAGAGGAGTGAGGGAGTGTCCGCGCTGGAAGAAATTGTTCGTGCAATTCGTGGTTTAGAATTATTGCTGTCCAGGGAAAATTTCTCTCTCTTCCTTTTAGGTCCTTTCCCATCGGCGATTCTGACGAATAGCAGCTTATGAGGGCTTACTTAAGTCTCGAAGAGACGACAGACCACAGACGGGGGTGTTAACCCCCGGTAATGGTGCGATGAAAGGGAAAGTCCTGAAAGGACGACAGAGCCCTAAAGCAAGTTGTAGTTAAACCAATTACATATTCTGTCGCCCTTCCAGGGCTTAGATATACTAAATGACATAGTCCCGGGAGTTAGCACCCCCGTCTGTGGTCTTTCGCACCTTCGGTGCTTTTCCCCGGACAGCAATAGTTAAGGATAATTCTTTCTGTGTGACAAAAAAAACTCCTTTCCTCCTCAACTCCTTAGACCACGGATATGAAGGATTTCTTTTGTCTAAGGAGTTGAGGAGTTAAGGAGTGTCCGCGCCTGACGCGTCCTCTTTAAGAGTATGGTTTACTGCATCTGCTTCAGCAGTTTGACGAGGTCGTCGAGGTCGCGCGCATCGATGTCCAGGTCGAGCATGTTGCCGTTGCGGTCGAAGAGCTTGTAGGTCGGGAAGGCGCGGATGTCGAGGTGACGCTCGATGGCGCTCTGCTGCTCGGACGGCAGATTGTAGTGCGCCACGTTGTCTCCGCTGACGTTGTACTCCTTGATGACGTTCTCCCACGACTCCTGAGGGCTGCGGTTGGCAAGGTAGAGGAACGCAATGTCGAAGTCTTTCAGACGCTCATACTCCTCTTGACTATGGGAGAGAGCCTCCTTGCAAGGTCCGCACCAAGTGCCCCAGACGTCGAGCAGCACGAACTTTCCCTTGTAGGGTTCCAGGAGTTTCCGCAGCAAAGCCTCGCCTTCGGTGAGGTCCTTCACGTCGTCCGACGACTTGAGCACGAGCTTGTCGAACTCGCGGTTCTCAAGGGCAATGTAGTAGTCGTTCTTCTTTTCAATCATCTCGATGCCGATGGGATTACCTATCATCGCCTTCAAGGAGTCGAGCACCTCGGGGAGCAGCGAGACGCGGTCGTGCTCGAGCTCTTCATAAACCTGCTGCGTGAGCCAGAGGCTCTTCAGGAACGGCTCGGCGCCAAGCGAGTCGAGGCGGTGCGCCTGATCCTTCATATTGGAGAGGAGCGACTTGCCTGAAAAGAACTTCTCTACCCTTGGACTGTTGAGAATTCTCTCAAAAGCCTGGATGAGGTCCGCATTCTTCGTATTCTCTTCATCGGCGATACGCTTTTTCTCCTCCTGTGTAGAAGCCATATTTATGGCTTCATTCGCTGCTTTCGCCCACTCTTTCCAACGGTTCAGGACGTCAAGCTCCTCGTCATTCTCGGCTATCTCGCCGAGGTGGTCGAGGTAGTTCATCCTGAAAGTGCGGCTGACCGGCACGACAGCATCACCAAGATAGTCTCGCAGGAACATTTGTGTCTCACGGTGAAGCGTCAAGGGAGACTCGAGCTTCGTCCAGAAGGTGTTGTATGCATACCGGCGTGCAACCTCGGGGAATCGGCTGTTTTCGCCGCGGAAGCGAGCCTGGCCGAAGTAGAATGCCTGCTGCCAAAGCGTGTTGCCCCGGCGATATTGCCTGTAGCGATTGGAGAGCGAGGGATGTTCCTCGAATAGACGCTCCTGCTTTGCGAACTGAGTTTGCAACAGGCTGTCGGTAGAGGCGATGTATCTGTCGAAATCTTTATCCTCGCGAGCCATGCTTACTGTCTGCCAGTCCACGGGGAACTTGAAGAGCTCGTTTTGCAGGCGGCAGTCGTCGCCCATGAAGTAGCGGCGTCCCTCCTTGAAGTCGTAGAGCAGGAAGTAGGTTTTGCCCGGCTCGAGCATCGTCCGCATGAAGCAGCGCGACCAGTCGCAGAAGAACCCCGTGCTGTTCAGCAGCGGAAAGCTGACCTTGAAGCGTCCCTGTTCGTCGAGGTCAGCATAGACTGATTCCTCGTCCCCCGTATAGAGGTTATTATAGGCGAACTCGAAGGTCTTCTCGCCCTTGTACTTGTCCGGCATGTCCTTTATCCAACCGACGACCGTCACCGTGTCTGCTTTGTAATCGGTATCTACGAAGTCCGTGCGCGTGTCCTTTTGCGGGTAGTCGGGCATGAAGCGGCTGGTTATCATGCTGTATGAAGCCTTCTGGTCGCCTATCTGAATGGTGCGCTTGCCCTTCTTGTCCTTGCCAACAATGACCTTTATATCATCCGTTTCGGACGATAGAATCATTTCTGCCTCGCCCGTCTTCTGGTTGATGTCGAGCTTCTTGTAACGCCAGAACCGGCAATCATAAATGGCTTGGTCCTCGAGGAAGGCAATCTTCCAGTCGCCCTCAGCGTCGCGCCAGTAGGAAGGCAGCAGTTGTCGCCAGCGTTCTTCCACAGGCTTGATGCCCGTGATGGACCATGCGCCGCTGAAGTCTCCCTCGGTGAAGTCGAACGACTTGGTCGATAGGGGCAGCGGCTCGAAGTGGAGCACGACGTCGCTTGTGCCGTCGGGGCCCGTCTGCTGGTGCGTGTCGAGCTGTATGCCGTCGGCGGATGTGATGGCGTACTGCTTGCCATCAGCCTTCAGATAAGAGCCGCTGGCGAACTGGAACCAATAGTCATCGAAGTCCGACCGCTGGCTGACTGTCATATAGACGAGCGTCTCGTTCTCCTTCAGCTCGACCTTCGTGATGTCGAGAGCCAAATTGAAGAAGCCGTCGCCGTAGCTTGTACTGAACTCCGTAGTGGGCTGCTCCCACACGATTTGCTTTCCCTGTGCCGTCCCTGCCGCTATGAACAGAAGGCACGCGATGATTGTTTGTCTCATATTTACCTTTTACTTTTTTACCTTTTCTCTTTTTTACCTTTTCTTTTTACCTTTTCACTTTTTCAACT
>CADCCR010000155.1 GCA_902799985.1 uncultured Bacteroidales bacterium | reverse complement strand
ATGCCTCGGTGAGCCGTGGCTATCGCTCTGGCGGATACAATGTGCAACAGTTCAGCGACCTGCTGCAAGTGGAGCTGCGCCGAAGCATGATGCAGGCCATCGATGCAGGCACAGAAGCCTACCTGACAAACCTCTTCGGCCACAACCCCTATGTCCCAGCCGGACATGTGGACATGATAATGGGACTGATTCGCGGTGGTATGCCTACAGTTGATGAGCCTGATGTTCCGAAGGAAACCTTCTACAAGCCCGAGACCTCATGGAACTATGAGATAGGCACCCACCTGAATCTGTTCGACGGACGCCTGAAGGCAGACCTTGCAGCCTTCTGGATAGAGACACGCGACCTGCAAATCAGTCAGATGGCAGAGAGCGGACTGGGACGCGTGACCATCAATGCCAACAAGCGTCGCAGCATCGGCATGGAAGCTTCGCTGCAAGCTGCTGTCACCGATGCACTTAGCGTAAACGCATCCTACGGCTTCACACATGCCACACTTCGCAACTCAGGCAATGAGGAGCACCCGGATGACTACCGCGTTCCCTTCGCTCCGAGGCACACCATGACGGTGGGGGCTGAGTACACCTGGCACACGCGTGGCTGGATGCAGGACATTACACTCGGAGCCATCGGCAAGGGTAACGGACGCATCTACTGGACACGGGAGAACGACCTCTCACAGCCGTTCTATGCGCTGCTCGATGCCCGTCTCTCTGTTCGCCACAATGGCCTGGAGCTCTCCCTTTGGGGCAATAACCTGACCGACACACACTACGATGCCTTCTGCTTCGTCGCCACAGCACCCCGTACACGCACACTCTCGCAGCTCGGCACACCCCTGCAAGTCGGCATCGACTGCCGACTGAAGTTCTGACACGTCTGCTGACTGGCGCCTTGAAGAATCAATCGAAGTTCAGAAGGCTTAGGACCTAATCATTCAAACTAATCGTATCCGTCCATTGGACGTCCCATTCGATGTTGAATCCCAGGTTCTGCGGCTCGTCGTCCTGCGTTTCCTTGAACACCTCTCCCTTCCACGTTGTCAAAGTATTAATGCGGAGGGGCACATCGGCAAAGTGCTTTTCATAGAGCACTTTTTCGCTTGTTCCAAGAGCCTGAACGGTATAGTCGGTCTTCTGTTCCTGTCCCGTCAGGAAAAGGTAAACGGTGAACTCAATATTCTTCACGCCTATGCTTTTAGTCGGTACACTAATGTCATAGTTATAGCCCGTGCTCTGAGGGGTGAAGCCCGTAGTGGCATCCAACATCGTGCCACCAGCCGAGCTAACAAAGCGCATCTTCTTGAGCTCAGCAGGAATGGCATCTTCGGCAGTCAGGCGAAAGGCCGATACCACGCGGCGAAGCGATATCTTCTGGTCGAGAGCCGTATTCTTGTCGACCGTCAGCTCTTCGCTATAAAGGAAAGTATGCGGCACGTAGCCTCCGTCCCAACTGATTTGGCTGGCAGAAGCTATTTGGCAAGCTCGCGAGCCATTGTAGCCAAGGATGACCACGCGGTACTTTCCATGCGGGAGCGTCACGGAGAACAGGGGGAAAGTCTTTGCCGTCTCACCATTGTTTTCATAATCTGAGCTCTTGTGAAGTATTGTCGGAGTGACAATCTTGTTCGTTTCTGCATCGAATACAGTGAGCGACAAATTGGCCAAAGTCATGACAACTGTTTCTGAAGCCCTCGTTGCCCCCTCCCCGGAGAGGTCGTCGAAGCTTATTTGCTGGTAGTTGCTGACGGTGAAGCTGATTGTGCAGAGGTCATCTTCGCCATTTGCCGGCATAGTCTCGTCGGCAGCCGACTGGCAGGAGGAGAACAGGGGAAGAAAAGCGGCTGCAAGGAAGAAGAACAGAGGGGAAACGTGCCTGTACAGGCTCCGGAAGGAATGTAGAGTAGACATTTTGTGTGTTATTTTATAATTCTGCCTACAAAGTTATACAATATTCTCGGATTTTTGTGTATCTTTGCCATAGATTTAGCTAAAAGTTATGAATACTTTAATGATTGTACTGCTTGCCTGGGGCATTTTCGTCGGTTTGGTGTACATAATAATCGGCTGCGACGCTTTCTACTACCAATACAATCTGCCCAAGGTGTGCAAGAACATACTGAATGCTTTCACGGAGGAAGAATAGTCTGGTTCTGCTCTGTCTGCTGCTGGTCTGCTGCCAGAAAATCGACCTGACAGCCGACCCTGATGGTGCCGGAACAGGTGAAGCATCGGAAGAGACAGTCACCATCGTCGGCATCGGCGAAGGCACTATGGAACGTCCCTTCACCATCAGCAATATCCGCTCGCTGTCCCTCTCGGGGGAGGAACCTGTGTGGGTGATTGGTTACTTGGCAGGAACGGCCCGAAGAGCCATGAGCGCTGCCGAGTTCAACATCGACGCCAGCAACCAAAGCAACATCCTGCTTGCCTCCGATTCCCTTTGCTGCGATACTGCTCGCTGCATCCCTGTGGAACTTTCCACGGACAAATGGAGGAAGAGTCTGTCGTTGCCCACCAACACCAGCCACTTCCACAAGTGTCTGCTCGTCAGAGGTATTCCCTCAACCTACCTGAACAGAAAAGGCCTGCGAAGTGTTTCCGCAGGCCTTTGGCTGGATGGTTTCGATATCTCTTCCGTTGCCCCTCAGGAATGGGAGCACGAGTCCATTTAGGCGAAGTCTGTTACTTCGTCACCAATATCACGATAGATACGATAGAGGAGATGACGCTGATGATGCTGGCACCTGCACCGAGGAAGGTGTAGAAGGCGCTGCTCTTGATACTCTGGCTCTTGTTGGGCTCAACGTAAATCAGGTCGTTCTGCTGCACATAGTAAGCAGGATTCTGGAACACATCGCTGGTAGTGAGGTCGATGGAATACTTCCTGCGCTCGCCGTTCTCCTCGCGATAAAGTGTCACCCTCTGACGAAGGCCTGTGTCGCCGATGTCACCACAACGGGAAAGGACATCGAGAATGGTGTTGCGCTCACTGGTCAGGTTCACTACCTGCGGGACCTTGACAGCACCCAGGACAGCAACGCGGGCATTAAGCAGCAGGACGGTCACCTCGGGGTCTTTGATGAGATTGGCGTCGATGATGCTCTTCTCGATGAGTCGGGCAGCCTCGTCCATTGTGCAACCAGCCACGCTGACACGTCCCACAGCCGGCAGTATCACATAGCCGTCGTTGGTGACCGTATAGCCATAGGCATTGGTCATGTTGCCGGATGAGTTGAGGTAGGAAGAGGAACTGGTGCTGGCTCCGCCTCCGGCAGTACCCATGACAACATCCTGGGCAAAGATGGAGAGCAGGTCGGGCTCGCTGCAAGTGACCTTGATGTACACCTGGTCGGCTGGCTTCAGGCGCATCTCATACTGCTGAAGTATCTGCTGAGCCTGACGGAACACCTGGTCGGAGTCCTGGAAATACACTATTTTCTTTGTAGAAACACAGCTCGTCGACAACAGCATTGCCAGAAGCACGAGCAAGAGAGAAGCATACTTTTTCATTACTTATATTATGTTTTGTGAGCACAAAGGTAACGCTTTTTAGCGAGATTCACGCCTTTACACGATGTTTTTTTTGTTTTTTCATGCTAATTTGTCAATTATTTATTATCTTTGCAGGGAAAAAGCAACAATATCAAGACTATACACCTACATAATTATGACCATAGCAGTAGACTTCGACGGAACCATCGTAGAACACCGTTACCCCGAGATTGGCAAGGAACTGCCCTTCGCCACACAGACCCTGAGGATGCTCATCGAGGACCGTCACAAACTAATCCTCTGGAGTGTGCGCGAGGGAAAACTGCTTGATGATGCCGTGGAATGGTGCCGCCAGCGCGGAGTGGAGTTCTATGCCGTCAACAAGGACTTTCCCGAAGAAGACCTCGAAAAGAACCAAACCTTCAGCCGCAAGATAAAGGCCGACGTCTGGATTGACGACCGCAATGTGGGGGGTCTGCCCGACTGGGGGACAATCTACCAGATGATAACCGAGCGGAAGACCTACGAACAGGTCCTCATGGAGCACATGGGCGAGGTAGTGGAAAAGCCCAAGAAGAAATGGTGGCAATGGTGAGAGAATGGCCTAAGGGCTGGAAACTGACAGAGAAAACCGATAAAAACAGAAATAAATAGCACTTTTCTTCGGCCTGCGCTTCGCAGATATGGAAAATATGTGTAACTTTGCAAAGCAAACAAGCAAGGATACCATACAAACAAATAAAAAACAACTATAACAACATACACAATTATGAACAAAAAGAATCTGGGGATTATCCTCATCGTACTCGGCGCATTGATGCTCATCATTAGTTACTTCGCTGACTTCGTAGACTACAACTTCTACAACATCGGCGCTCTGATTATCATCATTGCAGGCATCGTGACGCACATCTACGTCACAAAGCGCTCGTAGGTGGAGAGAGACCCACCCAAACGATAATTAACTCTTTAGCCCAAAGGAATCATGAGAACCGTCAGCAAGACACTTGCCTTGCTCGTCATGTCTTGCCTGTCACTCAACATACAGGCACAGTTCGACGACAGCTACGAGGTAGAGGAATGGAGCTTGGATTCGGTTGAGGTAGAGACACCTAAGCCGCAACACAAGGAATACAAGAACGCAGTCTATCTGCAATACTCCCCTTCACGCTACAAGGTCGGCGAAGACAGCCGCATGCTTTTCAACGAGTTCCTGATGGGCTACAACCGTCTCATTCAGGTTGTGGAGGAGAAGCCCTACTTCGTGGAAGCTGGGGCTAACATCAAGTTCTCGTGGGCAAGAGGCGGAGACGAAGCATTCGTCCTCACCTTCCGCATCCCCGTCAACGTCCTCTACAAGATCTACCTCTCCAGCAAGAAGGACTACGCCATAGCCCCATTTGCCGGAGCATCTGTCCGCGCCATAGCTGCAGCTCGCGACTATTCCGGCGAAGGCAGCACCAACCTCTGTGGCGACGATGGTTGGCAACGCTTCCAAGTGGCATGGCAGGCTGGACTACGGTTCTACCTGAACCGCTTCTATCTGGGCGTTAGCTACTCACGCGACTTCCGCGACAACAGCAAGTTCCCAGGAGTGCGCGAGTGCGGCATACATCTCGGCTATTGTTTCTGAACTATACATTATATATAATATAATATAAATAATATGGCAAAGCTACACCTTGCATTTGCAACACTTCTATGCGGCATGAGCCTCACC